>DATKMP010000311.1:0-13763 GCA_035541775.1 Bacteroidota bacterium | reverse complement strand
TACGATCGAAGCACTGATGTACGGCATAATGCCCAATCCGAAAATTGCAGCATTACTAAACGCGCCGCCTACAAATAAGTCATACAATCCAAAAAGATTTCCTTCGGATTGTTTTCGGATCGTATCCGCAAGAAGCACGGCATCAACGCCGGGCAACGTAATATGTGCGCCAACGCGCACAATAATCAACAGGAGCGTGGTAAAGAGCAATCGCTCTCGCAACTCCTGAATCTTAAAAATATTCGTGAACGTTTCAGTCAGCTTGCTCATGAGTTCGTCGTCGTCTTCGTTTTCGTAAGAACCGTTACTGTACCGCCGGCAGCTTCAATTTTTGTAACTGCCGATTTGCTAAATGCATGTGCTGTTACATCAAACTTTGTTTTCAATTCGCCGACACCGAGAATCTTGACCGGTGCATTTTTCTTGGCGACCGCGCCTGCTTTGTATAAAATTTCCGGTGTAACCGATCCGCCGGCAATTCGTTTCTTTGTTGCAAATTCTTCTAAGGTTTTCAAATTCACAACCTGTGATTCTACATGATTGCGGCTGGTAAATCCGAATTTGGGCACGCGGCGTGTCAGCGGCATTTGACCGCCTTCAAACCATAATTTAAATTTGTGACCGGAACGTGATTTTGCGCCTTTATGACCTTTGGTGGCTGTTCCGCCATGACCGGAACCTTGGCCGCGTCCGATACGCTTTGTTCTTTTGCGTGAACCTTTTGCCGGCGTTAAATTGCTCAGAATATCTTTTGCCATTCTTAAACCTCTTCCACTTTTACAAGATGCCGAACTTTGGCAATCATCCCGCGAACTTGCGGTGTATCATTTTTTACGACCGTATAGTTCGGGCGTCCAAGTCCCAGCGCTTTAATGGTACGCTTGGCATTTTCAAGTTGTTCGATCACACTTTTAATTTGGGTGATCTTAATTTTTTTCGCTTCTGGCATAACTCGTCTTTTTTGCGTTATTGAAACAATTCTTTTACAGTGATTCCACGGCGCACCGCCGTCATCTTTGCGTCGGATAACCCGAGCAAGGCAGCCATCGTGGCTTTAACAATATTGTGCGCATTCGGCGAACCCTGCTGCTTCGTCAACACGTCTTTGACGCCGGCCATTTCCAAGACAGCACGAACGCCGCCGCCGGCAATGAGCCCTGTGCCAGGCGATGCTGGTTTCAGGATTACTTTTCCGGCGCCAAATTTTCCATGCACTTCGTGTGGAATAGTACCGCGAAGAATCGGAACCTTGTACAGATTCTTCTTCGCATCGTCGGTGCCTTTTGCAATTGCATCGGCAACTTCGTTTGCTTTTCCAAGCCCGATGCCGACATGCCCGTTGCCGTCACCGACAACAACGATTGCGTTAAAGCTGAATCGACGGCCGCCCTTTACGACTTTCGCAACGCGGTTGACGTTCACTAAACGCTCTTTTAATTCAAGCTCACCTGCTTTGACTTTTGCCATGTGTCTCGTTCAAAAATGTAAGTTAAAATTTTAATCCGCCTTCACGTGCACCTTCCGCAAGCGCTTTGACGCGCCCGTGGTAAAGGTATCCGCTCCGGTCGAACACGACTTGTGTAATATTTTTTTCGATTGCTTTTTTTGCAACCGCAACGCCGACTAACTTATATATTTCAACCGGCTTTTTCGATTTCAATTCTTCTTTGATTGTTTTTTCGATCGAAGAAGAAGACACCAATGTTTTGCCGTTCAGATCATCGATGATTTGCGCATATGCATTTTTGGAACTGCGAAACACTGCCAAGCGAGGACGCTCCGGCGTGCCGACAATTTTTTTGCGGATCCGCACTTGCTTTTTCTTCAACCGTTCAACGGTATTTTTCTGTATCATAGTTTTACCTTACGCTTATCCTACTTTGCAGCAGTTGCCGCAGCTTTACCGGCTTTACGTCGGATGTATTCGCCTTCGTATTTCACACCTTTGCCTTTATACGGCTCCGGCGGACGCAGTGAACGAAGTTTTGCTGCAACCAATCCGACCAATTGCTTGTGAACTCCGCTAATGACAATGCTTGTTTGTGTCGGCGCTTCGATTTTAATTCCGTCCGGCGCGGCAAATACAATTGGATGACTAAAGCCAAGCAACAGATTCAATCGGCTGCCTTTCATTTCTGCACGATAGCCAACGCCAACGATTTCTAATTTTTTTGTGTACCCTTCGGCGACGCCAACAACCATGTTGTGAATCAACGCGCGCCACAAACCATGCAAGGCACGGTTCTTCGTTTCTTCCGAATGGCGCGTAACAAACACGTGTCCATCTTTAACTTCAACAGAAACATCGGGATGCACCTTTTCCTGCAGCTCACCCTTTGGGCCTTTTACCGTAATCACTTCATTATTGATTGTGACGGTAACGCCTTTGGGAATTTCAACGGGCTTTTTACCAATACGTGACACTCTTCTTCTCCTTCAACTCTTACCAAATGTACGCGAGCACTTCGCCGCCAATATTCTGCTGCTTTGCTTGCGAGTCGGTCATCAATCCTTTTGATGTCGAAATGACGGCAATGCCAAGTCCGCCGAACACACGCGGCATTTCATCCGCACCGCGATAGGTGCGAATACCGGGTTTACTGATACGGCGCATTCCTTGAATAACCGATTTGCCGGCGGAATACTTTAAATTCAACCGTAAAATGTTTTGTTTTTTATCTTCTAAAACCGCAAAGCCGGAAATAAATTTCTTGTCCACCAGAATTTGGCTCAACGCCTTCTTCACATTGGAGGCAGGAATATCGACGCGGCGATGTTTTGCTTTTGCTGCGTTGCGGATTCGTGTAAGAAAATCTGCAATAGGATCAGTTTTTGACATCGAATGACTCTCTTATAATAGTGTTACCAACTTGCCTTACGCACACCGGGAATTTTTCCATCGAGCGCGAGCTTACGGAAACAAAGACGGCAGATGCCGAACTTCCGATAATATGCCCGTGAGCGCCCGCAGATATTACATCGATTATGCTGTTGGACTTTATGTTTTGGCGTTCTCTTCGCCTTTACTCGCATTGCTAACCGTGCCAAGCGAACTCCTTTAGCTTATTGGTTTTGTTTTGTTGATGGAACAACTTCTTCCCGTTTAACGAACGGGATTCCAAGTTCTTTTAATAATTCGTACGCTTCCAGATCGGTTTTCGCCGTCGTGACGAACGTAACATCCATTCCAGTAATACGCGTAACTTTATCGACATCGATTTCCGGAAAAATAATTTGTTCTTTCACACCAAGCGTATAGTTTCCATGGCCGTCGAACGATTTATCGGAGACGCCGCGAAAATCGCGAACGCGCGGCAGCGCGACGCTGATAAAGCGGTCTAAAAATTCGTACATCTTTGCGCGGCGCAATGTCACTCGGCAGCCAATCGGAAGATTTTCTCTCAATTTGAAATTGGAGATAGCTTTCTTCGCTTTCGTGATCGCGACTTTTTGTCCCGTGATGGCTTCTAAATCATGAACAGCCGCATCCAACAATTTCGGATCTTGTGTGGCATCGCCGACGCCGATATTGATGGAAATTTTTTCAAGCTTCGGCACTTGCATCACGCTGGTGTACTGGAATTTTTTCGACAATGCCGGTATCACATCGCTTTTATAACGCAGGGCCAACCGTGCGGGAACACCTTTTTCTTGTGCGCCGGCAACAGCTTTCTTTCCTTTTGCGTCAGGCGCTGACTGCTCGCCTTTTGTTTTTCGTTCAGCTTTTTCTTTCGCCATGAATGATATTCCTAAAACTGCTCGTTACATTGTTTGCATACACGCATGGTTTTTTTCTTTCCACTCGTTGCATCGTTCACATGTTGATGCCCGACTCGCGTTGGCTTGCTACACTTGGGGCAGACCACCATCACGTTGGACGCACGAATCGGTCCTTCTTTTTGCACAACACCACCTTGCGGATTTTTTTGCGTTGGGCGTGTATGACGTTTAATAATGTTGACGTTTTCAATAATTATTTGATTGGTGTCGGGAAACACTTTAAGCACTTTGCCTTGTTTGCCTTTCGAATTTCCCGCTTTCACAACGACTGTGTCGTTTTTATGTACGTGTAAATTTTGCGCCATAATCTTACAGCACCTCGGGTGCTAAGGAAATAATTTTCATATACTGACGTTCGCGTAATTCGCGCGCCACCGGACCAAAAATGCGCGTTCCTCGCGGCTCGCCTTGAGCATTCAATAACACCGCCGCATTTTCATCAAAGCGGATATACGATCCGTCTTTGCGGCGAATTTCTTTTCGCGTCCGCACGATCACCGCACGCGACACTTCACCTTTTTTTACCGGAGCGCCGGGAATAGCGCTTTTGACCGATACCACAATCAAATCACCGACTGTGGCATACCGCTTTTCGTGGCCGCCAAGGACGCGAATGCATCGTATTTTTTTCGCACCGGAATTATCGGCAGCGACTAAATTGGTTTCTTCCTGAATCATCGTTCTAGCCTGCTCTTAAAATGAACTACTTCGCCTTCTCAACAATTTCCACTAACCGCCAGCGCTTGCGTGCACTCAACGGGCGTGTTTCCATCACCCGCACAACATCGCCAACTTTGGCTTCTTGCTTTTCGTCATGCACCATTAACTTGGTGGTGAGGCGGTAATATTTTTTATAGATCGGATGCGCCACTTGACGTTCGATGGCAACCACAATGCTCTTTTGCATTTTGTTGCTCACCACTTTTCCGACACGAACTTTGCGCAATCCGCGCACGACTGGTTGTTTTGTTTCTTCTGCCATCGGTCTTTCCAACTTACTTCGGTTGTTCCGTTACAGCTGCGGATTTCGCCGCCGCCAATGAACGCTCGCGAAGAATCGTCTTCATTCGAGCAACATCTTTACGAATAAGCCCCAGCTTCATCGGATTTTCCAACTGCCCGATGACTTTTTGGAATCTTAAATTCGAAAGATTTTCTTCTTCATCGTGAATTCTCTTTTGTAATTCTACATCCGAGATCTGACGCAATTCATGCACTTTCATCATTTACCTCTTACGCACCCTGATAATCTACACGGGCAACAAATTTTGTTTTGATCGCCAGCTTGTGGGAAGCAAGCTTCATCGCTTCCGCCGCTGCCGCTTTATTGATGCCACCAAGCTCGAACAACACACGACCCGGTTTCACGACGGCAACCCAAAACTCCGGATTACCTTTACCGCTACCTTGACGAGTTTCTGCAGGTTTTTTGGTGACCGGCTTATCCGGGAAAATGCGAATCCAAACTTTTCCTTCTCGCTTCATCATACGTGTTAACGCAACACGCGATGCTTCGATCTGGCGCTGCGTTACCCAGCCGGGCTCCATCGCCTTCAAGCCAAAATCACCGAACGCAACTGTGTTGCCGCGCGTTGCTTTTCCGCGGCGACGTCCGCGCTGTGCTTTTCTAAATTTTACTCTCTTCGGCATTAACATAATTCAATACTCCTCTGGAACGCGGCCCGATAATTTCGCCTTTGCAAATCCATACTTTAATTCCGATAGCGCCGTAAATGGTATGCGCCGTAGCACTGGCATAATCGATATCGGCACGAAGTGTTTGCAGCGGAATGCGTCCTTCTTTATAATGTTCGGTGCGAGCAATTTCTGCGCCGCCGAGACGTCCGGCACACATAATTTTTATTCCTTCTGCACCCATCCGCATGGCAGCGGTAATCGACTGCTTCATTGCACGGCGGAAAGAAATTCTGCCTTCCAGCTGGCCGGCAATTGCTTCGCCAACGAGAAATGCATCCAATTCGGGACGTTTAATTTCGTGAATCAAAATTTTAATTTCTTTTGAAGTAACCTTCTTCAATTCTTCTTCGAGTTGCGCAATTTCTTTGCCGCTCTTTCCAATCACAATGCCGGGTCGAGACGTGTGAATGGTGACAACTGCACGCTTGGGCGTTCGATCGATTTGAATGCGGGCAATGCCTGCTTTTTTCAGGCGGTTGCGGACATAATTCCGAACCACAATATCTTCTTGCAGCTTTCCTGCAAAGCTCTTGCTATCAAACCAGTTCGCATCCCACGAACGTACAACACCAAGGCGAAAACCGTTTGGATTTGTTTTTTGACCCAATTGATCCTCCGATTAACTTTCGGTTACTTCTTTATTAGTTGCTTCAGTTTCAGTTTTTTTCATTTCTACTTTTTTCGGCACTGCCTTTTTTGCTTCTGCGCGCTGCGCCACGATAATCGTAATATGATTCGACCGTTTGCGCACGCGGAATGCACGCCCCATCGGCGCAGGCAACACACGCTTTGCCATCGCTCCGCCATCGACAAACGCTTCCTTCACATACAACGCTGCCGTATCGATACGTCCGCCTTCATCTTTGTTTTGAAGGTTGGAAATTGCAGAGCGCAATACTTGTTCCGCTGTTTTTGCGGCATGCTTCGGTACAAAATGAAGAATAGATAATGCTTCTTCCACTGCTTTACCGCGAATGAGATCGATCACCAAGCGCATCTTGCGCGGCGACGATCCAATATATCGATTAATTGCTTTTGCTTCCATAGTCATATTCCTCACGCCGGCGAAGTTGTTGTTTCACTCTTGATGCCGGGATGCGCACGGAAAATTCGTGTCGGCGCAAACTCGCCCAGCTTGTGGCCCACCATTGCTTCATGAATATACACCGGGACAAATTTATTTCCGTTGTGTACCGCAAACGTATGTCCGACGAATTCTGGAATAATCGTACTGGAGCGTGACCACGTTTTGATGACGCGCTTTTGATTATCTTTATTCAACGCTTCAACTTTTTGCTGAAGCTTTGCGTCAACATACGGACCTTTTTTAATTGAACGACTCATACGTGCCTACCGATTTACTTTCGACGTTTGACAATATATTGATTCGATTGATTTTTCCGTTTTCGGGTTTTTAAACCCTTGGCATACTTGCCCCACGGAGATTCCGGGTGCTGCTGGCCGCCACCAGATTTAGAACGGCCTTCGCCGCCGCCCATCGGGTGATCAACCGGATTCATTGCCATACCGCGCGTTTGCGGGCGAATTCCCAGCCAGCGCGAACGGCCTGCTTTCCCGAGACTAATATTTTCATGATCGCCATTGCTCACAACACCGATTGTTGCGTAGCAGCCGGCATGAAATTTTCTGACTTCACCGGAAGGTAATTTTAACGAAACCCAATCGCCTTCTTTGGCAACAACCTGAGATGAATTTCCAGCGCTGCGCCCGATTTGTCCGCCTTTACCGGCAATCAATTCTACATTGAATACAAATGCTGCTGAGGGAACATTCCGCAGCGGAAGCGAATTTCCCACTTCGGGTTCTGCCTCCGGACCGGAAGTAATTTTTGCGCCGACCTTTAATCCTTCAGGCGCAAGAATATATCGCTTGTCACCGTCGGGATACTGAATCAACGCAATACGCGCTGAACGATTCGGATCATATTCAATCGCTTCGACAATACCGACAACGCCATGCTTGTTGCGTTTAAAATCAATCACACGATACATCCGCTTGTGTCCGCCGCCGCGATGCCGCGACGTAACACGTCCAAGATTATTGCGCCCGCCGCTTTTCTTGATCGGCTCTAACAATGCTTTTTCTGGAGCGTGCTTCGTTATCTCTTCAAACGTGGGGACGGAATAAAATCGCGTCGCCGGCGTCATTGGTCTTAATTTTCTGATACCCATACTCTATACTTTCAGATCAGACATTTCCAAAGTAATCGATCTTATCACCCTGCTTCAACGTGACGATCGCTTTCTTCCAAGTTTTCGAGCGCCCTTCAAACCGGCCTCGCTTGGTCATTTGCGTTTTTGTTTTTCCTTTGACCATAACGGTACGAATACTCGTCACAGCGACGTTGAATTTTTTTTCAACAGCTTTTCCGATTTCGATTTTATTCACACCGGATGGAACTTCAAACGCATACTGGCGTTTGTCGCCAAGCTCCGTCATCTTTTCTGTAATAATCGGCCGTAGAAGAATGCTTGCCATTGTTTTTAATCCTAATTCTTCAATGAATCTTGCAACACGCTCACCGCGCTCTTTTGAATAAGCAGCACTTGGTTGTTCAAGATTTCAAATGTCGATGCCTTGTCGGCTTCTCGAATTTGTAATTTTGGAATGTTGCGTCCGGACTTGACGACGTTGTGATCGGTCGCTTTCGTCAACAGCAACGTTTTCTTTTTATCAATTTCTAATGCCTTTAAGACAGAAGCCATTTGTTTTGTTTTCACTGCGCCGAACGAAAAATCTTCCACCACTTTAATAGCGCTTTCGTTCGCTTTATAACTCAACGCCGATTTTCGTGCAAGCTTACGGACTTTGGTCGGAAGCTTTACCACATAATCGTGCGGCTTCGGCCCGAAAATAGAACCGCCGCCAACCCAGATGGGCGAGCGCGTGGAACCTGCGCGGGCGCGTCCGGTTTTCTTTTGCTTGAACGGCTTTACGCCGCCGCCGCTCACTTCTGTGCGAGTTTTAACTTTGTGCGTACCCTGGCGCTGATTCGCCTGAATGCTGCGCACGGCCATATAGATAGCATGATCGTTCGGTTCGATGCCGAAAATTTTCGGATCGAGTTCCACTGTCTCGCCTGTCGGCGTACCATCTATTTTATAAACATCAACCTGCATTGTTTTATTTCCTTACGAGCATTCGTTAGTTGTGCTTTTCAATTTCCAAATACCCGTTGATTGCACCGGGCACCGAACCGCGCACAATAAGAATGTTGGATTCGGGAATCACTTTAACAACTTTTAAATTCTTTACCGTCACACGCTCAAATCCCATGCGTCCGGCCATCAACATACCTTTGAAGACACGCGATGGATAGGAACTGCCGCCGATCGATCCGGGAGCGCGAACACGATCCGATGCGCCGTGCGTCGCAAGACCGACACCGCCAAAGTGATGCCGTTTGACAACGCCTTGAAAGCCGCGGCCTTTCGATTTTCCGCTCACATCGACAACGTCGCCAGCCGCAAAAATATCAACCTTCACTTCATCACCGGGCTTGAAGGATGCTTCACTGAAACTCTGAAACTCACGCAATAACCGCATCGCTTTGACAGCGGCTTTAGCAAAGTGCCCTTTTAATGGCTTAGTGACAAGACGATCTTTCTTTTCATCAAAACCGAGTTGCACGGCATCGTAGCCGTCTTTATCCTTGGTTCTGACCTGCGTGACAAAACACGGACCTGCTTCGATGACGGTGCATGGAATTGCTTCACCACTCTCATCGAAGAGACTTGTCATGCCAATCTTTTTTCCTAATATACCACTCACTGTTATTGCTCCTTAATTTCCAAAGCGAAACCAGCATCGGAGTTGCTGCCGACTTCACTCACACTCAGTTCATTCAATCGTAATTACAGAATTACTAGACTTTGATTTCGACATCCACACCAGCCGGAAGCTCTAACTTCATCAACGAATCCACTGTTCGGCCTGTCGCATTGAGAATATCGATCAATCGTTTATGTGACCGCGTTTCGAACTGCTCACGGGACTTTTTATCAACATGCGGCGAACGATTGACGGTGTACACACTACGCTGCGTTGGCAACGGAATGGGACCCGACACAACGGCACCAGTCGATTTTACCGTCTTGATAATCTTCTCGGTTGATTTGTCGATCAGATTATGATCAAATGATTTTAATTTTATTCTAATTTTTTGTCCAGCCAAGGAAACTTCTCCTTAGACAACCATTCCGCTCTCAAGTATTTCTCGAGAGCGGAACAGATGATAACTTACTGAATGATCTTTGTGATAACTCCAGCGCCTACTGTACGTCCACCTTCGCGGACGGCAAATCGCTGGCCTTCTTCCATAGCAATCGGCGAAATCAATTCGATATTGATTGCATCGAGGTTATCGCCAGGCATAACCATTTCCACACCTGACGGAAGCGTAGCAACGCCCGTGACGTCGGTTGTGCGGAAATAGAATTGAGGACGATATCCTGTTAAGAACGGCGTATGACGTCCGCCTTCTTCTTTTTTCAACACGTAAATTTGAGCGACAAATTTTGTGTGCGGAGTGATGGTTCCCGGTTTGGCAATAACCATACCGCGTTCCAATTCCGTCTTTTCAATACCACGCAGCAACAATCCTGCATTATCACCAGCTTGAACTTCATCAAGCTCTTTTCGGAACATTTCTGCTCCCGTGATAACGGTTTTCTTGTGCGCACCCAAACCGACGACTTCAACTTCATCGCCGACCTTTGCCTTACCGCGTTCAACACGACCGGTTCCAACTGTTCCACGGCCAGTAATCGAAAACACATCTTCGACAGGCATCAAAAATGGGCGATCTGCGTCACGCTTTGGAAGAGTAATATAATCATCAACTGCATCCATTAAATCCATAACACATTTGAATGCCGGATCATCTGGCTTTGCATCTGGACGCAAAGCAGCTTCCATTGCCTTCAACGCTGAACCACGAATGATGGGAATTTCATCGCCGGGGAAATCATTTTTCTTTAACAGATCACGAACTTCCAACTCGACGAGATCGAGTAATTCCGGATCATCAACCGCATCGCACTTGTTCATGAACACAACAATTTTTGGAACGTTCACCTGATGGGCGAGAAGAATGTGTTCGCGTGTTTGCGGCATAGGTCCATCGGTTGCTGCAACAACAAGAATGGCACCATCCATTTGTGCAGCGCCGGTGATCATATTCTTGATATAATCAGCGTGGCCCGGGCAATCAACGTGCGCATAGTGGCGCTTGGACGTTGAGTACTCTACGTGCGCCGTATTAATCGTTATACCGCGTGCTTTTTCTTCAGGCGCATTATCGATAGAATCGAACGTGCGAACTTGCGACAATCCTTTTTTTGCCAGCACCATCGTAATAGCTGCTGTCAAGGTTGTCTTGCCGTGGTCAACGTGGCCAATGGTACCGACGTTCACGTGCGGCTTAGTGCGATCAAATTTTTCTTTTGCCATATTGTTGATCTCCTATGAGTTAGATAGAGTCCCGATTACTTAGAATTTTTAAGCTACCTTCGCGGCATCTTTCCCGCGAACTTTTTCAATTATTTCTTCTGCAACACTCTTCGGCACCTGGTCGTAATGCGAGAATTGCATTGTATATAATGCACGTCCTTGCGTCATCGAACGCAATTGCGTTGCATAACCAAACATCATGGAAAGCGGTACAAATGATTTTACCACTTGCGCGTCTTTGCGCGAGGTCATTCCTTCAATCTTGCCGCGCCGCGAATTTAAATCGCCCATCACATCGCCGATATATTCTTCGGGCGAAACGACTTCCACAGACATTATCGGTTCGAGCAAAACAGGATTTGCTTTGCGTGCACCTTCTTGGAATGCCATCGAACCCGCAATCTTGAACGCCATTTCGGACGAGTCAACCGCGTGGAACGAACCATCGAACAAACGAACCTTAACATCTTCTACCGGATATCCGGCAAGAATGCCATTACGCATCGCTTCGATAATTCCTTGCTCTGTTGGTTTGATGTATTCTTTGGGAACAACACCGCCAACAATTGCATTTTCAAATTCAAAGCCCTTGCCTTTTTCATTGGGCTCAAGATCGATCCACACATGGCCAAATTGACCGCGCCCGCCAGATTGACGAACGAATTTTCCTTCCGCCGTCACTTTCTTGCTAATCGTTTCTTTGTACGCAACCTGTGGCTTACCGACATTGGCTTCGACCTTAAACTCTCTTTTCATTCGGTCGATAATAATTTCCAGATGAAGTTCGCCCATACCGCTGACAATTGTTTGGCCCGTTTCTTCATTCGTTGAAATACGGAACGTCGGATCTTCTTCAGCAAGGCGCGCAAGCGCTTCGCCCATTTTTTCTTGGTCAACTTTTGTCTTGGGCTCAATCGCAACATCGATAACCGGCGCCGGAAATTCCATACGTTCCAGCACAATCGGATCTTCTTCCGTTGTCAGCGTATCGCCTGTGCGAGTATTTTTCAAACCGATTGCAGCAACAATATCGCCTGCATACGCTTCTTCAACTTCTTCGCGATGATTGGCATGCATTCGCAAAATACGAGCAATGCGCTCTTTACGATCGGAAACAATATTATAGACATACGAGCCGGCTGTCAGCGTGCCGGAATAAACACGAAAATATGTTAACCGCCCGACAAACGGGTCGCTCATAATTTTAAACGCAAGCGCCGTGAACTTTTCTTTATCGCTAATTTGACGAATAACATCGTCGTGCTTGTGCGGATGATGGCCATGAAGCACACCACTATTAATATCCAAAGGCGATGGCAGGAAGTCCACAACGGAATCCATCAACTGCTGAACGCCCTTATTTTTAAACGACGACCCGCACAACACAGGAACAATACTTACCTTCAACGTAGCGCGACGCAAAACGACGCGAATTTCTTCGGGAGAAATTTCTTTTCCTTCAAGATATTTTTCCAACAACTTATCATCTTCGTCGGCAACCGCTTCCAGCATCTTAATACGATATTCATTTGACTTTGCGCGAAGCTTTTCAGGAATATCGATCTCTTCCCATGTCGCACCCTGATTGTCTTCGTTATACATTCGGGCCTTCATTGTAATTAAATCAATGACTCCAGCAAACATATCGCCTTCACCCACCGGCAACTGAATAGGAACAGCGTTTGCACTTAAGCGGGTTTTCATCATGTCAACAACGGCTAAGAAATCCGCACCGGCACGATCCATTTTATTGACAAAGGCAATACGTGGAACGCCGTATTTATCGGCTTGACGCCAAACGGTTTCCGATTGCGGCTCAACACCGCCAACAGAACAAAACAAAGCGACCGCGCCATCAAGGACACGAAGAGAACGCTCTACCTCAATTGTAAAATCGACGTGACCCGGAGTATCAATAATATTGATACGATGTTGACGCCAGAAACATGTTGTTGCAGCGCTGGTGATGGTAATGCCGCGTTCTTTTTCCTGCTCCATCCAATCCATCGTTGCAGCTCCATCATGGACTTCGCCAATGCGATGCAAGCGACCGGTGTAGAACAGAATGCGTTCCGTCGTCGTCGTCTTACCTGCATCGATATGCGCCATGATGCCGATATTTCTAGTTTTTTCTAAAGAGTATTCTCTTGACATAAATCAAAATCCAACCCCATCTTATGCATACAACATAAGACAGAGATACAACTACATTCTAATATTTTTACAAAACTTCTATTACCACCTGAAATGTGCAAAGGCTTTATTGGCTTCCGCCATACGGTGAACATCATCTCGTTTCTTCACCGCTCCGCCTTCGCCCACAGATGCAGCCATCAACTCTGCTGCGAGTTTCTGTGCCATGGATTTATCCGAGCGTTCTTTGGCATGTAAAATTAGCCAACGGATTGCTAGAGCGGTTCGCCGCTCGGGACGAACTTCTGTAGGAACCTGATAGGTTGCTCCACCAACTCTTCGTGCACGCACCTCAATGAGAGGTGATGCATTATCGACCGCTTTTTTAAAAACATCCAGCGGTACCTTTTCTGTCTTTTTGCCAACTTCATCCAGCGCAGTATAGACAATCGCTTGTGCACGATTCTTTTTTCCACACAACAAAACACTATTGACAAAACGCGCAACTAATACATCGTTAAACTTTGGATCTGGAGTAATTCTCCGCCGTGTTGAACTCTTTTTTCTCATAGCTCTTATGCTTGTTTAGGTTTCTTTGCTCCGTATTTGGAACGCGCTTGCTTTCGATCTTGCACACCTTGCGTATCCAACGTACCTCGAACAATATGATACCGAACACC
>DATKMP010000310.1:0-7562 GCA_035541775.1 Bacteroidota bacterium | reverse complement strand
TATTGGTCGTCCATAAAGGTGTCGGCGGTATTTCGGAATCCGACGTGTTGCTTGCCATGGCATCGCACGCGGTCATTATCGGCTTCCATGTGCGCCCGAATTTAAAAGCACGGCAGCTTGCGCAAACGGAAAGCGTCGATATTCGTTTATATAATATTATTTACAATGCGATTTCCGATGTTAAACAAGCGCTGGAAGGCATGCTTGCGCCGACAATTTCTGAAGAAGTTATGGCAACGGTAGAAATTCGCGAGGTCTTTAAAATTTCAAAACTTGGCACCATTGCCGGTTGTTACGTGCGCGATGGAAAAATTACCCGCAACAATAAAGTGCGCCTCATTCGCGATGGAATTGAAGTGTATGACGGGACGATTGCTTCCCTGAAACGTTTTAAAGATGACGTGCGGGAAGTGGAACAGGGATTTGAATGCGGCATCGCCCTCGAAAATTACAACGACCTCAAGGTCGGCGATACGGTAGAAGCATATAAAGAAGTTGAAGTGAAACGAAAGTTGGAATAATAACGTGTCAGTCAGAACAGAAAAAGTTGCTTCGTTAGTGAAAGAAGAACTCGGTACAATTTTTCAACGAACCTACAATATTGCCACCCATGGACTTGTAACGGTCACGGAAGTGCAAATGAGTCCGGATTTGCGTGTTGCGAAAGTGTTCGTCAGCGTTTTTAGCGATGATGTTCGCAAGAAACGAACGATGGAATTGATCGAACAATCCAAATCCTCCATTCGTTCTGCATTAGGCCGCGCGGTTAAATTGCGGTTTGTACCGGAGCTCATTTTTTATAACGATGAAACCTTGGATCGCGCGTTCAAGCTGGAAAATATTTTTAATAAAATTCACGAGCACGATGCTGATCAAAAACAAAACAACGATTCGAATGCAGCATGACAGTACGACCTCCGAGGGATTGATGTTACTCATCGATAAACCGGTGGATTGGACATCGTTCGACGTTGTGAAAAAAGTGCGCGCAACGTTTCAGACAAAAAAAGTCGGACATGCGGGAACGCTTGATCCTAAGGCGACGGGATTGCTTATTGTTTGTACGGGAAAACGTACAAAAGAAATCGATCAGTTCGTTGGATTAGAGAAAGAATATACTGGTACATTTGAGTTAGGCATTCGCACGCCCAGCTTTGACAGTGAAACCGAGGTCAGCGAGCGCGGCGATTTTTCGAACCTATCAGACGAAGCAATTGCGGCTGTCATGAAAAAAATGGTTGGTACGCAAATGCAAATGCCGCCGATGTATTCTGCGCTAAAATATGGCGGCCGTCCTTTGTATCGATATGCGCGCGCAGGGCAGACGGTGTCAAGAGAACCGAGGGAAATTTTCGTATCGTCATTTGTTGTCGAAGCGATTCGCCGGCCTTTTGTAGATTTTAAAGTCGTATGTTCAAAAGGAACGTACGTGCGAACGTTAGTTGATGATGCCGGGCAAACGCTTGGTTGCGGCGCTTCGTTAATATCATTGCGCCGTACACGGATTGGTCAGTATCATGTAAATGATGCGGCAACCATCGAACAACTAACTCTTATACCACACACGCGTGTGGAAGCGAATTGAAAAAATATGAAAAGTATGTTCCGGCTGCAGGATGTCGGATACGAGAAGAATTCGGTCATAACGATTGGTACGTTTGACGGAGTTCATCTTGCGCATCAGCAAATTATACGTGAAGTTGTTGCGCGTGCAAAGAAACGAAATGGCAGAAGTGTGGTCGTTACATTTGAGCCGCATCCGCGCGAAGTACTCGCGCCCTCCCGCGATATCAAATTGCTGACGACCGCCGAAGAACGCCGCGATGCCATTGCATCGCTTGGCGTCGATGTTCTTTACAGTATTGCATTCGATCAATCGATGTCCCAAAAATCTTCACGAGATTTCTATTCCGAATATATTATCAACGGCATAGGCGTCAGTGAAGTAGTGGAGGGATATGATCACCATTGGGGGCATAATCGAGAAGGAACGATCAGTTCGCTTGTTGCTCTTGGCAATGAATTTGATTTTTCCGTTGTGCGCATCGAGCCGTTTTTTCACGATGGTGTTATCGTGAGCAGTTCGGTTATTCGTGAGGCGCTGACACAAGGAAATGTCCACCTTGCGGGAATTTTTCTCGGGTCGTTATATTCTCTCGATGGTACCGTGATTGTCGGCGATAAACGCGGAAGGACTCTCGGTTATCCGACAGCCAATTTGGATGTCGCGACGAAACGCAAATTGATTCCGAAGAACGGTATTTATTTTGTTCGTGTTCGTTTGGAGCGCGAAAGTTTTTTCGGTATGGCAAGCGTCGGTGTGCGGCCGACGTTTTATCAAAACGGACAGCAATTGATTGAAGTTCATATTCTCGATTTTAATCGCGATATTTATGGAAAGAGTATCAGCGTGCAATATATCCAACGGCTTCGCGATGAATTGAAATTTCAATCGGTAGATGCATTAATCCATCAGATGAAGATGGATGAAGAGTTGAGCCGCCAATACATGGCCGCATCACAAAGTTGAACAAAACATATAAAAATTATTTAAAAGGAGTCACAATGCCTATTACATCGGAACATAAAAAGGAACTCATCCAGAAATACGGCAAAAATACTACGGATACCGGAACGCCGGAAGTACAAATTGCCATTCTCACGGCGACCATTAATAGTTTAACGCCGCATTTTGAAACCAGGAAGGGCGATCACCTCGCACGTCTCGGCTTACTCAAAATGGTCGGCAAGCGCAGACGGTTGCTAGATTATTTAATTGAAAAAGACATCAATCGATATCGAAAAATTATTCAAGAACTCGATATTCGCAAGTAGGCAGCTTCACATAGGGTGAAGTTGAAACATTATAACAGAGGAAGATAGAAATGGTTGTAAAACAAGAAGTGGAACTCAACGGTAAGACGTTTGTCTTTGAAACCGGAAGATTTGCAAAACAGGCGCATGGCGCCGTCATGGTTAGCTATTGCGATACCATGGTGCTCGCAACAGTGGTGAGCGAAAATGAAGCGAAAGAAGATCAGGATTTTTTTCCGTTACAAGTGGAATATCGGGAGAAGACGGCTGCCGCGGGAAAAATTCCCGGCGGATTTTTTAAACGTGAGGGAAGGCCGTCGGAAAAAGAAATTTTATCTTCGCGTCTCATTGATCGCCCGATCCGGCCGATGTTCCCGAAGAACTACAAGAACGAAACGCAGCTTCTTGTGACCGTTTATTCTTCCGATATGCAGCACGACGGCGATACGCTTGGCGCCTGTGCTGCATCGGCGGCATTATTGGTTTCCGATATTCCGTTCGATGGGCCGATTGCAGAAGTTCGTGTCGGACGTGTGGACGGAAAATATATTATTAATCCGACCTTCGCAGAACTCGAACAAAGCAACATCGATGTAACCGTCGCCGGTACCGATGATTCTATTGTGATGGTCGAAGGCGAATCCGCAGAAATTTCTGAAGCGGAAATGCTCGAAGCGATTCGTGTGGGCCATGATGCTATTAAAACGCTTTGCCGCGTACAGCGTGAGTTTGCACAGCAAGTGCAGAGACAAAAACGCGCCATTGTTGAGCCCGAAATTCCTGCAGGACTTCTTGAAGAAATAAAATCGCATGCAGAAGCGACGTTAAAAGAATTAAGTCGGACCGTGATGGCAAAAGAAGAACGTTCCGAAGCGACAAAGAAAGTGTATGCCGATGTGCAAGCGGCATTGTCGGAAAAATATCCTGAAAAGGAATCTTTCATTGCAGAGCTACTGCACGATATTGAACGCGATGCCATGCGTTCGACAATTTTAAATGAAGGAAAACGTTTAGACGGCCGCGGTTTAACGAATATCCGTCCGATTACGTGCGAAGTGGGATTATTGCCCCGTACGCATGGCTCTGCGCTCTTTACGCGCGGTGAAACGCAAAGTTTGACATCCGCCACGCTTGGCACCAAAATGGACGAGCAAGTGCTGGAAGGATTGCTTCCCGAGACGACCAAACGATTTATGCTGCATTACAATTTCCCGCCGTTCAGTGTTGGCGAAGTTGGAAGAGTTGGTTCTGTTGGCCGCCGTGAAATCGGCCACGGGAATCTTGCAGAACGTGCCTTGAAGCGCCTTATTCCATCGGAAAAAGAATTCCCGTACACGGTTCGTGTCGTATCCGATATTCTTGAATCCAACGGTTCATCATCGATGGCGACAGTTTGTGCCGGAACATTGGCGTTGTTTGATGCCGGCGTTAAGATGGCTCGCCCGGTTGCAGGTATTGCGATGGGGTTGGTGAAGGAAGGCGATAAAGTTGCTATCCTGAGCGACATCCTTGGCAACGAAGACCATCTTGGCGATATGGATTTTAAAGTTGCGGGAACAAAGAGCGGCATCACTGCATTCCAGATGGATATCAAGATCAAAGGAATTTCGTTTGAAATTCTTGAACGCGCATTAGCGCAAGCAAAGGACGGACGAATCCATATTCTGGATATCATGATGCAAACCCTCGACGCGCCGCGGCCGGAGCTTTCACGCTTTGCACCACGCCTCGAGACGATCAAAATTCCTGTCGATATGATCGGACCATTGATTGGACCCGGAGGAAAAAATATCCGTCAGCTTGTGAAAGACAGCGGTGCCGAAATCAATATTGAAGATGATGGCACCGTTACAATTGCGGCGGTCGAAAAAGAATCGTCGGATAAAGCATTGAATTACATCCGTGCCCTTACACAAATGCCGGAAGTCGGACAGGTGTATAAAGCGACGGTCAAAAAAATTACGGACTTCGGTGCGTTTGTTGAGATTCTTCCCGGTAAAGAAGGATTGGTACACGTATCGCAATTGGATGTCAATCGCGTTGAAAAGGTCGAAGATTTTATTAAAGTTGGAGATCAAATCGATGTGAAGTTAGTCTTCATCGATGACGATGGGAAGATGAGTTTGAGCCATAAGATTCTTTTACCCGGCGGTGAAAACGCCGAAGAAGAGATGAAACGTTCGCGAGAACGCAAACGGAGCGATTCCGGCGGCGGCAGAGGCGGCTTCCGTCCCCGTCACTAATTTCATTCACCCTTGAACATGATCCCTATATGTCTGTAGCAATACAACGCGTATAGGGATTTTTTTACTATGGATATTGCCATTCCAACATCAAAAGGATTGAAGGGAACGTACAGCATTCCCGGCGACAAATCTATTTCACATCGTGCGATGATGATCGGTTCGTTAGCCGAAGGCGTGAGTGAGATCCGCGGTTACTCTGCAGCAGCCGATCCGCAAAGCACTCGCCGTTGTTTTTCTGATCTGGGAATAACAATAGAAGAACGCAACGATGTTCTTGTCGTCCATGGAAAAGGTTTGTATGGATTAAAATCCGCTGGAAAAGATTTGGATTGCGGTAATTCCGGCACCACCATGAGATTGCTTTCCGGAATTTTGGCGGGACAAAAATTTTCATCGACACTGATCGGCGATGCGTCGTTAAGCAAACGCCCGATGAAACGCATTATGGATCCGTTGCGATTGATGGGAGCACAAATTCATGGAACGGTGCAGAATACTGCGCCGTTACAAATTCAATCTGTCGATCGTCTCAACGCCATCCGCTATGAAATGCCAGTGGCAAGTGCGCAAGTAAAGTCTGCAATTTTATTTTCCGGATTATTTGCAGACGGCGAAACAACGGTGATCGAATCTATTCCGACACGCGATCACACCGAGCGCATGCTTGGCTGCCATGTTCGAACCGAAGACGGAAAATATATTGCAACGATTCAAGGCGGAAAAAATATTTCAGCGGGATCATTTTTAGTGCCGGGCGATATTTCTGCCGCAACATTTTTCATGGTTGCTGCATCGATTGTACCGAATTCTGAAATTCAAATAGCCGACGTCGGATTGAATCCATCGCGCACAGAAATTATTGCTGTTCTTCAATCTCTCGGATGCAATATTGCTGTTGAAAACAAACGGGTGATGAACGGAGAAGAACTCGGCGATCTCGTTATTCGCTCATCGGAATTGAAAGGGAATGTACACATTCACGGCGAGACTGTTGCGGCATTGATCGATGAAATTCCTGCGCTTACTATTGCCGCATTATTTTCTGATGGAACGTTCACGCTGCACAATGCAAAAGAACTGCGAGCAAAAGAAACGGATAGAATTGCTGCACTTGTCGCCAATCTTCGTTTGCTGGGTGTTGAGGTGGAAGAATACGAAGACGGATATTCTTTTGTCGGAGGCCAGCAGCTGCATGGCGCTTCGTTAGCAAGTTACGACGACCACCGGATTGCGATGGCGTTCGGTGTTGCAGGTTTAATCATCGAGGGAATCACAATTCGTGATGCAGGATGCGTAAATATTTCCTTCCCGAAATTCTGGGAACAGATTCTTCATACATAATCTTCATTATTCTCACAATATTGTTATTTCCGGTAGTAATAACTTTACTGCAAACTCGGTAAATAAAAAACGGGCAGCCATAGTCCTTTATAGCTGCCCGATCTTTATCGACTCAATGACTTACAACTTAACAACTTATTAGCTGGGAGGGAGTTACACTCCCGACCCAAGATGTTATGCCAAACACTCCACCGTGATGATCGAATGATCGCCGAATAAATACATATTGCCATTCCACAATCGTAGTGGTGATGAAATACAGATTCAATCCGTCGATAATTTTCCAACGGCTCATAGGTTTATTCCTTGTGTTGCGTGCTGGCTTTTCAGTTCAGGAATTCAACTCCTTCACAGCGCGGTTGTGTTGAGGAAGTATGGGAAAAGTGTACCATGTTTTTATATTGTTCTCAAGTCAAGTTATCACTGTTGTGTCTGCACACTGCATTGGAAGCTGAGCTTCCATCCTTTAGCGTTCCCAAGCTGAGCTTTGGAACGAGAGGAAAATTTTAAAAAGCTATGAGTAAATTATAACCTATATTGCACTGCAAAATTTAATCCGATGTACTTTCCATCTTGCAATGCACCAATTAACAATAATTCGGCTTTAACCGATATACATCGATTGATATGAATCTTAGCTCCTAAACCCGTGCCAATAATCCATGCGGTCTGAGAGCTACCATTTTTATAATAAATACCCGTGGTATCTGCTTTTTTATTATCGACGTCATAATAAGTTACTTTTGGATATGTTATCCAGTAATGCCCTCCTTGAAAAAAAACCAGTTGAATAATATTTGAATCAAAAAAATATAAATGAACATTGACAGATGTTTCGAATATCTTGCCATATCCGTCGGATTGAGATGATGTTGTGATAGTTGGAGTGTTATCTATATCTCCATTGATTTCATATTTTAATCGGTGATATGAAATAAGACCACCCAATTCAACAAACGGTGATGTTTGATATGTCATTCCGATCCCCACACTCCATGGCGATGGAAATATATCTATTTCTTCGCCCGTAGAATAAAGAGAAGTTAATCTGCCACAATCGAGTTCGACGAGAAAACCACAATATCTATTTGAATCCGTCATCCTCGCAGTGAAGTTGCTCCCATTTCATGGACAGTAAATTAAGTTGTTAGGTGATGTCGC
>DATKMP010000309.1:0-5211 GCA_035541775.1 Bacteroidota bacterium | reverse complement strand
GTCAGCAAGGCAATCGATCTTGCCAAAGCCGAGCAGTCGCGTCCTTCCATCATCATCACACGCACGCATATTGGATACGGAAGTCCGAACAAACAAGATACGAGCGAAGCGCATGGTTCTCCGTTAGGCGACGATGAAATTAAATTGACCAAGAAAGCGTACGGCTGGGATCCGGAAAAACAATTTTTTGTTCCGGAAGAAGCACGACAACAAATGTCGCAAATCCAAACTGGCGCAGAAAAAGAAGCCGCTTGGAATAAATTGTTTGCTGAGTACAAAAAACAATATCCGGAACTTGCTGCAGAATTAGAAAAAATCTGGGTCGGTGAGTTTGGCGATGCATGGAAAAAAGCGATTCCGGTGTTTACCGAATCGATGGCAACGCGTGATGCATCCGGCAAAACCCTTGCGGCGATTTTCCCGCAGTTACCGACGATGCTTGGCGGCTCCGCAGATTTGACGCCTTCCAACAATACGTTCGTAAAAGGTACGCCGGATTTTCAGGCGAACAACCGCTCTGGACGTTATATTCGTTACGGCGTGCGCGAACATGCAATGGCAGGCATTATGAACGGACTCGCTTTAACCGATGGCATTATTCCTTACGGCGGAACGTTCTTTGTTTTTTCGGATTATATGCGCGGTTCGATGCGCCTTGCATCCATCATGGGCATTCGTCCGATTTATGTGTTGACGCACGATAGTATCGGCGTCGGCGAAGACGGTCCCACGCATCAACCGATTGAACATCTTGCCTCGTTACGCATCATTCCGAATATGACTTTGATTCGCCCCGCCGATGCCAATGAAACCGCCATCGCATGGCGTGTCGCTATTGAACACAAAACCGGCCCTGTGGCGCTTGCACTCACACGCCAAAAACTTCCGACGTATGACCGAACGAAATTCGCTTCTGCCGAAGGCGTTGTGAAAGGCGCGTATGTGTTGATCGAGAATTCCCCTTTGCCGGAAATTATTCTTATCGGCAGCGGCTCGGAAGTGCAATTCGCTGTTGCGGCGTACGAACAATTAGTTAAAGACCATGTAAAGGCACGCGTCGTGAGTTTCCCGTCGTGGGAATTATTCGAGCGTCAATCGAAAGAATACCGCGATTCTGTATTTCCACCTTCTGTAAAAAAACGCGTGGCTATTGAAGCCGGAGTGCCGTTCGGCTGGGAAAAATATGTCGGCGACGCCGGAAAAATTCTTGCCATCTCGACCTTCGGTATTTCTGCGCCGTTCGAGGCGGTGTACAAACATTTCGGTTTGACGGTGGAGAATGTTCTTGCTACGGCAAAAGAATTATTATAAGCACTCATTTCGTTTTATTCCGCATGGTTTTGCTACCATGCGGAATAATTTATTTCTGTTTTCAATCGACGAAACCATAATCACGATATACGAATCGTTCATTCGCTATGCCCGCTCTGCCTGATCGCCCTGTTCATAGTTTAGAATTTCGCCGCCGCCGCACCAGCAATTGGCTTTCACTCGGTATGCTGTACGCATTTTTTTATGCAACGCGATATAATTATACTGCCGCCGCTCCCTATCTTGCCGATACACTTGGCTGGAAAAATACTGAGCTCGGTGTTTTTGAAACAGTAATGCCGCTTGTGTACGGACTTGCTGTCGTGTTGAACGGCCCATTTGCTGACCGCATTGGCGGGAAAAAAGCATTTCTCTTCGGCGCCGTCGGTGTCGTCATCATGAATATTTTATTTGGCATGGCAAGTCTTGCTATTGTTTCTCCCGCTGTGTGGGAGGGAAGCGGAATGGCGAGGCATGTGGTGACACCTGTGGTATTGAATTTCGGACTTTCCGGCGGCATGCTCTTGACGATGATGGCAATTGTTTGGGGCATCAACGGATATTTTCAATCATTCGGTGCGCTTTCCATCGTGAAGGTGAATGCGCAATGGTTTCATGTGCGCGAACGCGGAACATTTGCCGGAATTTTCGGCGTGCTGATTCGTTTGGGATTGCTGCTGGCATTTCAAGGTGTGCCGCTCATTCTTCTTGGTTTGCCTTGGCAGTATGCGTTCTGGATCCCCGGCGCATGCGTTGCCGTCTTCTTTTTGATCAATTTGAAATGGATGGAAAATTCACCGAAGGATGCCGGTCTTGGCGACTTCGACACCGGCGATGAAGTGGATACCAACGACAAAGCGCCATCCATCAAGGAAGTATTACAAAAAGTTTTTGCTTCCCGTGCGATGTGGCTTATCGCTCTCGGTTCGATGATGATAGGTTTTGTTCGCCGCAGTGTCGTCGATGCATGGTGGCCAAAATATTTTGTTGATTATCATGGCGTGAACAAAGCATTCTTTGCAACGTATCTTCCGTATCTTATCGCCACATGGGGCATTGCACTCGCGGGCATTGCAGGCGGATTTGTTTTCGGCATCATGTCCGATCGAACATTCGGCGGAAGACGTGCGCCGGTCATTACCTTTGGATTTCTCGGCATGGCCATGGTGCTTGCACTTTTTGGAATTTCCGATATGCTGCACCTCGGTCCAGTTGTTGCTGCATGCTGTTTGGTACTGTTGTCGTTTTGTGTCAATGGCGCGCACGGGATGATCGGCGGCGCAGCATCGATGGATTTCGGCGGGAAAAAAGCAGCCGCGACGGCGGCAGGATTATTCGACGGCATGCAATATCTTGCAGGCGCGTTTGTCGGAGTTGGGGTTGGTTATATTACCGCCAATTGGGGATGGGATGCGTGGCATTGGGCGCCGATTCCGTTTGCTTTCATCGGAGCATGGATTATGTCTCGCTTGTGGAATGTTGTACCCAAACGCAACTCCATGCATTAACGAATGCAAAAATGTTCACAGGGCGAACAACACTGTAACCATTTTCTTTGTTTAGTCGTTGCACCCAATATTTTGTTTCTGATTCCAGTGCCGTTCGGCTTCTTTTTGTTTGCTGATGTTTAAAAAACTTCCATGCACTTCGACCAATTCTCCATTGTCGTTAAATTGCCCAAAGAAATTGGCAAGGACCGATACCAGTTCGCCATTTGTTCGCTGTAACTGAAATTCCTTTCCTTGAACGATCTCGTGTTCATAAAGAGATCGGAGTATTGCCTGCGGTACCGCCGAATTCGGAAAGAGATTGTTCATGTTCGATTGTTGCGCATTGTGGATCGATTCAAATCCAACCATCGTTGCAAAAGAATGATTGCAGGTATTGATACTGCCGTCGGGCGACAATACACAATATCCGGTCATGCTTTCTTCAAACAGTTTGTGATTTCGTTCTTCCGCTGTTCGAAGTTGATCATGCAATTTTTTGTATTCCGTCCGATCGCACATTATTTTCATAAAACCGCTCAGCGTACCGGCTTCGTCAAAAAACGGCATTAAAATAACGTGAGCATAAAAACTTGTTCCATCTTTCCGCAGCCGTAATCCGTTGTCTTCAAATCGCCCATTGGCAAGTACGGAGCGAAGAGCATGGTGATGACGCCCGCGCCAAATATCTTCTGCCTGATAGAATCGCGAAAAATATTCGCCGATAATTTCTTTTGCGTGATATCCCAGCATACGTTCGGCACCGGCGGACCATTTCACAATATGCCCTTCCACGTCCAGGACCATAACAGCATATTGTTCTACATTTTGCTCGAGCAGGTCAAATCGCATTTCACTTAACGACAACTGGCGTTGCACACGTTTCAGTTCAATATTGAGCTGCTGAAGGCGTGTTTCCAAATCTTCGCGTATCACGCGGAGCATCTCCGATGCTTGTTTCGACGGGCTGATATCATACGTGAGAGCGAAGACGCGATTTTGTTCGGGCAGGAAATATGCATTCCAACTGATCCATTTGTAGGTAGAATCTTTACAGCGAAAACGATTTTCGAATGTGACCGCAGCGCGTCCTTCCATCGCCCTGATCAATGGCTCAGAAAATCGCGGCTGATCATCCGGATGAAGAAATTCTAAAATATTTTTGGATCGAAGCTCTTCTTGTGTCCATCCGAATTGCAGCGACCATGCAGGATTCATACGATCGAAAAATCCATCGGGTCGTATGTAGCAGATCATATCTTTTGAAAGGTTGAAAAATTGATCAAAATTTGTTAATCCTTCTTTCATAATTTTTTCTCCAGATCAACGATATCATACATCAAATGTTGCACGGCAACGCATCAACAATTCAATTCATTTTATTGAAATAGCATACATATATTAAAATTAAAAGCATGTCACAAAATTGACGGTTTTCATGTCATATTTTTACTACACGAAAATTCGCAGAAATGACAGAAGTGAAGAGGTAAATAATTTAAAAATTGAAGTGAAAAGCAATTTCACTTTTTGAAGAAGGGAAGGTTGTAACGATGTTGCCGAAAAAATGCTGTAAAGAGAACTTACGGAAGAAAATGCTCGGGAAATGATGGGTTTGCGTTATCCGGATTTCCCTACAATGCCGTTCTGATAGGCATAGCTCATAAGATCAAGATTGCTTTTGGCATGCAATTTGGTCAGCAGCCGCCTGCGATATTCATTGACTGTGCTCGCAGAAATTTTATATTCGATCGCAATATCTTTTGTCGTTTTGCCTTCTGCCAGACGGCGCAAAATTTCAAATTCACGATCGGATAGTTCCGCATGCACAGGATGCTGCTCGACCACCTCATCGATAAATGCCGGCATTTCTTGCTGTACCTGCGGGCTAAAATATTTCATGCCGCGCATCAACAACCGGACGGCATGAACCAGTTCTTCTGTCGGTTCGCTTTTGGTTATATACCCTGTCGCGCCTGCCTGCAAAATGCGTTTAAGATATTGAGCGACAGGAACCATGCTCAACACCAAGATAGGAACTTTCGCATCGAATTTTCGTGCCATCTTGATCAATTCCAAACCGCTGATATCTGCAAGATTGATGTCCACAACCATGAGATCCCATTTGGTTTCTCGAGCAAGCTTCACAGCATCGTTATAATTGCCGGCACGTGCAACTTTCGTAACACTGAAGGCATCGCTTAAAATTCCGATGACGCCCTCGCGTGTGAACTCATGATCGTCGACAACTAATATTCTCATGATTTCTCACGCTTATCCGGCAGATTTCCCATGGGCTGTTGGAGCGGAACAGTTAAACGGACGCGCGTACCATTCCCCGGACTTCCTTGAATATCCACTGTTCCATGAATAATGCGCGCACGTTCTTGTATGCTCATCAATCCCAAGGATT
>DATKMP010000308.1:0-6119 GCA_035541775.1 Bacteroidota bacterium | reverse complement strand
ACGCCGATTCCTTTTACGCACGAACAAATCAACGCGGCAATTCTTGAGACGATAAAAGCGAACAAGTTCAAAGCGTGTTACATTCGCCCTGTCGTGTATCGCGGCTTCGGAGAATTGGGCGTGAATCCAGCGAACTGTCCGGTGGATGTCGCGATTGCAGTATGGGAATGGGGCGCGTATCTCGGCGCAACGGCATTGGAGCAGGGAATCGATGTCTGTGTTTCCAGTTGGCGCCGTGCAGCGCCTGATACAATTCCCACCATGGCAAAAGCGGGCGGCAACTATCTCAGTTCGCAGTTGATGAAAATGGAAGCCCTTGCCGATGGATATGCAGAAGCGATTGCGTTGGATGTTTCCGGCAACGTCAGCGAAGGCAGCGGTGAAAATATTTTTGTCGTTCGCGATAATATTCTTTACACTGCACCCCTTGCTGCATCGGTGCTGCCGGGCATTACCAGATTTTCTGTTATTACGTTAGCAAAAGAATTAGGATATCAGATCGTCGAATGTCCGATACCGCGCGAAATGTTGTATATTGCGGATGAAGTATTCTTCAGCGGCACGGCCGCAGAACTTACGCCGATTCGATCCATCGATCGAATCCAGATCGGCAAAGGATCGGCAGGCGCTGTGACGAAAGCATTGCAAGCCGCGTTCTTCGATATCGTTGGTAAGGGCAATGACCCGCACAAGTGGTTGACATTCGTTCAATAAAAAATTGCGAGGGAGGAAATCATGGAAGCTGAAAAATCTTCTGCCGGGAACGCGCTCTGGAAAAATATTTTTTCGGCGCGCGTTATCCATAAAGGATCCACGGAAGAAGTGTTAAGTAACGTTCCGGCATTTGCCGACCTCACCGCACGGGAATTAAAAGAAGTTGCTGCGATCGTTCATAAGCGGGAATATCGCACCAACGAACCGGTGTTTTATCAGGGCGATCCGGGATTGGGGATGTACATCATTCAAGAAGGAGAAGTTTCGATCGGCATTTCGGGTAAAGATGGAACATCACGCGAATTAGCGGTACTGGCCGACGGTGATTTTTTCGGCGAGCTTTCGCTGATCGATGAGTCTCCACGTTCTGCCGATGCTGTCTGCAAAACCGATTGCATGTTAATCGGATTCTTCCGCCCCGATTTAATCGAGTTAATCGAAAAACACAGCACGCTTGGAAATAAAATCGTGCTGAAGCTGGCAGAAATCGTTGCGCAACGATTGCGCCAGACCGATAAAGAGCTTTCAAAACTACGCAGCCAATTGGAACGTTCACATACGGAACAAAAAGGAGATGATTCCCATGGCACAAAAGAAGAAAGCACCCCGCAGAAAAACCGTAAGGCGAAAACCGGCTAAGGTTGTTCTGCAAAAACCGACGATTGGACTAAAACGATTATTAGTTCCGATTGATTTTTCCACGCATTCGAAAAATGCGCTTAAGTACGCCATTCCTTTTGCCGAACAATTTTCTGCTTCCATCGATCTCATCTATGTCGTTGAGCCGGCGATCTATCCTGCGGATTTCAGCATCGGGCAAGTCGGATTTCCCAACATCGAAGATGAATTGCGCACACGCGGCTCCAACGAATTGGACGAGCTGATTGAAAAAGAAATTGCGAACCGCGTCCCTGCGCGCCGCGTGGTACGGACGGGAAAACCGTTTTACGAAATTCTTCAATATGCAGAAGAAGAAAATATCGATCTGATTGTAATCGCCACGCATGGGCACAGCAATGTTGAACATATACTGTTCGGCAGCACGGCAGAAAAAGTTGTGCGCCGCGCGCCATGCCCGGTACTTGTAGTGCGTACAGGCGAGCACGAGTTTGTGTGAGGAAGTCGTTCCTGCCCGCCGTAAGCGGGAGCCGTTGTGCCAATAAGTCATTGAGCAGATGAGCCGACAGCGATAAGCAATGATGCCGATATGTCTTTATGTTGGCGAATAAAAAAAAAAGGGCGACAGGAATACAATTCATGGTGTTTCTCAAAACGATTGTGAGAGTATTACAAAAAATAAAAAACGAGCCTATGTTGTATGCACAAACATAGCTTACCGCAGTGTTTGTAGCATAAACATAGCGTACGTCTCGCGAAGCTCACAAAGTGATGGCGTTGCCAGATCACATTGGGATATCTAGTTGTAGTTAGGCGCAAATCAACTAAAAGAAATATTGAATGGAATATCTATTAAAAATTCTTGACAACGCAATTCCTGGCGTCATCTATTGCTCAGCAATTATATTTTTCTTCTTGTCGATAATCGGTTTAACACAAAATAACCCAAAAGTAAATGTCGAATTTTCGAAACTTAATCATAGAAACTTTGTCTTGTATTACCTGGTCATCTTTGTTTTTATTTCTCATATAATTAGTGGCGTTGCTGATGTCATTGTTGGTCATCTTGTTGCCTGGAAGCTTAAGAACCTCGATTCATACATCCTCGACCAAATTGTTGCGTCAAAGAAAAACGAAATAATCGCGCTAAGAAATAATTATTATGGCCTACTCATATTTTTTAGACATTTAATTTTGTCTATGTCATTATTGTTTTTAGCCCTAGTTTTTTGGATGAGAAACAAAAGATATGTTATAATAATTTTCCTTGTCACAATTCTATTCGTCGTATTTAGCTATTTATATATTCAACACGATTTATTGCTTATTAAGAACGACATTCATGCTAGATTTGCACCCTAACCCGCAGCTCAAGTTGACTGAATGAGCGTGTTGCGTTAAGCATGACTGGTGTAAGGTTTCGTGAAATATATTTTTTTCTTGTACTTCATAACTTTTATGTTTCACTATTTAATTCGGTGCAGTATCCTGTTTCGCTTTGTGCATGTTGCAAGTTCAGGTTTCCGCAGGTTAGTTGCCAACCGTTCGACGGCGTAAGAAAAAGCTTATATTTATGAAAAAATATTTTATGTCTATTCTTACTGCAGTCGGAATTAGCTTCCTTCTAAATATAGCAACCAATCTTCTCGTGGTTTTAGTCTTTGGTGAGAATAGTAGCTTCCATCGAGCTATTTCTTACAGTGGGTCCCTTTATCACGTCTTTGTATCTGTACCTGCAATTTATTTTGCAAGCCAAAAGGTTTTCAAATATTATAAAGCAAAAGAAATCACTGAAAAAGAAAGTAAAGAATAGTGTGTTCTCCGAACTATAGGAACTATACGCCGGCTGACCAGCGGCTCAAGCTGACCGATTGAGTGCCCGCAAAAAACATGGCGGGTAAATGGGAGCAATTATTCGCGCGGAGAAAGTTTGTTTAAAAAAGGTATGGCGCTCGCGTGAGGAAAATACAATTGGAAAGTTATGAGCACCGCAGCTTAGCCGCGTCCGTTAGTAACTAAGAATAAATCTAATCAGGAGAAAATGCAATGCTGCATAGGTCGATCAGAACGACAACGCCGGTGAAAACGAGCATTATTATCTCTGCATTAGTCTTGCTTTTGGGTGTTCTTGTGATGGCATTCGGTTTCTTTAATAATAACTCTCAGTTCATGTACATCGGCATCTTTATGACAGGGCTTACAAGCTGGGCAATTTTAACGATTACAATAACAAGTCAACATGTTCTATTGTTATCCATGAGACTTACGAACAATGTTGTCATGAAAAAAACAAATTCATCCGATCTGTCTCAAGAAGAAAGTGATAAAGAATGACCCAAAAATGGTTTATGCAGAATACTCGGCGGATCTCTCGGGTGATCGTTCCCGGATTGCTATTTCTTTCCCGTTTGCGCCAATGCCCAGGACAAATTGCAAGGAGTTCATGACGTGAGCAAGCAAGTAGTGAATCGCTTCATCGAAGCAATCAACGAACACAATGTCGATGCCTTGTGTTCGCTTATGGCAGAAGATCATACCTTCGTCGATTCGCAGGGAAACAAAACCGTGGGGAAAGAAAAAATGAGAGCCGGATGGACGATCTACCTTCAGTGGTTTCCCGATTATAAAATCGAAGTAACGGATTTTTTTATCCGCGGTGATACCGTTGCGGCATTCGGATTCGCCGGCGGAACCTATCAAGGATCGAAGGAACGAAAAGAAAATTATTGGCGGTTACCGGCTGCGTGAAAAGCAATCGTCAACGATGAAAAGATATTCTGGTGGCAAGTGTATGCCGATGCAAAAATTCCGTTTGATATTATGACCGACGCGAAGAAAGAAAAAAAATAATCGCATAAAGATCGAACGATAGCCGGAACGAATTACGGATTATCGCGAAGGGGAACATGTGACGAGCGGAACGTACTGTCGTCTCAGTTCGATGTCGGCGGGAACGACACCGAATGAGTATTACTTACTTTGAATAATCTCTTGACTTTACACTTCGCGGAAGCTATTTTTACATACCTTTTTTCAAGGTCTATCGTTTTTGAAAATGGGAAACAAAAATAATGTTCTGAATGGGATGGATCTTAGAACGGAATTAATTTTGATAGGAGTAGTACAATGAGAAAAAAAATGTTACTGGTTACACTTCTTTCGACAGCGGGTATTTTTATAAATTTATCGGCACAACAATTGCCGCTTGTATATACTGCGGAGAACACGGGCGCAACCTATCCGGTGCCGTATTTGCCCACACTCACGCAACTTCCTGTGATTCCATCTTTACCGGATCCATTTGAATGGGCTGATGGCAGAGGTCGTATTGCGCATTTTTCCGATTGGGAATATCGGCGTACAGAAATTAGCGCTCAGATTCAAAATTATGAAATCGGTGTAAAACCGCCGCGGCCGGATAGCATCACCGCCAGTTATTCTGCGGGCACACTGACCGTGAATGTGTTTGTGAGCGGCAAAACCCTTACGCTGACTTCGCAAGTTATTCTTCCGACGGGAACGGGACCATTCCCTGCAGTGATCGGAATGAATAGTCCCAGTGGAAGTACTCCATCAACGATCTTCAGCAGCCGTAACGTTGCGCAGATTGCGTTTATGCACAATCAAGTAACGACGTATGGCAGTCCATCGACTACCGATCCGTATTATATGTTGTATCCGAGTCTTAATCCAACGAACACGGGACAATATAGTGCATGGATTTGGGGTGTGAGCCGAATCATTGACGGTTTGGAACTAGTGCAGAATTCTTTACCGATCGATCTCAAGCATATTGCGGTAACCGGATGTTCGTATGCCGGGAAAATGGCGCTCTTTGCCGGTGCATTTGATGAACGTGTTGCGTTGACGATAGCGCAAGAATCAGGCGGAGGCGGTGCCACATCGTGGCGATATACGTATGCCAATACTACTGCGAGCGGTTCTGACCAAGAAGAAGGAATAGGTAATACCGATTATAATTGGTTTATGAATTCCATGAGCCAATTTGCCGGTAGTAATGTTTATCTCATGCCGGAGGATCATCATGAGTTGATGGCAATGGTGGCGCCGCGTGCATTATATGTCACGGCAAATCCGAGTTATATCCATCTTTCCAATCCTTCGTGCGATGTTTGCAGCAGAGCATGCGCACAAGTGTACAGCGCGTTAGGAATTCCTGACCGGTTCAATTGGTCCATTGTCGGTAATCACACTCATTGCGCCGTACCCGATACGCAGGTTACAGAAATAGGTAAATTAGTCGATAAGTTTCTTCTGGGAAAAGATTCTGTCGTAGCGAACTATGCGGATAGTCCTTATAGTATAGATCTCTCTCCTTGGATTACATGGACGGCTCCGACGTTAACAAGCGGAAATTCATATCATGGAAGAGCATCATTAGTTTTTCCAGCAAATCTTCAAAAAGGTCTGGATACAAGCGTTACTTTGAAATGGAACAAAGCAACGGATTCGAATCAATATCTTTTCCAGTTAGCCACCGATGCGGCGTTTATAAATGTTGTTGCAACCGATTCAACTACAGATACTGTAAAAACAGTGAGCGGTTTGTCGAATGGTGGACTTTATTACTGGCATATACGAGGGAAAGATGTCTCCGGTTCTATCGGACCGTGGAGCGATGTATGGAGCTTCAGTACGTATGTGTCTTTACCGAACGTACCGCAGTTGCTTACTCCCGCGTTTCTTCATCCCGGCCAAACAGACTCTACGATTTTGATATGGAGGAAAGCACAGTACGCCAGTCAATATAATATCCAGATATCATA
>DATKMP010000307.1:0-18903 GCA_035541775.1 Bacteroidota bacterium | reverse complement strand
ATTGAATAAAGAAAGCTATTAGAAACTCGCTGGAATGAAATCAAAAAAAAAATATCACATTCTCGTCTGCAACGATGACGGCATCGATGCGCCGGGCATTTATGCGCTGGTGCAGGAACTGAAAAAAATCGGTACCATTTCCGTTGTTGCACCGGATAAGCAGCAAAGCGCTGTCGGCCATGCCATCACGATGAATTATCCTTTGCGCGTGAAAGAATTTAAAAAGGATGGAAAATTTTTCGGCTATGCAGTGCAAGGAACTCCGGCAGATTGTGTGAAACTTGCCACGCGTGCAATCCTCAAACATCAACCGGATTTAGTTGTCTCCGGAATCAATCATGGTTCAAATACGGCGATCAGCGTAATTTATTCCGGAACAGTTTCTGCCGCTACGGAAGGAACCGTGCTCGGCATTCCGTCGATTGCCGTTTCGCTGACGACGTATGCGCCGCCGGATTTTCGATATGCTGCTCAGTTCGCAAGAAAATTAGCATCGATGGTTTTGAAAAAAGGATTGCCAGCCGGAACATTGTTGAATGTCAACGTGCCGCCGTTGAAGAAAAATGAAATTAAGGGAATTCTTGTCACGCGCCAGGGGAAAGCGGTTTGGAACGACACGTTCGATCATCGACGCGATCCGAACAACCGAGAATATTTTTGGCTCACCGGCGGATTAGAAGATGTCGATACGGAATTGGAGTTCGATGAAGCAGCAGTTCGCAACCAATATGTTTCCATCACACCGATTCATTACGATCTCACGGATTACAAAATGTTCGACGCCATGAAAAAGTGGGGTGTGGAGAAATTGCGTTGAATTCCGTGCGAATTTTTTATTGAACTGAATGTATGTCCACTCCTTTAATGAAACAATATCAGCAGGTGAAGGCGAAATATCCCGACACAATTTTATTGTTTCGTATGGGAGATTTTTTTGAAACGTTTGAGGACGATGCGAAAATCACATCGAAAGTGCTCGGTATCGTTCTTACCAAGCGCGGCAACGGTGAAGCAGGCGATACGCCGCTTGCAGGGTTTCCGCATCACGCGTTAGATGCATACTTACCGAAATTATTACGTGCTGGATACCGCGTTGCTATTTGCGAACAAATAGAAGATCCGAAGTTTGCCAAAGGCATCGTGAAGCGTGATGTGATTGAAGTTGTGACACCGGGTGTTGCATTTTCCGATAAGGTTTTAGAACAGAAGCAAAATAATTATCTTGCTGCGATTGCTCTTTCTTCGCCGTTAGCGACAGGAGATGAATTAGTTGGATTTTCTTTTGTCGATGTATCGACGGGAGAATTCGGCGTCAGCGAATTTCCATTGAAACAGTTGAGCGAGCAGATCGGCAATTTGCAGCCACAGGAATTGCTTGTTCAGAAACGCGATCTCGAAACCATCAAATCGTTGCTCGGCATTCACACAAAAATTCTTTACACCAAAGTCGATGATTGGGTTTTCAATTTCGATTACGGGTACGAACTGATTGTTAATCATTTTCAAACACAATCGCTCAAAGGTTTCGGCGTTGAAGAATTGCGCCTCGGCATCGTTGCCGCAGGTGCGGTGATGAATTATTTACAGGAAACACAGAAGGCAAATATTCCGCACATCAAAAAAATTGTTCCGCATGATGTGACGGAATTTATGGTGCTGGATGCATCCACGAAACGCAATCTGGAAATCACCACAACGATTTCCGGACAATCGGATGGAACGTTGTTTTCGATTCTCGATCGAACACAAACGCCGATGGGCGGACGGATGTTGAAACAATGGGTGAATCGTCCGCTGAAAAAATTGGAACCGATTCAATCTCGCCTTTCGGCGGTGCAGGAATTGCTCACGAACGAATCGGCGCGAAGAAAACTTGAGAGCGAACTTTCAACCATCGGCGATCTGGAACGATTGATTGCGAAGATTGCGACCGGCCGCGCCAATCCGCGCGAAGTCAATCAATTAAAAGTGATGCTGGCGCAAATTCCAAATTTAAAAACACCGCTTGCACAATTGAAAAATACTGCGCTTCAACAATTGCAGTCTCAACTCGATTCGCTCGAAGAACTTGTTGCATCGATTCAGAAAGCTATTGCCGATGATCCGCCGATGACACTCGTCGATGGAGGTGTGATTCGGAAAGGGTACAACTCCGAATTGGATGAAATCCGTACGTTGGCCTTTGGTGCAAAAGATTGGGTTGCCAAACATCAGCAATCGGAACGCGAGCGGACGGGAATATCTTCCTTAAAAATCGGTTTCAATAATGTGTTTGGTTATTATATCGAAGTGACGCACACGCACAAAGACAAAGTGCCGGCGAATTATATCCGCAAACAAACGCTGACGAATGCCGAACGATTTATTACGCCAGAGCTAAAGGAATACGAAGAGAAAATTCTTCATGCCGAAGAAAAAATTCTTTCGCTGGAAACGCAGTTGTTCAACGAGCTGCGCCAAACGATTGCATCGTATGCTGCGGTGATCCAACAGAATGCGCGCATCATTGCGACCTTGGATTGTTTTGTTTCTCTTGCGATTGTTGCAGTGGAAAATCGTTATGTCTGTCCGGTCGTCGATGATTCGACAAAATTAGAAATCAAAACCGGCAGGCATCCGGTGATTGAAAAATTATTGCCACCCGGAGAACATTACACGCCGAACGATGTGCTGCTGGAAACGACATCCGATCAGATTCTCATTATCACCGGACCGAATATGAGCGGCAAATCCAGCTATTTGCGTCAGGCGGGATTGATTGTGCTGCTTGCTCAAATCGGAAGTTTTGTTCCTGCGGATGCTGCAACGATCGGCATCGTCGATCGCATTTACACGCGTGTCGGTGCAAGCGATAATATTGCTTCCGGTGAAAGTACGTTTCTCGTTGAAATGCATGAAGCGGCGAATATTGTGAACACAGCAAGCGACCGCAGTTTAATTTTGCTGGATGAGATCGGGCGAGGCACAAGCACATTCGACGGCATCAGCATTGCGTGGGCACTGACGGAATATCTTCACAATCGCATCGGAGCAAAAACATTATTTGCAACGCACTATCATGAATTGAATCAGCTTGCGGATGTTTTTCCGCGCATCAAAAATTATAAAGTCGATGTTCGCGAGTACGGCGATAAAGTCATTTTCTTGCACAAAGTAATGCCGGGATTTGCGGATCACTCATACGGAATTCAAGTCGCACAAATGGCCGGCTTGCCGGAGGAAGTAACGGAACGCGCAAAGGACGTATTAAAAAATTTAGAAAGCTCGGAATTGGCGGTTCACTCGAATATAAAAAATCAAAAAGCGAATGCAACAGAGGAAATTCAAATGGCGATGTTCGAATTAAAAGACGACGCGCTGCGAACCGAATTACAGGAATTGAAGATAGACAATCTCACACCGCTTGAAGCGCTTCAGCTGCTAGCGGCATGGAAGAAAAAGATAGAAGAACGATAACGAAGAAAAATATCATGATCGATTTCATTTTAAGAAAACATACACTGCATCATATAAAAAGTTTGCGTGTCGATCCGGAATTGCTTTCCGCACGATTTTGCGAAGACTGCGGAATGCATCGCTGCAACGGCAGGTGCTGCCACGGCGGAGTGCTGGCGGACGTCAAAGAAAAAGAACGCATTCTTGCGCACACGGAGCTTATCCAAAAATATCTTGAACCGGAACAAGAACATGATCCGGAAAAATGGTTCGACCAAACGGTGGAAGACGACCGTGATTTTCTTTCGGGCCAATGCGACGGAACGGCCTTAGGAAAACACGGCTGTGTGTTTCTTGACAGCAGGGGATTGTGTGCGCTGCAGAAGACCGCCATGGCAGAAGGCATGCCGAAATTTTTTCTCAAGCCGTTTTTCTGCGTAGCGTATCCTGTCACCATTGACGATTGGGTGTTGACGGTACACGAACCCGAATATGCCAATCGTCCCGAGTGTTGCGGATCGAAGGTCGAAGGCCCGAAAACAATTTTTGACGTATGCGGGGAAGAGCTCGCGTATATGCTGGGCGCAGAAGGGGTGGAAGAACTCAAGGGCGTCAGCAGCGTTCTGCAAAAATAAGAATGCTGGCTTCTCTCATTATTTTCTCTTATTCTTTTATGAGATGATGGTGATGGAATTTTTATACTGAGCGTGTTGTCAAGAAATTATACTATTCTCGAAAGAATATTTCTATGGATCAACGCCGATTATATCGAACGATTGAAAGTTTTGCTTCTGAACATTTTAAAACCGACAAAGAACTTCTGAAACATGTGATGAATGAAATCGTCAAGAGCGCGGATATTAAATTGCGCGGCGGACGATTGTGGCAGTACGAACCGACGACGGAATCGTACCGGCTCATCCATCAGATCGGGCAAATCGAACATCTCGATCCCGGCCATCGCATCCATGTTGCGCGATATCCGATGTTTCAGCACCTGATCGAGCAACGGACGATCATCACCAAAGAAACCGACGGCTATTTACGAAAGAAAGGCATCGTAAAATATTCAGCCACCGGTATCGGCGAAAAAATTAAATATCGCCACAGCTACGTATTCCAATATGCCATGGCTTTTAATTCCGATTCGCTCGATCAGGATTTGCAGCTCAATTTGAATATCATCAGTCTTGCGGTCACTTCGTTGCTGCGCAACAAGCGTATTGAACGGAAAGCAAAACTCTTAGAGCAGGATATCGATAAAGCGCGCGAGATTCAGCAAAGTATTTTGCCGGATCCATTTCTAAAATTTTATTTTTATGATGTCTATGGTATGTCGATACCGGATCGAATTGTCGGCGGCGATTTTTTCGATTATCTCTATGGGGATGATAGTAAAGACCGTTTGATGATTGTGGTAGGCGATGCTGCAAGCAAAGGGTTTCGCGCTGCGGCTCAGGCGTTATATGTTGTCGGCGCATTGAGAATGGGCATTGCGCACAATACCAAAACAGCGGCGCTCATGTCCGGCATCAATAAAATTGTGAACCGTTCGTTTTCCGAAGAGCAATTTGTTTCCATGTTTTATGCAGAGTTGACGGATGGGCCCAAAGGACTATTGTTGTATTCCAATGCTGGTCACAATAGTCCAGTTGTGTACCACGCGCAGGAAAATTCCATCGAGTGGCTAGAATCGACAGGGCAAATTCTCGGCCCGTTTTCGCACGGAAGTTATCGTGTGGAAAGTACGATGCTGAAAAAAGGCGACGTCGCCGTTATTTATACGGATGGAATTACGGAAGCACGCAGAACCGATGGCCTGGTGTACGGCGAAGATCGTCTTGCCAATAAAGTGAAACAGATGTCGGATAAAGGGGCAAAATATATTTGCGAAGCCCTGGTGAACGATGTTCAAGATTTCGCCGAAGGTGCGGAAGACGCCGATGATCGAACGGTTGTCGTTATCAAGCGCGTGTCGTGATGAAGTCGTCTTGAAAAATTTGTGAAAGGTGATTTATGGTAGAGCAAAAATATATCGGTGTGGTAACGGAAGTCAGTAACGCAGGCGTGACGGTGCTGATTGATGCGAAAATTACATCCTTGAAGCGAGAGTTAAACGGAAAAACATATTTCATCGGACAGATCGGAACGTATCTTCTTGTCCCCGTCGGAAGTTTAGTGCTGATCGGGATGGTGAACGAGTTGAAAAAAGAAGACGTGGCAATCAACGGGCAAACGCAGCAGCGCTATGTGCTCTATGCCTCGATGGTAGGAACGGTGAAAGGGGGAAAATACGAGCGAGGTGTTTCCATTTATCCGGTGGCCGATGCGCCGGTCTTCTTTGCGGAAGAAAGCGATCTTACTGTTGCCTTTGCTGTGTTCCAGCGATTTGGATTTTCTGTGGGACAAGTATCGCTGTTCGAAAACCAGCGCGCATTTCTCGATGCCAATAAATTTTTCGGCAAACATATCGCCATCCTTGGTTCCAGCGGCTCTGGAAAATCCTGTACGGTTGCTTCCATTCTTCAAAAGGTTGTCAAATATCCCGACACCAATATTATCGTTTTGGATATTCATGATGAATACCATAAAGCGTTTGCCGGCATGTGTAATCATTTAAATATTGCCGAATTTGAATTGCCGTATTGGCTGATGAACTTCGATGAAATACGCGAAATGTTTATCGATGAACGGGATGAAAATGCTTCGACTCAAATTACTGTTTTAAAGGATTTGATCATCGCCTCGAAAAAAGGCAGGAACCCGGAAATGTCGCCTTTGATTACGATCGATACGCCGGTGTATTATGATCTTGCCGAGATTCGTGCGAAGATTCAATTTTTAGATACGGAAAAAAATTCGATGAGCGGCGCGGTGAAAGAAGGACCGTTCTACGGAAAGTTCACGCGCTTTCTCGTTCGCCTCGATGGCAAGTTGAATGATCCGCGGTATGCATTTATGTTCCGGCCCAAACGGTACATACAATCTACCTCGCTCAATGATCTGTTGATTAAAATTCTCGGTGCCGATGGCAGCGCGCAAATAACCATTCTCGATCTTAGCGGCGTTCCATTCGATATTGTTAATACCATTGTATCGCTTTTGGCACGCATGACTTTTGATTTTAATTTCTGGAATCCCAATCGCCGGGAATTTCCCATTTTACTTGTCTTTGAAGAAGCGCATAATTATTTGCCGAGTTCCAACGCGCAGACAGGCGGGTCGTCGGCGCGGAGAACCGTCGAACGGATTGCCAAAGAAGGAAGAAAATACGGCGTGTCGATTATGGTGGTGAGCCAGCGGCCGGTGGAAGTTTCCGAAACCATTCTTTCGCAATGCAATAACTATGTTATCTTGCGATTAACGAATCCTCTCGATCAAAATTATGTGAAGCGCCTTGTGCCTGATACGTTCGCCACCTTGACTGAAGTGCTGCCGTCCTTGCGCCAAGGCGAAGCGCTGATTGTCGGTGAATCTATTTCGATGCCTTTGCGAGTACAAATTGATTTTCCCGAACCGGAACCCGACAGCAGCGACATCAAATTTTATGAAAAGTGGAGACAAAGCGAAGCGAAAACAAAAATTCAGGAAGTTGTTTCGCGTTGGTGGAAGCAGGAAAAAATAAAATAAGAACCGAGCACGGAGATTGTCCGCATGCAGGATGCTCCATCAAATGAAAATGGTTCTTGAATCCCTTTATAAACTTCTTTACATTCGATCAAGTGCATTTTGTTGAAAAGACATAAACCAGACAATTTAGGAGGCAGTATGAAGCAAATCCTCGGTGTTGTTGTGAGTCTCATAATATTTGCCGGCTGTAATACGTTGACGCTTGCACCAGGCGATTTTTCTTGGCCGGTAGAATCTGTTTTGAAGGTGAACAGTAAAGGAATCGTGCAAGATCAACGCTATAGTTTTTCGCTTGATGTGAAAAAATTATTATTTGCCGAAACACAGGATTCAGTCGATGTTGCGAAATGGAGCTTGCGGATGATTCGGGATACAAAAGGATATTATTATATTACCGCGGCAAAATTCAAAAATGTGTACGTGTTTGAACAAACTGAAGCAGGGCTGAAATTATCCAAAGTCATTTTCCTTTCTGCTGCTGGTATCGACGCTCCCGAATTCAATCAACGGCCGCCGTTCATTCAGCTTCTCAATGGCAATGAACCGCCTCTCATGCTTTCCAAAGACGGCATTCAAGAAGGAGGTAAAAAATGAAAACGGCCACGCGCGTTATGTTTCTGTTAGCATCGAGTATTGCCTTGGTTGGTGTCTCAACGATCTGTCAGGAAAAATCCGATTATTCCACCGTGCAACAATTTCAAGAAACTGTAAAAACAATTGAAGTGAACATCGACGCTGCAAAGACTTCGCAAGACTGCGCAGAAGTCAGCGCTGCCATCGCACGTTTGGAAATTACATTTTCAGGCGACAGGGAATTATTGGATAAGACCTTGTACCCCGATGATTATGGAAAAATTATCGAAAAAGTACGCGCCAAACTTGCTCTGCGTCAGCACGATCTCGGCACTATCGATATGCAAGGGGCGCGAATTGTCGAGTTAGAAGCAAAAATAAAAGAGCTGTCCGATCAGTTAGCCAAGTTGAATGTCGATAATGAAAAACTGATGGCGGATGTCAAGAATCTTTCATCCAACATTCAAAAACTTACCGGCAACGAATTTAATACCACGACGCCGATCGATTCGTTGCGCGCCCTGATCGTTCAATTGCGACAGGGATTGCAACAGCGAGACCAATTGGTCTATGCATTGGCGGATAGTTTGTTCTTGCAGTACGATAAGAATGTGGGCGATATGAAAGATGTGGAGAAACAAACGTTGACCGGAAAACTCGAACGATACGGAATTCTTCCTACGGTCAAACGGTCGATTCAAGATAATCTTGCGTTTTTAGAATCCACACAATTAAAAGGTACCGATCTTGTTACCCTTGTTCGCCAGCAGCAGCAATTTACATCGCAATGGAAAGGGTTAATGCCGAAAGTTTCCGCGTTATATGCAACAAAATCCGGTGCGAAAGGAAAAACGGGAAAATCATCCGCCGCAGAATCAGCCGCGATCGATTCTTTGTTAACGACGTGGGGGAACAAGGTGGATGCTGCCATGTGGCGTTCGTTAAATCAACTCTTTAAAGATCACGGATTTATTGTGAAAGATTTCGGCAATGGCCGGGAGTTTGTTGCGAACTTCTCTACGTTCATCGAAGAACAAACTCAAAACACACAACAAGAAGATAAAAATAAGCGCTACAAATTCTATCAAAATTTTGAAGATGGCGTTTGGAAAGGGGAGTTCGGCGTTGTTTGGCTTCCTGCATTAGTGCATATGCAGAAGATTACATCCGATCAGAAAAAAGATATTGAAGATCGAATTGCTGTGTGGCGGGCTTCGGTAGAACCGGGAACAAACTGGATAACGTACGTGCTGATTCTTCTTGGTGCAGCGGTGGCGGCAGGTATTGTGCTTTGGCTGCTCCGCAAGAAAAGCGTTCCGCCGGCCGCAGCGGCATAATAGAATCTCTATACAATGAAGGATGAAAAGGACGAACAACGGTTCGTCCTTTTTGTGTACTGTCGTTATCGAATGATCGTCCCGATTCTTTTCCAGCGGATGGCAGAAAGTTTATCGGAGATGCTTTTCGCCGGCAGGTCTTGCTGCCACGACCAATAGATGAACAATGCTTCACCAATGATGTGGTCATCCGGCACGAACCCCCAAAATCGGCTGTCGAGACTATTGTCACGATTATCGCCAAGAACGAAGTAATAATTTTTTTCGACTCGATATGAATATGCGCGCCTTCCATCGATAAGGATGATGCCGTTTTCCATGGTTACGGCATGTCCTTCACGCCGAATGAACGTTTCCCATTGAGATGATTTTTCATTGTTCAATGAAAGGATATCGCCGCGTTTCGGAATAATTAACGGGCCGTAATGAGATTCCGTAAATGCGCTTCCAACAGGAAATAATTCTGCAGAACGATCCCAATGCAACGCACGATCGGGGCGAATGCCTAAGGGTGGAAATGGCTGCACTTTCTTATTCACCCATACGAGTCCATTTTGGATCTCAACGGTATCGCCGGGTAATCCGATGCAGCGTTTAACGAAGTTCACCGCATGATCCGGCCGTTCTTCATCACGGCTGCCGGGAAATTCAAATACGATGACATCACCGCGATGAATGGCATGAAACAGCGGAACAGCCGTTGACGGTATTCCGATGGAAGTGAATGGAATAGAGCGCGGAGTATGCAACCCGTACGATAATTTATTTACAATGAGGTAATCGCCGATGAGCAGCGTGCGTTCCATCGATGTGGAGGGAATGCTGTACGCATCGACGACAAACATTTTGAGAATACATGCAATGAGCAGCGTGAGTAGAAAGATTTTTGCATACTCGCTGAGCGTGGAAAGTATGGTGTTCCCGGAACCCGATTGGTCCGAAGAGTAATCTGAATCGTTATGCTGCGTCGATCCCTGCATTATCGAATCAATGCACCGATACGTCCCCAGCGTGCCGATGCGAGACGACCGAAAATATCATACAGAGGAATATCGGTATTCCACGACCAGTACACGATCATCGGTGTGCCGACGAGATTTTCTTTGGGAATGAATCCCCAATAACGCCCGTCAAGACTGTTGTCGCGATGGTCGCCCATACCAAAGAGATAATCGCGTTGTACGGTGTAGGAGGTTGCCGGTTTGCCATCGATGAGAATGGTGCTGCCAGCATATTCGACCGAATGGCCTTCCCGTTTGATGAAGATATCCCATGCATCGATATTTTTTTCGCTCAAAGAAATTACGTCGCCTTTTTTCGGAATCACAAGCGGACCGTAATTGTCTTCGTTCCATCCGGAACCTTTCGGAAAAATCCGTTCTTCCGGTTCGTTGGCAGGAATTGCCCAACTGCGGTCAAACTTGGCACGGCGCGGAATTGGAAATGGCTGGCCGTTCACGGTAAGGACACGGTCGCGAATGAGAATGGTATCGCCGGGCAGGCCGATACAGCGTTTGAGGTAGAAGGTGAAATCTTCGGGCTTCACTTCATCGCGCATGCCGGGAAATTCGAACACGATGACATCGCCGCGATGGACATCGCGAAATGCCGGAAGGCGAAACCATGGCAAGCGAATATTCGTGAACGGAATATTGCGCGGCGAGGTGCCGCCGTAAATAAATTTATTCACGAAGAGCATTTCACCCGTCAGCACTTCATTTTCCATCGATCCGGTGGGAACGAGAAATGAAGCGATGACAAAATTATTGATGAGTAAAAACAATCCGAGCACGATGCCGAGCTCTTTGAAAAACGCAATCGTCTTTTCTTTGAACGTTTGCGGCTCCGGTTTTTCTAGTTGTTGTTTTTTTTCTTCTTGTCTCTTTGCCATAATATTAAAATCCAATTTGATGTTTTGGTTTGCTGTCGTCTTTCATGAGTAATCGTATTGCATCGAATACGACTTTGAAATTTTCGTTGTAATTTTTTTCCAGCGCATTCAATTTTTTCTCAAGCTCTTTATGAGCAGGAAGCCATTGCCGCAATTTTACAAATGTGCGCATAATTTCGATATTCACTTCGATGGCACGTTTGCTGTTCAAAATTCCCGACAGCATCGCAACGCCTTGTTCGGTATAAGCGAACGGTAAATATTTAGAATGCTCGCCTCTCTTTAAGGTGCCAAATTGGTACCTTAAAAAATCATATTCTTCTTTGTTTAACTCAAACATAAAATCGATTGGAAATCGCTGTATATTCCTTCGCACAGCTCGTTTCAACGCCTTCACTTCCACGCCGTACAATTCTGCTAAATCCGAATCAAGAATAACTTTCTCTCCACGAATAAAGTGAATTTGCGAAACGATATTTTCTTGCTGAACGATCGCCGGACTATTTTTCACTTTTCCTCTGAAGGGTTGATATTATTTTATTCTTCCATCGACAGCACAGCAAGAAATGCTTCCTGCGGAATTTCCACACGACCTACTTGTTTCATACGTTTCTTGCCTTCTTTTTGTTTCTCTAACAGCTTGCGTTTGCGGGAAATATCTCCGCCGTAGCATTTTGCGAGAACATTTTTCCGCATCGCGCTGATACTTTCTCGCGCAATAATTTTACTGCCGATGGCCGCCTGAATGGCGACCTCAAACATTTGACGCGGAATGAGCTGCCGAAGTTTCTGGCATAACTTGCGTCCCCATTCATACGATTTTGCCCGATGAACAATGGTCGAAAGTGCATCGACCGGTTCGGTATTCAGTAAAATATCGAGCTTGACAAGGTCGGATTCGCGGTATTCTAAGAACTCATAATCTAACGAAGCATAGCCGCGCGAGAACGATTTGAGCTTATCGTAAAAGTCAAAAATAATTTCCGAAAGCGGCAATTCGTAGTGAATATCGGCACGTTCCGGTGTAAGATAAGTCGTGTTTTTATGAACGCCACGCCGATCCATACATAATTTCATGATGTTGCCGATGTATTCCGTCGGCGCAATAATCTGCGCTTTGACGAACGGTTCTTCAACCATTTCGATTGCTCCGGCGTCCGGCATTAAGGAAGGATTATCGACCAGAATGACTTCGTGATCGGTTTTGGTGACGCGATATTCGACGTTGGGAACTGTATTAATGAGCGATTGATTATACTCACGCTCTAATCGTTCATGAATAATTTCCATGTGGAGCAGGCCAAGAAAGCCGGCACGAAATCCAAACCCTAACGCGACAGAAGATTCCGGTTCAAAGATCAACGAAGCATCGTTCAGTTTTAATTTTTCAAGTGCATCGCGCAACTCGCCGAACGCATCGCTGTTGGTCGGATACAATCCGCTGAAGACCATCGGCTTTGCTTCTTTGTATCCGGGCAGCGGCTCCGGCGCAGGATTATCCACAAGCGTAATTGTGTCGCCGACTTTTGTGTCATGCACGTCGCGTGCATTGGCAATAATGTAACCGACATCGCCGGCAGATAACGAGCCGGTGCGCTTGCGCTGCATTTCCAGAATACCGATGTCTTCTACTTGAAATTCTTTTCCATTGGAGAAGAATTTTATTTTATCTTTTTCTTTCACCGTACCGTCGACGACGCGCACGTACGCAATCGCGCCGCGATATTCATCGAACACGGAATCATAGATCAATGCTTTGAGCGGGGCATCGGGATTTCCTTGGGGTGAAGGAATGCGCTGCACGACAGCTTCCAGTACCTCTTCCGTACCGAGTCCCGATTTGGCGCTGCCCATGAGAATTTCTTCTTCTTTGCAGCCGATGAGGTCAATGATTTGTTTCTTCACCGACTCCAGCATCGTTTTAGCGCTTGGCAAATCCACTTTATTGATGAAGGGAATAATTTCCAATCCGGCATCGATGGCGAGATACAAATTCGAGATGGTTTGCGCTTCGACGCCCTGCGTTGCATCGACCACAAGAATGGCGCCTTCGCATGCTGCAAGCGAACGCGAGACTTCGTACGTGAAATCGACGTGGCCCGGTGTGTCGATCAGATTCAAGGTGTATGTTTTTTTATCGTGTGCTGTATATTGCAGTTGAATCGCATGCAGCTTGATGGTGATGCCGCGTTCCTGCTCTAATTCCATGTCGTCCAAAATTTGTTTGGTCATATCGCGCGAGGCAACGGTGCCGGTATATTCCAGCAAGCGGTCGGCAAGCGTCGATTTTCCATGATCGATGTGAGCAATAATACAAAAGTTACGAATATGATCCATCTGAAGTCAAGTGTCCATCAATAAAACAACAAAAGAGTAATGAGTGAAGACCACTCCTTACTCCTTTTCATACTTAAATATAGCGTAAAATGTCAGCAAGAGCAAGAATCATTATGGAACGATAATGGGTGAAAACGATGAACCAATAATTATATATCCCCACTCAGGAAAAAACGACAGAAATTTTTTCCTTCACAACGTCGCAAGATTACGGCATGGCTCATGGTATGCAGCGAAAAAAAATGGCTACCCCTCTGACCGTAATCAGTGGAGACATAAATAAATAGAAAGGCACCGGCAAATAAAAGGGTTACACCGACACATTCTCGATTTTCAATCAATATTTTTTATAGGTCGGAACAGATATAATATAAAAGTAATCGTCCCGGTAGGGTACGCCATGGCGTGCCCAGAGAGAGGAAAAATTTTATTTGCATTTAAATACCAAATTTGCAAGATTGTAACATAAATTCAATATCAGACAGGTTTCAATTTTTCGGGAAGTGTGTTATGGTGGAAGAATTTTTTTATTAGATGATTGAATGATGTACGAATGTACGATTGCAGAACATGGAAATGTGACCGTCACCTATATACGTTTAATGGTGCAGGTGACGGTCACATGCGAATGATTGTGTGATGGGCGACTGTGCCCGGGAATGGGTGATGTGTGAATGGTGAATTGATAATATTTGGTTCTTTTCTCTTGATAGAAAAGAGCCCCGCCGATGGCAGGAAAACTAACCATCTTGTACGAGGAGAAAAAGGTGGGCACACTCTTTGATAGATTTTGAATTTCGGCTGCCTCTGGGTTATGAATGTTGATATTCGTATATTCGTTTATTTAATTATATCGGATTATGGGCCAGCAGCAAATCATATTGACCGTGCTTACGGTGATTATTGTCGGTATTGCCATCGTTGTGGGGATCGATTTGTTTCAGGCCAACAATATTTCCACGAACAGGGATGCGATGATGAACGACATCAACAACCTTGTCGGGAATGCGCATGCGTATTATTTAAAACCGTCTTTCTTAGGCGGTGGCAATCGTAGCTTTGTGGGCTACACCATTCCATTGAAGATGAAAAAAACGGATAACGGTGCCTATACATTGACCAGCAATCCCACCATGACCACGGTATTTTTAACGGGAACATCTAGTGAAAACGACGGCGTTATCACCGCCAAGATCGATATGTTCCACAGTGAAGTATTTGGCACCACTTTTTTAAATTCTTTTAATGACAGCGACGAGTAACTTCTGTAGCAGCGCTGCAAAGGTTCACACCGGGTAGGAATATAGCAACGAAGCAATGTAACGATCTTCGAGGAGTGCTGTTGACATCGAAGACGAAGAGAGAACGTATCGAGAAGATGGTATTGATCGTTCTTTCCGTTCGTCTCGATACCCGGATCTGTCATAGCTCATGAATGTGTGATTTCGTTTGGCGCTTACAGAAAGGGGCGGATGTTCGTGCATTGCTCTTTGCACAACGCATACGCTGCTGAAAACTTTATTCTCCCGCATCCGGCGCGGCGGCATCGGTGCGGCTGTCCAATCCTTCTTGCAGGGTTTTTTCGTACACGGCTTTGTACTGCTTAATGCCGTTGAATAATGATTGCGCAATTTTATCCTGTCCGCTGGCGCTGCGTAAAACTTGTTCTTCGCGCCGGTTGGAAAGATAGCCGAGTTCCACCAACGCATTGGGCATCGAAGCGCCGACGAGTACATAAAAGCCCGCCTGTTTTACGCCGCTGTTTTTGATCTTCAGATTCTTTGCCATGGTATGGGAAGCAATATCTGCAAACTGTTCGCTGTATTTCATATACGCACTTTGCGCCATCGTCACAAGGATAAATTCTTCTTCCGTCAATTTCTGGTAGCGGTTCTGGTAATTGTCTTCTAATTGCACCACTTCGTTTTCGCGCGAAGCAATAGCGATTGCCTCCTGCGTGCGTCCGGGGCGCAGTAAATAAATTTCAAATCCGCTGATGCTCGTTGTAGGATGTGGAAGCGAATTACAATGAATGCTAACGAATAATTTTCCGCCGGCTTCGTTGGCGATTTGCGTGCGGCGATAGAGTTCCACGAACGTATCCGTTTTGCGTGTGTAGATCACTTTGACGCCGGGAAGATTTTGTTCGATCAGCGCGCCGAGTTTTAACGCAACGGCAAGCGTAACATCTTTTTCGCGGGTGCGCGTTACGCCGATGGTGCCGGGATCTTTGCCGCCATGTCCCGCATCGATCACGATCACATCTAATTTCCATTTGTTGCGTGTAAGATTTCGTTTTGCCTGTTCCTGCCGCTTCAGTACAGCCCCGGCTTTGGCGTTCGAACTGCGTGTATGCAGCGACACGAGAATATGGTCGGAGGTCGGATCGTTCAACACTTCTGCCTGCTCGACATCGGAAGAAACGCGGAAGGTGAGCTGCAGCGACGACGGCGACTGAAAGGCGAGAATTTGTTTGACGACGCCGAGCGGCTTGGTGTTGCTCAACGCTGTGGTATCGCCGCGCGCATTGTTCATGGTAATGAATAGCCAGCCATCCGGCTTCAGCCACGACTCGATGTCTTTGATTTTTTTTGTTGTACCGATATTGATCAGATAGCCATTCAATTTTTTTTCTACATGAATATCGGTAATATCATCATTCGACCGCGCTTTTGTTTTAAACGACAACACTTGTTGTGCGGTGTCGTACCGGATATTTTCTCCGCTGAGCTGTTGAAAAAGCGGAAGGAACGAAAATGCCGGTGCGTACCATGTGTTGCGGCGGCGGATAACGTTCGACGGTAATTGATACACCGTAGAATTGTTGGAGGTGCGTTCGGTAATGACTACAAACGGATTTCGGTCGGTAAACCGTACCAACTGCGAAGCGAGAAGGACCTCAATTTTTCCCATGCTGTCGTTGACGGCGATAGGAACATGAAGCGTATCGAAAAAATTATTGAGTGCAAGATAAGAAACACCGGCGCTGTCGAAACGCTGCACGGACGTTGTATCGCCCGTTTGGGTGACGAGCATAAACGTTGCATCGTTATTTTCTGCATATCCATTCGCTTCCCAAAGAAACAGCAGGAGGACGATGTTGAGAAGTAATACTTTCATGAATTGACCGCGCTTGTTTTGCCTGTGAAGTCCAATATCGGTTACACCTACTAATATTGTTACTTTCAGCTACAAAATCAATCGGAGAAAGGAAGATGAAGAAAATTACATTTTCGCTTTGTGCCCTCCGCGCTTGCATCACGGTTTTCGCTGTTGAGAACTAAGAAGGAGAAATTATTTTAACATTTCCCCCGTCTCCAAACTCCAGAACAACAAATCCAATTCGTCGATCGGAATTTTTGCTTGTTCTGCGAATTGCTGAAATTGTTTTTCAATTCTGAAATATGTTTTGCGGGAGAGCGTTTCCGGAATGACTCGAATAATGCCGTACCGTTTCAGGTTGCGCAAGATGTGGCGGTCTAAAATGGCAAGTTCATCGTTCCTTCCGATGTTGCGCAAAAAATGCGTCGCTTCTTTGTATCCCAATCCGTTCACATTCTTTACAAGCCACTCGCGTATTTCCGATGCGGGAAGCTGCTGGAAAAGAATCGATTGTATTTCGGAAAATTGTTTTTTCAATAGCTGAAGATAGTGGGATTTGGTATGATGAAAACGGATATAATGTTCTTTGTTCCTTAAAATAGATTCAGGGTTGAATGCGCGGTGCTGAAAATCATTTGCCGTCAATTGTTGAACGGCAGCGGCAGCATGGCGCGCGCTGGACTGCGGCGTGAGCAGGCAGTAGGCGAGTTCATAAAAATAATCGCTTGGCGGCACGGAACGGAATTCATCTAAACGTTTGCGGATCGCTTCTTTTCGCTCTATGGAGAGAAGAAGGATGTCATTTGGCAGCGTTGCCTTTTGAGGGAAAACGGATTTCATTGCGGAAATGAAAGGAAAAATCGCTTGCGTTTTTTGGTGATCGTTACTAATCCATCGCGCTGCAATTTTTCTGCAAGCGCTTGAATCCACAGAAAATCTGCTGACGCAAAATTTTCTTTGATCTGGCTGCCAAGGTTGTGTAATTCCACAGGATGACGGTCGCTTGCATGGCGCAATGCTTCGATAATTTTTCCGCGATATATTCTGTCCGGAATATGCCGTGTTGATTTTTTCTTTTTTGAAGTTTTTCTTACGCGGTGAGCGCTTGCACAATCGTTGCATGCCGGACATTGTGCGCAGTTCGGATTGGAGGCCGTGCAAATCGTTGCGCCGAAATCCATCAGCGCCTGATTCCAATCGTACGCGCTGCGGCGGGGAAGTGCGAGCGATGCAAGCTGCCAATCGTCGATGTGGCTTGTGTTGCTGCCGTAAATGCGGCGCAGCACACGGCGAATATTCGTATCGACTACAGGAACCTGCTGCTCGAATGCAAAGCATGCAACAGCGTGCGCCGTATAGTTGCCGATGCCCGGAAGCTTTTGAAGCGCTTCAACATTGCGCGGCACTCGCCCACGAAATTCATGCGTTACAATCATCGCAAGTTGACGAAGGCGCAAAGCGCGGTTATTGTACCCCATGCCCTGCCATGCGCGAATGATTTCTGCCGGCGTAGAAGCGGCAAGCGAAGCAACGTTGGGAAAGCGTTTGAGAAATTCCGGATACTTGAGGAGCACACGCGAAACCTGCGTTTGCTGAAGCATTATCTCCGAAACTAAAATGCGATATGCATTGCGTGTTCTTCGCCATGGCAAGTTCCGTTGATGATGGCGGTACCAGCGAAGAATGGATTGTGTGATTTTTGATTTTCCATTTGCAATGGCAGATGGCAGGCGCTTAGAAGATCTCATGTGTGACAAGTTTAGTAACAAAGGATTTGTTGCCTTCAAGAATATCGTACTGCGGCAATTCTGCAATGGGAACCCAGCGAAATTGTTCGAAGACATTGTTGGCCAACTCGCCGTCAAAGCGGCCGACGTCGCAATACGCCACTTCAAACATGCCACCGTCTTCATAAAAGGCAGAGTGTGTTTCGATGATTCGAATGGAGGAAGCTTCGATAGAAAGTTCTTCGCGCAGCTCGCGAACAACGCATTGTTCAACGGTTTCGCTTGCTTCTAATTTTCCGCCGGGGAACTCCCATTTCAGTGCATACCGTCCGTTTTTTTTTCGTTGACAGAGTAAAACAGTCTTTTCTTTTTTAAGAATACCGACGGCAACACGCGTTGTTTTCTGTTTCATTCTAAAATATACCCAATCGATATTCGAGTTCCAACCCTCATGATGAAATTATTACGAACTTCATTTCGGTGACGCGTAAGGTTGCATTGACAGTGAAAAAGCGTATATTAAACCAAATAATTATTTTTGTCTTAAACGATGTAGGTGAATTATGAAGCGTTGTCTATTTATTTTGGCGGGAATGATATTTCTTTTCGTGACATCATTTGCACAACCGGCAAATCATGTCGTCATCAGCGAAGTGGCTCCGATGGGCGGATCGTCATCGTCGTACACAGGCGGAGAGTTTGTTGAATTATATAATCCGTTAACAACAGATGTAACATTTGGTCCGAATGTGCAAATTGTTTCCGGCAATACTTCCGGAACGAATGCTGCAGAGTGGCAGGTATCGCTGGCGGGGAAAACGATTAAAGCGTACGGATTCTTTTTAATCGGTGAAAGCGATGCTGCCGTTAC
>DATKMP010000306.1:0-18660 GCA_035541775.1 Bacteroidota bacterium | reverse complement strand
TGAAATGAAGCATTATATTGCGCCGCTGCAATGGAGATGATACATAAAAACATGAACAACACTTTTACTGCACGCATGACAGTACTCCTTATCGATGGAGTTCATAATTTTTTAAGATAGATTCTAATGAGTATTATAACTTTCCGAATCCATGAAGCACGATACAATATGCTTCACTTTTTAAGAGATGTCAAGCTGCCGTTATCACATACGCCGGCATTGTGCCCGCAATCACAACTCCGGCTGTTTTCTCAAAGTGGTTTGTGCTGAATACTCATGATTTGAAAAGCGGTTTGTACCGTTCGCGATGATAATAAGCGATGAAAAGATTCGCGAGGATTAAAAAAATCGCAAGCGGCACACCTTCCGGCCCCAGAAAGTAATGCACAAAGAAAATATTCACGATGTTCGGCATAATTAACACAGCGGCAAGCGGAACGAAACGCCCGGAAAGAAACAGCAGCGCGCAAATCAATTCCACAATTTTCACCAACGGCATTAAATACACCGACGCTTTCAATCCATCGTTAAAAACTTTCATCGCGCCTGTCGGTTCCGGCGGAGTGATGAGATGAAATAAATACGTTACGGAAGCGAAAAGAAATAAAAGTCCTAATAAGATGCGGGCAATCGTGTATGCTGCTTTCATGAATTGATCTCCGATATAATAAAACTATTTCTTGGTGAAACAATTCTGATACAATGTGGGTTCCGTACAAAGTGAAACGATACGACTTAAAATTTACTCGCTAACGAAATATATTTTATTCATAAATCGGCTTTTTGAAAATTAATTTAAGGGGCGGTTCATAGTTCGCAATAATTGCAACAAGTTCCCATCCATAAGCGCCGTTGTCATTCAAATAGCCATCGATTTCATTCGTACTACAGCAAACACACCGATACGTCCATTTGGTAGGATGTTGAACGGCTGCTTTCATCGGAATATTTTCTTGCGTTGCAGGTTTTACGAAACTCGAATCACTTCCATTATGAGATACCTGCACGGAAACTTGTGTCGAATCGTGAATATTATTTTGATTTTTTATTTTGCGCGTTTGTGATTTGGAATATGAGAAATGCACAAATAGATAGTTGTATTAATTTTCGCATCATCATTTTGATCCATTCTTATTAATTCCGTGGTTGAACTTATAAAATCGTCAGCGCGGAAAAGTATAGGATATTAATTGCTGCAGCGAATAACTGGTATCGGTGCTAACTTGACTCATTGTACTTTTCTTTAGTATTCCTATGGTTCTTGCAAACCATATTGTATCATCCATAGTACCTGTCGTATTATCTTGATGATAATGACGAACGGCAACAATCGTATCGATAGATTGATTGTTATAATATCCTGATGTTACTGAAATAATCGTCGCTGTCACTGTACCATTCGTTCCATTCGGATACGTCCATACATGTCCGGATTTGATTGGTGAGGCTAAGAGAGGTATCACATAATTGGAAGCAGTATAACCTTGATAGATTGTTCCGTTTTGACATGAATAATATTCAGTTGCTTGCAGTGTCGTGTCTGGCAGATTCGTAAGAACTCCTTCGGTAAAATGAAATGCCAGAGTTTGATCGGATAATTTGGTGCTGTCTTTTATTGAAATTAAAATCGTAGATGATTCTGTCATAGAATGATTACTATAAATCCATTGATTCCCAGGAGCTAAAGGTAAAAAGGAACTAATTGGGTACGTGCCGTAAATCGCGTTTGTGTTTGATGCAGGAACATCTGTTACTTTATCTTTGCATCCAGGGACAAGAAGAAACATATTCAATACGAAAATTGAGAGAATATATCTTGTGATATTCATTATAGCTCCTTTCGGATGTTCTGATACATGAGGCGCGATTTGCTGTGATTTGTTTTTGCGTTTTCAATTTTCTTTTCGTTTTTCAATGATCGTGATCTCAATTTCCAAGAACGATATTGTTATTCTTACCAGCCCATCCGTTTTCGGTGGCCGGCGATATGTGCTGTATGATGGCGCGCATGCCAAGCATACTGCTGAAGTATTCCGTCGATCGTCAGCATACCGTAGCGGGGATGAAGCCATTTCTTCTCGAACAACTCCTGCGGCAGTGCTTCGAATGCATCCGCCCAGCGGTTGCGTATCGCTTCAAACAGGATCAGCGAATTTTTAATTGCCGGTGATTTTGCATCGCTTATTTCCGCCCACAAACTTTGCTCGGCAACCATCACCGTCGGCACATCGACGGTGAGAGCATATTTCATGCGTGGATACGCATTGATATCGGATTCGACTAAATGATGAACCACCTGCGCCAGCGTCCAGCCGCCCGGACGATATGTGCTTAAAAGTTGTTCGGTTGTCAAACCGTCAACCGCTCGATATAATTCTTGAGGCGCAGTTCTGAATTGATGGATCAGTTTCGTGCGTAGTTCGGGAGACGATGCAACTATCTGAAACTTTCCCACGGGATATTTTAATTCTTCTTCTGTCATCGTTGTTGTTCTTTATATCGATTGTGTTCTAATGGCTGATTCAATTTTTACAAAACAGATACGATACTGTCAATCCGACTCCAAAATTTTTTTGTTCAACCACGGCTGCGGGAGTAAAACAAATTGCATTATTTCTTATCGTAGGAATAAGGGCATCAAAGCCGAAGACAATCGAGGTTGTCGAATTGCTTTCTGTATAGTCTGAAGACGTAACTTTGCTAAACGATAAGGCAAATTGAACAAAAGGTCGAATTGTCTCTAAAGCATGTACTCCATCATAATAATAAAACTCTCCGCCGATATCGAAAGAATTACCCAAAATACTTTGTTCAGAGGTATAATCTATAGTTCCTACGTATGGGGCTTCATACGAACTAGTGTAAGGAATAGAAGACCACGATTTTGAAAAAGATCCCTCAGCATTTATTCCAATGGGTATTCCGTTCGTCGCCTTCAGGATTCTTACTTCACACAAAACCCCTGCTGCTGTTACATCCGGAGAAAATGATTTTTCAAACATCATTCCAGCTCCCATGAAACCATCTTTTGAAACGAGAACTTGTGCACCGCACATATCTACCCCATTCATCGATTCGATCGTGCCCGAACAAATAACCGACCGCTGTCCGTTTTGTATGTATTTAATTTGCCCTGTTGTCATAGATGCAGCAACGACGATTATGGCAATCGTTCTAATAAAAATATATGGTCGTAATATAGAATTCATTTATCACCAACCACGTAACCCGTCATAACTTTTACTCTGTGATTTAAAATTATTGGTGAAGCTTCTGGTTTCAATTTGCAATAAAGAGGGAACAAGATGCAAGATGCTTTCATCTTTTCTTGTTCTTTTCCAGCCAGTTCTTTCTAATCCAATTGCATGCGCGGTGGCGGTTCAACGATCCGCCGTAAGCGATCCGCTCATCACAAAGTTCGCAAAGCGATGGCCTTGCCGCGCCGCTTCGCAGAGTGAGCGGTTAGGGCGCAGCTAAAAGGCGTAACCAAATTTCAATATCTCAATGTCGAGTATTGTTTTTGTGTCGTCAAACGTTACACCTTGTATCGTTCGCTCGTCTGCAGAAAAATATGCACCATATACCAGGCTTATTCCCCAATAAAATCCTGAACTGGAAAAATATCTATAGCCAATGCCAAACTTGGCACCCAGCTTATCCGTTGTAATCATTGGTGCCGATGACGATGGGAATAAACTTAGTCCTAAGAGAGATAAATCACCGCCCGCCTCCCCCTTGATATGTGTAAAACGTACCCCTCCTTCAATATAAAATCCGTCTTGATGTTGTCCCAAGAATTTTCGGTAATCTATATCTTGATTCCAAAGTGTCAGAGGATGAGCTCCTTTGTTTGTACCGCTTTGATAAAAAATTGGACAAGCAATTTCAGCATGTCTATCCACATCAAAAAAAGAAAATCCTCCGCTGAATACCGTATATGAGTTCGCGCAGCTTACCAGGAAATATGCAGGATTAAATTCAACGCCATATTTTTTATTTTCTAATGGCTCTCGGTAGCGAACTACTTCATTGTATATATTTTCTTGTTGTGTTGAAATTTTCTTTTGATAAAACAACAAGGTATCTAGTTTTGCATTGTTCGTACTATCCTGTGCTTTCAATGTGAACGAAAGCAGACACAATCCGATGTAAAAGAATGCTATGGTTTTCATAAAGTGGTCTCCCGAAATGAATGTTGTGTTAACATTAATTGTTTTGCATTTGCTTTGCCCTAACGGTTGGCGGCTTAGCTTCCTTTGGTGTTGAACCGACCAAGTCCATCATTACTAAACGAAAACATTAATTTAAAAAACAACTATCCGCCATGTCTTGCCATTTGGCGGGCTTACACACCTCGTTCCTTGCACTCATTTTTTTGTGTTACGCTTTGTGCAACGGTAGTTCTATGCGTCCATCTGTTAAGAAGTGAACGCATTCTCAGAGTCATTATCTATGAAATATTTACATGCAACATAATATTTTAGATTTTAACAATCAACATCTTTACCGTAAGCCGGCGGCTATCTTGAAGCATCACACTATTCCCGGTATAATGGATTTTGTATGTGCCTTATATTCTTCATATTGTTTGCCGAACTCTTTCATCAAGGCACTTTCTTCGCTTTTAATCCGAAATAATAATGCGATGGTAACAGGTACCATGACAACAAGGAGGCAGATCCAAGTTCCGAAATAGACAGCCAATCCCAGGAACTCAATAAGCATACCTGAGTACGAAGGGTGGCGAACATATTTGTATAAACCGTTCTGCATCAATTGGTGCTCTTTTTGAATCGCAACGTCAACGGTAAACATTCTACCGAGAGAGATAATGGATATCCATCGAATAATAAAACCGCTTATGAGCAAACAAAGTGCTATGAGGTTGACGATGGGCCGCGATAGTTGAAAAACAGCCAACGGATACCACTGAAGAGCAACCGCGATTCCTATGGAACCTATAATGGAAAACCAGAGAAGTTGTAACGAACCTTTATCTCCGATAGCAGAAGAAGATTTATTACTGCGCTTGAAAATTAAAAGAGCTACCTCTGATATGGGAAACAGAAAAATAGCATAGCTAAGAATTTGTGATATTATCATATTCCTTCCGATTAAATTACTCCATACTTTTTTTCGCCGGCGAACGGACAGGATTTCATGCCAAAGGAATCCCTTCGGGAGCCGCCGCACAAACAACATATGTTGAACATTACACGAAATTAAATTTTCACATTACGAATACACGTTCTATCAACGACAACTATGTGATTGATCTTTACATTCGCACGTCGATTTATTTTGCATCACACGATCGTGTGATTTATTTTTCTCGACAAGCAGAGCTTGATGCGCGCGACAGGCCGCAAGCTACCGATCTTTAATGACTATGGTTTCAGCAATTCGATCATGAACAGTTCTCCTGTTTTCATCGATAAAGTATTGGAAGAAACCAAAACCAAATTCCAGCAATGAAGCGCCGTAGCCCAGTGCCCGCTCAATCGCATGCCACAAGTTGATATGTTCATGAACGACCGAGACAACTCGGATACCAAAGAAATATTTTCCCAAAGTCCGCCCCTTGCCACAATAAATCGAAAGGGAATGGTAGAGCACAACGAACATCATACTGTACCAATTTTCAAAATTAAACTCAAAATGGCTATGTGCTGAAACAAGGCCGAGGCGCCCAAGGAACATTCCGCCGAACATCAAAATCGGAACGGCTATCAGAACAACAATAATCGAGTCTATAATAAAAGCTCCGGCGCGACTCTTAAAAGATGCAAGTGATACTCCGTCTAGCTGTTGCTTACGAACAGTTTCACGGCCATTGTATATATTTTCTTTGTTGACATTCATCTCAATTGTTCACCATCGATTTATTTTGATATCTATTCGCCCGCAATAGCTTTTTTTCTTTTCTATCAAATTTTTTTACTTCGTAAAATGTTTTGTGCCTCCGGTTTATCCGCTACAGGCGGACTCTTTTTAAAATGGTTAAGTCGCTATAAATAACATCTCAAGGTAAACTAATCCAATCATCTTCCTGTCAGCTTGAACCGCTGATTAGGCAGCGGGTGAATCAGCCATTAATGATTCTCCGGAGGAATAGAAATAGCAAGTTCTTTGTAGTAAGCAGTGCTAGTTCCATCAACTCTATCTTTAATACCATTTAAGAACAACAGATCATTTGTGCTCGATTTAGAACCGTCAGTGCGTCTGAAGGGTTCGTTTCTGAAGCTCGCTATTTTCAGAGAGATATTGTTGATTCGACGATGAGCGTCATCAATTCGATGGGAATATTTCTGAAATGTGTCATTAAGGATCTGTTGGAAAGCTCGTGGTGATTTCTTGATTGCTTCCTCTGTTGCAGATACCAATGAATCTTCTAGGCTAGCTTTAATAGTCTTGGTACGGTTTTCTAATGTGCTTGTCTGATTTTGGAGCTCGGTTATCGTATGACGAAGAGAGGTTATGTATATACCTCCCGCGCCAGAACTCAAACCGAAAAAGACTGCCAAAGCCCTAATTTGATCTTGACTAACTTCTCCTTTGGTCATAGAGAAACCTCCTTTTGTTGTTCTAACATGTAAAGTCCTGACTCGCTAGCTAACTACGCATTATATAGACATTGTTTCACAAAGTGATCCCTTCGGGATATATATCACGCTTCTATGTAATATATAGACACAGTTTTTAAATTCACGTAAATCTTTCAACTGCATTTTCCCATCCCGCTTTTTCTTATGCACTCGTCCATAAAGAATAGATTCATCATCTCAACGACTCCCGCCTGCGGCGGGCAAGCAACGAATTCCTCACAACCACAACCTTCACCACACTTCGTCCCGTTTGCTGTCTGAATAATTTGTGTGTCAATCAATCTTGATGCAATATTACAAAAGGAATTTTTAAATGCAACAGTTTCTTTAGAAGCGCAATCGGTTGCAGCGGAAGAAATGTCCGTTTTTTCTCCCATCCATCCGGCATCTTCAAGAAATCGGATGGCGGATGGATGTTCTGCAGGAATTCATCAACGATAGTTACAGTTGGGCCATCGCAGCAACCTGTTCAACGGTTAAGACAGGCCGCGATTGCACTGCCGGATCGGAACCGACCTGAATCAGGTTCGCTTTCGCTCCAGCGCCATTCTGAAATCGTTCGATCGAACGCAATTCCACACCGGCACGAATAAGAGCAAAGGCAAGTTGTTTCGTTTCCTCTAAGGTCACATTATTACCAACCCAGATAAGATTGGTGGGAATAGTATTGACGGGTTGTTTGATGTCAATCCGAAAACCGAAACGCCGCAAAATCGGAGCGATGATGGCGCCGTCGGCTTGCTTGATAAAGTATTCTACACGCAGGGTCGGTTTCACCATCGGGACAGTTGCAGCAAGCGTTCGTAAGCGCGTGTCGGCTTCGACACTGCGTTTTAATTCTAAAACCGAAAAAGATGTTTTGGTGTTGCCATAACCGATCAGGACTTGATTTAACATGGCGGTGATGGCGTTGTTTTGTGCAAGCAGAGAGTCAAGTTCTTGTTTAGAACTTTGTTGTTCCTTTTGCTGATTGCGTGCATCTTGAACATCGCTTGCAACGGTAGCGCCGAAAATTAAAATAAGCAGTGCTATAAAAATCCATCGGTTGCGTTTATTGGCGGGATCGATGAACACACCGGCAAGCCCGGAAAGCAATTGCAAGCCGGAGAGGATGGGAGTGAGAAGAGACATAATATATTCCTTTTGTATATGATTGCAGAAAGCAGAGAGCTCGGTGCCATGCAAATAATCATAACAGTACAACAATTTTTATTTCGGCTTGTTATAAAAATCGAACAACGGAATATCGACGCAGAGAGAAATACTATATCGATAGTACATTGCATTGCTGTAATCGTTGGCTGTGGCAGTGACTGCGCGCAAGTTGGGTCCTATTTGCGCGCCGAAATTCAACGACAGCGGAACCCCGGGAATTCCATACGATATCATGGCACCGGGAGAGATGATGTCCTGTAACGTTATAGACGGAACCTGCTTGGTAGAATCGTTGCTGAATCGAAATGACGCGACAGAGCCAATATCAACAAAGGAGACGAACAAGGAAAACGAGCCAATGCATGTGCCCGTACTAATACAAACACCGATGGGAGCAGTTAAACCGAAAGAATTAAAATTTCCATTTTCAAAAAGTGGGCCATCGAGTCCTTTAATTCGTTCATAACCGCCATAAAATCCCACAAAGGCATTTAAGGAAATGTCGACACAGCTTTCTTTTTTTAATCTGGAAGAACCGACCGGCAATGCGGTTGCTTCAATGGCTTGTTCTACTTCATCCGATGTCTTTGCTTGAACGATCGAAGCCATAAATGTTCCATATTTCATAATCTTTCTGTTCGATTCTGAAGAACTGTTACCCAAAGTTGCTGAGTATATTTGAAAAACATTGACAATAGATGAAGTGTAGTCGCGTTGCTTGATGTCGAAAACTAAGTTAGCCGCCGAGCGCATAGTGGTGATGTATGCGGAAAGCGAATCCTGTGCATGAAGAAAAAAGTTGTTCACTTTCATAATAGAAGAGTCCGTTAATCCAAGAGAGCTCACATCGGTTGCCGTTTCCAACAAATCAATTCCGGTTGAAACATATTGAGCATAGAATTCCAATTTTGCTGTATCATTCAGTTTGATCGTGGTGTCTTGATATTTATTGATGAACGATGTCAGTTCATCCGTTTTGTTTCCGATTTCCCAGAAATATGTGCGATAAGCATCGGCATACCGGTCGTATTTTGCTGCAACGGTATCCAGCACGGAAGTCAATGTTACATGATGATCGAACGTGATGTTCTCTATCTTGGCTTTCTGATAAAGAAGTCCCAGATAAATTTTGAATGCGACGGTGTCTTCGAGAAGTTTTTCGATTTGCTGTTTCGATACCCAATACGCATTGGGGCGAGAAAACCATGCGGTATCGCGGAGCGATTCGGAAATCAGTTGAACGGTCTGGACTGAAGCTTTAATGTTCGGATTTAATTTGCCTAAATAGGCAACGGGATAATTCCGTAATACAGGACCGAATGTTTTATTCATACTGAGTGAATCGTACAGATATAATCCACTTCGAAATATTGCTTCCATACCGGGATGTTGAAGAAAATAATCCGGATGATTGTCTATGATGGTCGGAAGGCGCTGCGGCAATTCATGCAAATCTTTTTTAAAACTATCGCGCAGTGTTTGCAGATATGCATCATAATAATAAATTTGGTCACCGATTGCATTTAAAGTTTTATAGGTCGCAGGAAACAGTGTCTGTAAATCTTTGAACCTGGAGTCGTTAATGACCGATCTGAAATTATCAAAAAACGATATAGTAAGTTCTTCCTTGGCTCGTGTTACTAAAAACTTTGCCATACCATCGGCGAGTGCGGTGACGTTAAGATTGCTGAGGGGAGAAAAGGAGATCGGTTGGTTCACATAGGAAACCATTGCGTGTGTACTGCTGGAAATAATAATGAATGGGTTTTTACCAGCACCGCCATCGAATTCTACATCTAAAGTCGAATTGGTCGGCGTTGTATTTTGTGAATAACAAGCTAAAACTTTGTACATATCATCCATGGGTTTTAATTCGCCGTCCGCATTAATATATTTCCTTAAAGAGAAAACATCATAATAGATGCTTTGCCCTGACCCTCCATTCGTAAAGACAAAAATAATGATCCCCAAAAGTGCAAATTTTTTCATGATAATAACTCCTTTGGTTTTATAATACTTAAATGGCCAAATTCAATGTTTTGATCATATGGAATGGCTATCGCATCTAACACGGTTGTTATCGTTTTCTTGGAAACGAGCATGCTGTTTGTGAACGAAAGATACAGGGCAATTATTCCTGTCATGAAGGCGGTGGCCGGACTCGATCCTGATAGAGGGTTATACCAATTATTCGGATTGTTTGAACATGAAATTATTGACGGTAAAGGCATAATATAATTAAGCTGTGGATTGAACGGGGAACTTAAGAGATGATCGATAGTGCCGACAGAAATAAAATTATTATTCATTGCGGGATAAAAATAATTACTTCCTGTTAATGTTTCATTTTCACCGGCCGCGGCAACAACGATAGATCGGAGAGTATTCCAATCGGTAAAAAGTTTTTGATATTTCGGGTAAGAGATACTGAAGCTACAGTTCACAATGTGGATATTGTTTTTTGTAAGCCATGCGATCACGTCTTTTAAGCTTTGAGTTGAAAAATCTCCGCTATCATCAGCAGCTTTTAAGAAGAAGATATTGCATTCTGATGCTACACCTCTTATGCCCATTAGATTGGTAGAGCGTGCGCCAATAATTCCCGCCATGCCCGTACCATGATTAGCAATGTCGTTTATAGAATTCGGACTTTGAGTGAAATCAAATGAATTTACCGATGTTACATAATTGAGAAAATCGGGATGATTCCTAGTCATTCCACTATCAATAATTCCAATATTAATATTTTTGCCATGCGTTTCCCGCCATTCACTCGGAATATTTTGCACAAGCTTATTGTAATCGATCAACATTTTAGTCGGGTCCGCATTGGGGTCGTAAGTTTCGCTCATATGATTTTTCCTCCTTGCCGCTATAAAAATTTCGCATCAAAATTATTGTTGTCTTGCATTTCTCAAGATGCTCGTTTTGTGACACTCCGCAAGATTATGATCGTAAGTGACCGATGAAAATTCTTTCTGAATCTTTTCCTTTCTCAGCATGACGATTGAGGAGTTGTTTTTTATCGCACCTCCTCCTTCTTCAAAGAATATAATGAATGTGATATACGACTGATGAACTGGTCGATACTCCATGTGCCATGATCGGTGAGAGTCAACATTTCAAGATCAAGATGCAACGCGGGAAGGTTGTCGCTTGCTTGCAGAAACACCGTTTTTAATTCCTGGCACAAGGCGCGGGCGTGCGCGAACGGATCTTGCATATTGCCGCTGCCGTTTAATTCTAAATCATGAAGCTTCATCGCCAGCACATCGTCATCCGATTTGTCATTCATATGAAAAAAGTTTTTTAAAACTTTAAGAGCTTTTGTTTCTACATCATCATAATCAAGCATAGACAGGTCCCTTTCGTTTTTTGCGTTGGCGCACTCCTTACAATGTTATACTTTGCATGCAAAGTTTCGCTGATATATGACTGTCGTTTTTTTATAGGTTTTTTTAAACTCTCATTTTTTATTTTCCGCGATCTTTAATGCGGCGTACGTACCGGAACTTAAACCGAGAAGGATAAGATTGTTGGGATCGAGCACGGGAAGAATATGGTCAATGTTGTTCGCGAAGTACGGGACATTGTTTAAAAACTGTTTTAGATGGTCCAGCATAGAGCAGGCGAACCAGACGCCGAAGATGATATTAAGTACGACGGTCTGGAAACGGTGCATGCTCACGCCGTTATTGTCCGATAAAATATCTAACAGGAAGTTTTCACTTTCGCCATTTTGATTGCGAACGATGTTCGTGTTTTGCTGATCGGCAACATCGATCACGCGCGCAGCAGCGGTGGTGGCAGAGCTGATGCCGAGCAGCACGAGAATCGAGGAATCGAACGTGGGCATGCCGGCTTTCAAGGTCAGGATGGCGATAAGCGACGAAAAGATGATGACCGTCCACCACGCAAGCTGAATACGCGCAAAACTGTACGGCTTATGCTGGGCGGTGCTGGTATCCCGCAAAAGAGAACATTTGATATCAAAGAACATGATGAGCAGTACAAACGTTGCAACAGAAAACCAAAACCAAATGAACGGATGCATAACGACCTCCTGGTGTTAATGGATGATATGATGGACGCTTGAGTTGAGTTCGAATTGCAGTTGAAAATTTTTTGAAGGTCGATCGATGGTTGTATCGTCATCCCATTGTTGATACAGGAAAGCGATAAGAGAGCCGACCACGGTAAGAATGGTTGTAACGATTGCGACGTTCATTGCTTTCTCGATGTCATTCTTTCAAATTGAATGATCACATCTTTCTGCACACAGACATTTTTCGCGTCCGGTGCTTCAATCGTTTATAAAATCGATTGATCGAATGTACGAGATCTCTGAATCGTTGTCTGTAGTAATTTTAACGGATTTCATGTCATATTTTTACTACACGAAATTTTGCTGAAAACGAAGATGGAGAGTCAAAGAGAAATTGTGATGCTGATTTTAAGCGGAAAACGACAATTGAAAACCCGGGCGGTTAGCCCGGGATAAGAAAAATTCTTTGCCGCAATTTTTTTACGACAACACCTTCTTAGGTACTGGTGGCCGCCACTCGCTTTGCATGGAAGGAGAAAGAGTGGCGGTCACATCAGTTCACTTCAACAGAACGAACTTTCTTGTTTCGGTAAAGCGGTCTGCCGTGATGCGATAAAAGTACACGCCGCTTGCAACATGAGAACCATCGAAGAAAACGGAATGAACTCCCGCCGGTATTTTTTGACTGACCAAGGTTGCAATTTCATGCCCCAAGATGTCGTACACTTTTAACGATACGTTGCTTGCAACGGGCAACGAGTAACGAATAACCGTTGAAGGATTGAATGGATTGGGATAATTTTGATTCAATCCGTACTGCAAGGGAAGGGAAGAAGCCGCGGCAACCTGTGTCGCTGTGGAATCTCCGGACATTGTGAACGAAACTGTGTCAATACTCGTACCGGACGAATCATAGACAATGAAGTTGATCGAGGAATACGTTGTGCCGTATAATGGTTCTGAAAATTGTTTGTTGGTTGGAACCGGAACAACACGGCTGCCGCTCGATCCTGTTTCCACGGCCTGCACGCATAAGGTGGGAAATTTTGTGGCAAAGGTTGCGTTAAGATGATTTCCGCCGCTTACCGTATAATACTTCGAGGCGTAACGTTCGATGGAAATATTATTTGCAGAATTATACGGCGTACTAAACGTTGTCGTTGAAACGCTGGCTAACCCGGCATACCGGTATCCGTAAAGCGGATTGACGGTAGTGTCATTCAGAATGTTGGCGATGAACCAATCGGGCAGTAAATCGCCAAAGCGATGCGAACTTTTGTCTCTTGTCAACGCATCGTTGATGCAAGTGACGCTGTCATAAATACTGGAAACAATTTTTTTGAAAACGCCGATGCCGATTTGATCGCGCATATACGTAAAATATCGTGCGGCGCGCGAATAATCTTTGCTCACCACATTGATGCTGTCTGTTCGCCAATCGAACAAATAATGATCTGTTTCGCCGTCATACAAGCGCTGGTCATAAATAGCATATCCGCAATTGACTTCAGCAAGCACGGAACATCCTTCGTTAATAAATGATGAATGCGTGACATTATAATTATAGTTAATGAAAGCGGTATAATTAAAATGAATCATGTGCTGAAATTCATGCGCGGTCGTAGAACATGCATCGGTGAAACCGGCTGGAGTTGTGAGATTCGCCGGATTGCAGTCTAAGTAATATATTTCTGCATCGTTGGAAAAACGTTTGGCTCCAAGGACGGCCTGCACCTCTGAAGTTGGGTACTCGTTGATGTCGTAAAAATATCCGGCAACATATCCGCCGCCCGGAGTATAACCGTCTCGAATATTTAAGATCAGAATAATAATCTTCGGATCGTTGTCCACATCCGGCGGATTACCAAAGGTGGAAGTATCCATCTGGAAAATTCCTTCAGAAGGATTTGCCGGCGTTCGGAAATCGAATGCATGCTGAATAGAATCCACCACCGTTTGATTCACACGGCCGTTCGCCCAACTGGAATCTTCGACAAAAATATAGCAATTGTTGCCGACAGCACGGCATGTGGAAGAAACGAGATATTCAAAATTATTATTGGGATCGGACATATCTGTTGCATACCATGAATGCGTCGATCCCGTAGTAAATCCCCATGGTCCTGCCGTTGTTTTGCGGAGCGCTGTGCGCTGTAAAATGATATCCGGATGAAGCTGTTCATACGCATGCAAGAGCCGTCCCTCTTTCCGGAGAAGATGCGAGCCGTCGATTGGATATCCGGCTGCATTGTTCGAAGACTGCGGCCATAAATTGGAAGACAATACCAGCATCAGTATGGTGATGATAACAATTTTATTTTTTCTTGGCCTATGCATCAAATTATTCCTTTCACTCTTCTTTCAAGAAATGGAATCTTTGTTAAATATCAAATGATAAAGATCAATTGCTGCGTTTATACTAAAAACGAATGAATGCCCCTTATTGTTCCAACGAAGCTAGCTTTAAAAACTTCGCTCAAGAATAAACGCATGGTAGGTGAACGGGAGAGGCGCAACTAATCTGCATGCACGAATTGTTTGCGGCAGTCTTCGCAAAAATCCGTGGGTTTCAAATCGACTTCTTCGACCGATGTCGAAGAGTGCATAACGCAATCGTAGTTGCGGCAGTGAATAAGCCCGAAGGTGTGTCCTAATTCGTGAATGGCTTCTTTGAGCAGGCGCGTTCGTTCTAACTTCGGATCGGCATCTAAACCAAAGAATTCTTCCCGCAAGCGAAATGTGGAAACAACGGCTGCTTTGCCGTCAAGCTGCGCTTCGCCGAAGACATAGGTGAGAACAGGGACGAATAAATCCACGGCGGTGATGCCGAGAATTTTTCCGTCGAAGTGCGGAAAGCGTTCCAGCAGTTTGACGATAATTGCGGTAGAATTAAACTGGCTGCGATAGGAATCCAATGCAAAGGAAGGATCAAGATAATTCCTTTCCTCGATAGCAGCGGGAAGGTGGAATGATGCTTCTAACGGTCCGGCAAGCGACGCGAGTTCTGCATGATCCACTGGCCGGATCGGAACGATGAGAATGGACGACATGGGTTACGGTTTCTTCAAACCGTATTTGGAAATTTTATTATAGAGTGTCACACGGTCGATTTCTAAAATTTCCGCCGAACGCGAAATGTTCCAATTGTTTTTCAAGAGAATCGATTCAATGTGGGCACGTTCCATGGCGGAAAGCGATTCGCCGTACGCACTCTGTACATTCGGTGCGAGTTGGAATGGCAAATCCGATTGCTGGATTGCTGAAGGTGTTGCGAGCACCATCGCACGTTCAATAACATTTTCCAATTCGCGAACGTTGCCGGGCCAGTGATACTGAACTAAGATATCTAATGCCGCAGCGCTGATCTCGTTCACTTGTTTGTGCATCATGGCAGCGTATTTGTGGACGAAATATTGTGCGAGCAGCGGAATATCGTAACGCCGTTCGCGCAAGGGCGGAATGAAAATTGAAAAGACGTTAAGCCGGTAATATAAATCTTCCCGGAATATTCCTTGTTTCACCGCTGCTTCCAGGTCGCCGTTCGTGGCGCAGATGACACGGAAATCGCTGCTGATGACATCGTTGCCGCCCACGCGAGAAAATTGTTTGGATTCGATGACGCGTAGCAACTGGATTTGCATTTTCTGGCTGATCGTTCCGACTTCATCTAAAAAAATCGTGCCGCCGTCTGCAAGTTCAAATTTTCCTTTGCGGCGGTACTGCGCGCCGGTGAATGCGCCTTTTTCATGCCCAAACAATTCGCTTTCCAATAAACTTTCTGCAACGGCGCCGCAATTAACGGCGATGATGGGAAAATAGCGCCGCGAACTGTTGGCATGAATGGCGCGTGCGATTAATTCTTTCCCGGTACCGCTTTCGCCGCGCAGCATCACGGTTGTATCGGTCTGGGCGACATTCTTTGCCATCTCAAGAACTTTTTTAAGTTGCTGGCTCTCGCCGACAATGTCGCTGGTTTTCGACACATCGGAAATGTGCTCGCGCAGCTTGATATTTTCCTCTTCCAACGTTCGCTGCTTCAACGCATTGGCGACAAGATGCGAGAGATGGTCGGGATCGATCGGTTTGGTGACGTAATCGAATGCGCCTTCTTTTAACGCCTGCACCGCGCTTTCGACGGATGCGAATGCAGTGATCATGATAATAGCAGCGGCTTTGTCGAGTTCGACCAATCGCTTTTGCAATTCTAATCCGCTGATGCCCGGCATTTTAATATCCAGTAAAATAACTTCCCACGGACCTTCCGCCATCAACTTCAACGCATGCGTGGCGTCTTCGGCCGCTTCGACGCGATAGCCGTCTTGCTTGAACCACTTGGTGAGTGAATCGCGGACAATTTTTTCATCGTCCACAATTAAAATGCTATGCGGTGCAGATTTTTTTTCAGCCATAGTATGCCTCACACTGATAGAATTTAGTTTTCCGAAATCGTCTGTTCATGATGCTTGGGAATGAGAATCGTAAATGTTGTGCCGCCCGCTGCCGTGGATTCGACAGAAATATTTCCACGATGTCGTTCGATAATGCCATAAACAACGGAAAGGCCGAGTCCGGTTCCTTTGCCGTCTTTTTTGGTGGTGAAGAACGGTTCGAAGATGTGCGGTAAATCTTCTTCCGTAATTCCCGTGCCGGTATCGCTGATGCAAATTTCGACCGCCTTCAAAGACGGAAGGTCGCGGACCGCGATGCGGAATGTACCGCTGTTGGGCATTGCTTCCACCGCATTGATCTCCATCGCCAGCAGCGCTTCTTCTAATTGATGCGCGTCGCAGTACACGATAGCAGGTTGATCGCCGAGCTCAAGTTCCAGTTGAATGTTGTGCATTTGAAAATGATGGCCGATGAGTTTGATGCTCTGTTCGATGATGGCACGCAGGTCGGCATCGTTGAATTCTCCGACTTTTTCACGCGAGAACAACAATAAATTTTTAACGATGTTGCCACAGCGGGTGGTCTCATCGGCGATCATCGTCAATTCGGAAATCATTTCCTGCGCTTCTTCGGCGGATGGCGTGCCGTTTTGTAATTTCCTGCGGAGAAGTTTTGCGTACGTCAACACGCCTTCCAACGGATTGTTCAATTCGTGCGCGACCGTGGCCGCCAGTGTTCCGAGCGAGACCATTTTTTCGACATGCACCATGTGCGCCTGGGCACGGCGCAGTTCTTCGGTTTTTTGTGCGACACGCTGTTCTAAATTGTTTCCCCATGCAGTCAATTCTTCATGTGCGCGTTTCAACTCTTCCGTCATGCGGTTGAAAGAAGTTGCAAGACCGCCGATTTCATCTTTGGTCGCAATATCGATGTGGTGCTGGAGATTTCCTTTCACGATTTCTTGAGTGCCGAGCGCCAATTTGTGAACAGGAACGCTGACCGTTTTCCGGACGAACGTAAGAACGAATCCAATCAGTGCAACGACAAGAAGAATTGCGGAAACAATTTGTGTGTTGCGCACGGCGGCAACATGGCGGTCAACATCTTGCAAAGGAATCATCACATCCAAAATTCCCAGAACCGTTTGCGACGCTTCGTGTGCGTGGCAGCTTGCCGTGGAACATGTTTTATCGTTGCGAATCGGCGTGATGATTCCCATCACGCGGTATCCTTTCGGTGATGGAAAAATTCGGGTCAGTGTTGTGGTATCTTTGGGAGTCGGCTTGCCGCTGCCGTGGCAACCGGTGCATGCTTCCGCGCTCATATTGACATTTTTATTGACTTCGTTTTCCATGGTCGAATATGTCACCACGCCTTTTTTGTTATAGATACGGATGCCTTCGATGCGCGGTTCACTGCCGATGGTTTTGATGATTTGATAAATGTCTTCCTGACGATTGAGCATCATACTGTACCGTGTGGAGTGCGCGATGACGTCGCTCATATCGGATGCAAAGCGTGTGGCGGAATCTACATACTGCTGCGTTTGCCAATCGACAACGATCGTGACGAAGATAGCAGTACCGATCAGCATAATGACTGTGATGCCGAGAAACAATCGAAATCCAAGTTGATTGACAATTTTCATACGCGACTTTTTTTGTTCCGATGGAGACTTCGACAAAAATAAACTAACGTCGGACATTGATGACGTTCGTTCTTGTTTTGATACTGAAAAACAAAAACTAAAAGTTCTGACACAGTCTCAATGGCTTTGACAAGCGCTATGCCAGTTTTAAATAAGTAGAAATAGTTGACTTATTCAACAAAAATGTTCCATCGTGCAAAAATATCCCAAGAAATAGGAAATATATCTTATAAACGATAAAGGCGACATAAAGAAATTGCGTTGCACAGAGGTTTGGTATAAGGAAGTAAATCTCTGGAGATTGAGAATGGAATAAAAAAATAATGCTTCGATAATGAACGAGGCCGTGAAAAAATTTTTTTTGGTTCTTGTGATCCGAGGAATAATTTATTGCAATGGCCTTCATGGCCGTCCTTCACAAAAAATCCGAGAGTGTGCCGTTCGGAAAACGACACACTCTTGCTGATATCATGAATTTACAGCTTAATAAATTTAGCCGCAGGCAGGCCGCACACGCTGCAATTTTCTGTCGGCTTGCCGAACTCGATATTGCCGCACACAGGGCAAATATATATTTCGCTTACGTCTAAATCTTTTCCTTGTTCAACAGCTTGGAGCGCCAGTTTATATAATTGTGCATGCACTGCTTCGACCTTGAGCGCGTAGTTGAACATGCGTTTTGCTTTATGATTATCCGCATTCGCTTGTTCTGCCATCGGAGGATACATGTGAGTGAACTCGTAGGTTTCACCAGCGATGGCTGCTTTCAAATTATCTGCCGTCGAACCGACGCCATCCTGTGCGCCGAAGTGCCCTTC
>DATKMP010000305.1:0-4663 GCA_035541775.1 Bacteroidota bacterium | reverse complement strand
CCGAAGCGGCGGAGCATCTGTTCGTTCTCGCGCCAGCTATCGCGGACTTTTACATGCAATTCCAAATACACTGCGCGTTGAATGAATGCTTCGATAGCCACGCGCGCTTCCTGCCCAATTTCTTTGAGTGCTTCTCCCTTTTTCCCGATGAGAATTCCTTTTTGCGAATCACGTTCCACAAAAATATCGGCGCTGATAAAGGATTTCCCCGCTTCGCGCTCTTTAAATTCCCGTATCTCCACGGCTGTGGAATAGGGAATTTCTTCGCGATATCGTTCAAATATTTTTTCGCGGATAAATTCTGCAACAAAGAACCGTTCCGGCTGTTCACTTAAAATATCTTTCGGATAAAACGGTTCATGCTCCGGCAAATAGCCAACGAGCGTTTCGAGAAGATCGTCGATGTTGTCGTTCTTCAAGGCTGAAAGAGGAATCACTTCTTTGAACTTATTCATTTTCAGAAACGCGTCGAGCACCGGCAGAATTTCCGGTTTATAAATCGTATCGACTTTATTGATGACAAGCAGAATCGGTTTTTCTTGATTGGCAGAAAACAGCCGATCAGTAACCTGCGGTGGTAATTCCGTGCCGTGTGAAATTTCCGTTACGACAAGAATGATGTCAGCATCCCTCAAAGCCATTTCTGCATGTTTTACCATTTCCTGATGCAGACGGTATTTGGGTTGAAGCAACCCGGGCGTATCTAAGAATACGATCTGTGCATGTTCTTCATTATAAATTCCAAGAACACGCTGTCGTGTTGTTTGGGGTTTGTTCGTCACGATGGAAAGTTTTTGCCCGAGAATAGAATTCAAGAGCGTCGATTTTCCAACGTTCGGTTCTCCGACAATTGCTACGTAGCCGGCTTTATGTGTTGTTGTTTCATTTTGCATAAGACAAAAAAGCGTTCCAACTATTGGAACGCTCGGTACTATTCTCTCTTTTTAGGATATCAAAGTGCGTCTTCGCCGGATTCTTCGGTGCGAATACGAACCACATCCTCTACGGGTGAAATAAAAATTTTTCCATCACCCACCTGCCCCGTGCGGGCAACTTTGACGATGGTAGAAAGAACCGAATCGACCGTTTCGTCCTTTACGACAACTTCGACTTTGACCTTTGGCAAAAAATCCACTTTATATTCTGCGCCGCGATACACTTCGGTGTGGCCCTTTTGCCTTCCATATCCTTTGACTTCAGTAATCGTCATGCCGCGCACGCCAATTTCCGAAAACGCTTCACGCAAATCGTCTATCTTGTGAGGGCGAATAATGGCTTCTATTTTTTTCATAAGCGAAGATTCCTTTTCATTACTACGAAGCACCATGGCAATTTTTAAATTTTTTCCCACTGCCGCAAGGGCACGGATCGTTTCTACCGACTTTGGGCTCAGCACGAATTTGCTGCACTGTTTTTCCCGGCTGCGGTTGTTGCGCGCGGCGGGGAGTTTCGGAAAACGATACTGCTTCTTTGTTCGGAGCAAAGCCGGCTCCATCGGCTGAATCGTGCGAAAGCACCATTTGCACCGGCCGGCGCATGCGCTGCGACGGTAATTGCTCCGGACGTTCCGGATAAAGTTTGAACACCATATCGAGCACATCGCTGGAAATTAGGTCCATTAACTCCATAAACATTTTGAAGGATTCGGTTTTATATTCCACCAGCGGATCGCGCTGTCCATACCCGCGAAGATGAATGCCTTCTTTCAAATCATCCATTTCGCGAAGGTGGTCGCGCCACTTTGCATCGATTACTTGCAGCATCGCCATTTTTTCGAGGGTGGACATCAACTCGGCGCCGATTTGCTGCTCTTTGCGCAGATAAAAATCTCGAGCGGATTTCGTCAATTCATCGGCAAGGCCTTGTTCGCCCCATTTTTCAAATTGTTCGGGCGTAAAATTTGGATCGATGAGAAACTTAGCGCGAATTTCATTTTTCAATCCTTCAATATCGCCTTCGGAATAATGTGCCTCTACGATTTTATCAATCGAGTCGCGCAGCATATCAAAAATATCATCGCGTAAATGCTCGCCCATCAACGCATGGCGGCGGCGCGCATAAATCACTTCGCGCTGCTGATTCATCACGTTGTCGTATTCCAGCAGGCGTTTACGAATGCCGTAATTATTTTCTTCAACTTTTTTCTGCGCACGTTCGACCGAGCGCGTAATCATGGGATGTTGGATGACTTCGCCTTCTTCCAATCCCATTCGTTCCATAATGCGTGCAATACGTTCGCTGCCGAACAAGCGCATTAAATCGTCTTCCAGCGAAAGATAAAATCGAGACGCACCGGGGTCGCCCTGACGTCCTGACCGTCCGCGTAACTGCCGGTCGATACGGCGCGCTTCGTGTCGTTCGGTTCCAATGATATACAATCCGCCGACGTCTTTGACGCCGGGTCCAAGTTTGATATCGGTTCCACGTCCTGCCATATTGGTCGAAATCGTCACAGCGCCTGGCAATCCTGCATGGGCAACAACTTCGGCTTCGCGCTGATGCTGTTTTGCATTCAACACATTGTGCGGAATACCGCGCCGTTTGAGCATGCGGCTGATGGTTTCCGAAACTTCAACGTTGGTCGTTCCGACAAGAACCGGTTGTTGCTTGGCGCGAAGCTTTTCTATTTCATCAAGGACAGCATTATATTTTTCACGTTTCGTTTTATACACTTGATCGTCTTGATCGTCGCGATTCATCGGGCGATTGGTAGGAATAACCACCACGTCCAATTTATAAATATCAAAAAATTCTGCCGCTTCGGTTTCCGCCGTTCCCGTCATACCGGCAAGTTTTTTATACATGCGGAAATAATTTTGCAGCGTGACGGTTGCAAGGGTCTGCGTATCGCGTTCAACCTTCACGCCCTCTTTTGCTTCGATGGCTTGATGCAATCCTTCCGAATACCGTCTGCCCGAAAGCAAACGCCCCGTAAATTCATCGACGATCATAATTTTGCCATCTTCGGAGACAACGTATTCTACGTCTTTTTCATACAACGCATACGCTTTGAGAAGCTGCAAGATGGTATGAATGCGATCGCTGCGATCCGCATAGAGTTTATTAATATCGTCTTTTCGTTTTTGTTTTTCTTCGAACGATACAGCGGCATCGCCTTCCACTGCGCTCAGTTCCGTGCTGATATCGGGAATGACGAACAATTCTTTATTGTTCCCCGGGTATGCCTGAGCAAGAAATTCCCTTCCCTTTTCCGTAAGATCGATCAGATGAGATTTTTCGTCGATGCTGAAATACAGTTCGTCATCGATCTCATGCATTCGGGAACTGTTATCCTGCATAAAATCTCGTTCGGTTTTTTGCATCAACGTTTTATTCGATGGTTCCGCAAGAATTTTGAGCAGCTTTTTATTTTTCGGCAATCCATGATTGGCACGTAAAATTAAAATTCCCGCTTCGTCCGTTTTATTTAATTCCAGCAACGATTCCGCATCGGCAGTGATTTTAGCGACAAGATTTGTTTGTGCTTTCACCAATCGATCGACATACGGTTTCATTTCATCAAACTTATGATCTTCCGAAGCAACCGGCCCGCTGATGATCAACGGCGTTCGCGCTTCGTCCACCAGTACAGAATCGACTTCATCGACAATCGCGTAGTTGAACGGACGCTGCACCATTTCATCCGCCTGCACCACCATATTGTCGCGCAAATAATCGAACCCGAATTCATTGTTTGTGCCATAAGTAATATCTGCGGCATAATGCATGCGCCGCTGATGTGGATCCATATTGGATAGAATACATGAAACCGTCAATCCCAGATATTCAAATATTTTTCCCATCCATTGGCTGTCGCGCAATGCGAGATAGTCGTTGACGGTAACGATGTGAACGCCTCTTCCGCTGAGGGCATTCAAATATGTCGGCAACGTTGCAACAAGCGTTTTGCCTTCGCCCGTCGCCATCTCTGCAATTTTTCCCTGATGCAGCACGATTCCACCCATCAGCTGCACATCGAACGGCACCATATCCCAGACAATTTTATTACCGGCAACATCCCATGACTGTCCGAGCAGCCGGCGACAGGTTTCTTTCACAACGGCAAATGCTTCCGGTAAAAGATTGTTCAGCGCCTCTTCGATTTCACTATCTAATTTTTTATTGAGTTCTTCTAATTGCAAATACATCGATTCGTGTTCGTCGAACGATGTAGATCCCTTCAATGCTGTTCGCAGATTTTCAATTTCCGCCGATGTTTCAGCCGTTCGTTCGCCGATGCGAGATTTAAATTCACTAGTCTTCGCTTTTAACTCTTCCTCCGACAGCGATGTGAGAACAGCGACCTGTTCGTTAATTTCATCGACTAACGGAAGCAAAGCTTCTGTATCGCGTTCATGTTTCGACCCGAATAATTGTTTAAAAAATTGCAGCATGAATGTACTCGTTTGATAGCGTATAGTTTTGTTCAATATACCCATTTTTCAAAGAGATAGCAAGGTAACGCCTTCGCATCCATATTTTGCATATTTCATGTTTTCAAGCAACATTTTTCAGTACATTACTTCTTTATGAAACAAGCGGTCATCATTTTTGCGTTTTGCATCGGACTTTGGGGTTGCGCTTCTACTTCAACACTATCGGTACGCCAACAACGATATTCCCCCACAGAAAAAATAAAATCGGACATCGATAAAATTCTTGA
>DATKMP010000304.1:0-11908 GCA_035541775.1 Bacteroidota bacterium | reverse complement strand
GCGTAATTTTCTAAAAAAGGAGAGAGAGTAAGGAATATGAAAAATACATTTTGATAGGGCACAAAATAAAAAAGCAGCAACTCACGTTTCTGCTTTTTGGTTTGTGCACCCAGAGGGAGTCCCCGCCTGCATGACTACCAGCCCGCTTCGCATTCTGGCGGGCGTCAGCAGTCGGGCAGGGAACCCCCACCATCTTTATTTTTCTGCAAGATTGAATTAAGGAATCTCCGACCCGCTCCAGATTTTAAATACAATTCTCTCTTACGCGCATTTTGCAGCGAACCAATTTTTTCAGAATAGATGAGAATGAGTGGACGGCGTGACTTTGTTGAAAATACTTTACCGGCGTTATGTTGCTGCAAACGTTTTGGAGGATTTTGAGAAAGATCAACGTAGTGTCGATGGTCTTTTAAACTTTGGAGAACATATACAGAATATTCCTGCATCGGTATTCTCACGTTGTGCACCCAGAGGGAGTCGAACCCCCAACCTACAGCTCCGTAGGCTGCCGCTCTATCCAATTGAGCTATGGGTGCATTGCTTCTATAAGATAAAAATTTTTTCGTCGAAGTGCAATGAGGAGAGTTGAGAAAGTATCCTTCATTTGTTCTTGCGCCGGCATTGAATTTCGGCAATCCATTCTCTATTTTCTATCACACATACGTATAAACGGAAGAACAAAAACAATCGTGCCATCATCTGCACACACGGAGCTTCAATATGTCAAAGGCGTCGGGCCCAAGCGGTCGGAAGCGCTGGCGCAGATGGATATTCATTCCATTCATGATTTGCTGTATTATTTTCCACGCGGGTATTTAGACCGAAGTCAAATTGTCCCCATCGCCAATCTCCGCCAGTATGCGGAGCGCAGCGAACTGGTGACCATCGTTGCGGAAGTGTTTCGCGTGGAAGCAAGGCGTTCGAGGCGAACGAAGCGATTGCTGTTTCTTCTCACTGTAAAAGATGCAAGCGGATTTCTTTCGTGCATTTGGTTTGAAGGGTTTCAATGGCTGAAGGATGCGTTTGAAGTCGGAGAGCTGCTTGCGCTTTCTGCAGTGCCCTCGTTCGATAATTTAGATCGTCCGCAATTTATTCATCCGCAATTCGACCGTTTGAAAAGTGTCGAAGCAGATGAGCCGGACTGGAGCAAGCTGTTCAACACGGGCGGCATTATTCCGAAATATTCTTCCGGCGAGGCATTGGAGCGCGTCGGATTGGATAGCCGCGGATTCCGGCGCATTATTCGCAATGCGGTGGACAAACATTTATCGACCATCACGGAAATACTTTCGTTAGAAATTCTTCAGCGCAACAAATTCTGCGATCTGCCGTTTGCAATTCGATCCATTCATTTTCCGCAGCACCTGCAAGATCTTGAGCAGGCGCGCCACCGATTGAAATTTGATGAATTATTTTTTCTTGAACTGATGATTGTCCTTCGCAAATATCATCGTCAGCAACAGGTGCGCGGATTTAGTTATAACGTAAAAAGCAGTTTTATAACAGCGCTTGTGAAATCGTTACCATTCGAACTCACATCTGCGCAAAAACGTGTTGTGAATGAAATTACGAATGATTTAAAATCAGCGTGCCCGATGAATCGATTGCTGCAGGGCGATGTCGGTAGCGGTAAAACCATTGTTGCATTGCTTTCAGCTTTAGTTGCGGTGGATAACGGATTGCAGGTGGCGTTTATGGCGCCGACAGAGATTTTAGCGGAGCAGCATTATCAAACATTGACGACGTTACTCCGCGATATGCCGGTGACTATTCGCTTGCTTATCGGCGGGCAAAAGAAAAAATTGCGCGAAGATATTCTGGAAGATATCAGAAGCGGCTCGGCAAATATTGTCGTGGGCACGCACGCCTTAGTGGAAGGGCAGGTGGAGTTTGCCAAGCTCGGCTTTATCATTATCGATGAACAACACCGCTTCGGCGTGATGCAGCGTGCTGTGCTGCGGCAAAAAGGCATCAATCCCGATGTGTTGGTGATGACGGCGACGCCCATTCCGCGTACGCTGGCAATGACGGTGTACGGCGATCTGGAAGTTTCTGTTATCAACGAAATGCCGGCCAACAGAAAACCGATTCGCACGGCGATCCGGACCGAGCAGCAAAAACTTCGCGTCTTTGAATTCGTAAAAGAAGAAATTGCGCACGGAAGGCAGGCATACATTGTGTTTCCGTTGATTGAAGAATCTGAAAAAATGGATTTGAAAGCGGCGACGATAGAATACGAACGATTGCAAAAAGAAATCTTTCCGGATTGCAAACTCGGTTTGCTGCATGGCAGAATGAAACCTGAAGAAAAAGATGCCGTCATGCGTCAATTTAAATCGAACGAAATTCAAATTCTTGTTTCAACGACGGTGATCGAAGTCGGCATCGATGTACCGAATGCAACGATCATGATGATCGAAAATGCAGGGCGATTCGGGCTTGCACAACTGCATCAATTGCGCGGGCGTGTCGGGCGCGGTGCAGAACAATCGTATTGCATTCTGATTTCGAATGTGGGATGGTTTGAAAAACATCATAAAAAAAATGACGAACTCGATATGCAAGATGAAAAAGAAATATCACGAAAACGATTGGAAGCGATGACTGCAACGACGGATGGATTTCAAATTGCCGAAATCGATTTGAAGCTGCGCGGGCCCGGAGAATTTTTCGGCACGAAGCAAAGCGGACTTCCCGAACTGCGTATTGCCCATCTTGTCGATGATGCAGAACTCGTTGCGCTTGCGCGGCGTGAAGCATTTACGTTGATCGAGCATGACCCGCATCTTCGTTTGCCCTCCAACAAAAATATTCGCGAGCATTTCGAAAAACAATTTCGTTCGATGATTGAACTCGGAGCGATCAGCTGAAGAAAAAAATAATTTTCTTCTCTGCATGGCGAGAAAAAATATTTTTCATCCTCTGCAAAAATATTTCAAAACGCGCGCGAAAAACTTGACAACGAAGTATAAAGCGTTATATTTGTATAGCGCATAAGTTCATTGAAAGCATGCAGCAAATCTGTTGAACAGTGGAAAGGTAAAATTCTCGCTTGAGACAGCGATTGAATGTTGCTCTTGTCTTCAACATGAAAAAAGAAAACAGTGAAGAACGTTCTGCACGTGAAAGCGATCCCGATAAACGAAACGGGAATGATCATACGATCGCAACAGCGGAACTTCAGAAGACAACAGCAGACACATACGCAGAATGGGATACGGAAGAAACCATTCTTGCCGTGAAGACGGCGCTTGAAAAACATCACAGCGTTTCTCTTATCGAAGCCGACGAAGAAGCATACGGAAAACTTCTCGCGCTTCAGCCAGATATTGTCTTCAATATTGCCGAAGGGTTCCGCGGACCATCGCGTGAAGCGCAAATTCCCGCGATGCTCGAGATGCTCGGGATTCCGTACTCCGGTTCTGATCCGCTCACGCTGGGAATTTGCCTCGATAAATCTCGCGCCAAGGAAATTTTATCCTACTATCACATTCCTACTCCCGCCTTTCATGTCGTCGATTCGTTATTGCAACTCGATCATCTTTCGTTTTCACTTCCATGCATTGTGAAACCGTTGTATGAAGGATCGAGCAAGGGAATTTTCGATGCCTCGGTGGTGCGGACATCGGCAGCATTAGAAACACAAATAAAAAAAGTTTTAGAAGAGTACAAACAGCCGGCGTTAGTAGAACAATTTTTAGAAGGACGAGAATTTACCGTGGCACTAATCGGCAATGGACAGAATGTGCGCGTGCTGCCGATCGTCGAAATTTGTTTTGACTCGCTGCCCCAAGGCGTCAATCCTATTTATTCATACGAAGCAAAATGGATTTGGGACACGACGGAAAATCCCATCGATGTGCATGAATGTCCGGCAAAAATTAATCTGGAATTGCAAAAAAAGATCGAAAAAATCTGTTTAGATACTTTCCGAGTTTTGCACTGTCGTGACTGGTGCCGAATTGACATACGGTTGGATCGAGAGGGAAATCCCAATGTCCTGGAATTGAACCCATTGCCGGGAATACTGCCGAATCCGGAGGAGCATTCGTGTTTTCCACAAGCTGCCAGAGCGGCAGGATTAGATTATGATTCAATGTTGAACGAAGTTCTTAACGCCGCAATCGAGCGGCACAATTTATCAAACTGATTTATGGCACCCAGAGCTCACGTCGCCGTTATTTTTAATGAACCCGTCGTCGCAACGAAGAGCGGGCGGCAGTTTATTTCGCAAGGAAGCAATTTGGGCGCGATGTCTTCTCATTCGGAAGTGGTAGCCACATTGCAATCCGCAGCAGTCGATCTTTCGGAAGTCGGCGTGATGGAAGAACGCGAACATGTCGAAAAAGCATTGCAGCACCAGGGATTTTGCACGTCGCTCTTTAATATTGATGGCGATATTAAACGATTGGTAAAATTTTTAGAAGATGAGAAGCCGGATGTGGTCTTCAATCTTTGCGAATCGCTCAAAGGGCAGGCAATTCATGAAATGCATGTTGCAGGCGTGTATGAGTTGATAGGCGTCAACTACACAGGCGCGGCAACGCTTGCGCTGGGAACATGTTTGAATAAAGTGCGCACGAAAGAATTGCTGGGCTATCATGGAATTCCTACGGCGAAACATTTGTTGGTGCGGAATGCCGACGAGTTGAATTTAGATGATCTTCGATTGCGATTTCCGTTGTTTGTGAAACCGTCACGAGAAGATGCGAGTCTCGGAATTGAAAACTCGTCGGTGGTAAAAGATTTTTCTTCGTTGAAAGAACGTGCAGCGTACGTCATTAACACGTATTCTCAACCTGCCTTAGTCGAAGAATATATTGAAGGACGCGAATTGAATGTCGCGATCATGGGAAATAATCCGCCCGAGCCGCTGCCGATATCCGAAATCGATTTTTCTAAACTTCCTGCCGACTATCCCAAAATTGTTACGTACAATGCAAAATGGATGGAAGGAACGCCGGAGTATGTCGGAACGGTGGGAACATGTCCGGCTCAATTAGATTCCATCATCGAACAACGCGTACGTGAAATTGCCGTGAAAGCGTACTGCTTGATGGAAATTCGAGATTATGCGCGCGTCGATATGCGGTTGAGTGCAGATGGCGTTCCGTATGTGCTGGAAGTCAATCCGAATCCGGATATTTCACGCGATGCAGGATTCGCGCGTTCTGCCCGGACCGCCGGTATGACGTTTGAAGAGATGATCGCGAAAATTGTTGAACACGCGTTGGCGCGTGCAAAGTAACATGCTGACGATCCGAAAATTTGACCCTCGTGATATTGATGCCATTACAGAATTGGTGGAAGCCACCGGAGTATTTCGAAACGATGAAGTGGATGTTGCGGTGGAGTTGATGGATGTCGCTGCTGCCGAACCCAATCAAAAAGATTATATTTTATATTCCGGAATTGATGAAGATGAACATGTGGTCGGATATTATTGTGTCGGGCCGACGCCGATGACACAATCCACATTTGATTTATATTGGATCGCCGTTCATCCGCAATATCATGGAAAACAATTCGGCACAACATTGTTGCAGCATTGTGAAGTTCTGGTGAAGTCGATGAACGGCACGCTGATTGTTGCAGAAACATCATCGCAGCCGAAGTACCAGCCGACACGAAATTTTTATCTAAAAAATCAGTACACAGAATCCGCACGCATTAAAAATTATTATATGCCGGGCGACGATCTGATGATCTATACTAAATATCTCTAAGGAGAAAAGAGAGCACGTTATGGAACTCTGGCAAGAAATGCTCAGGCAAAGCGTTGACAGCGGTAAAGACCTTGTTGAACGATTCGGATTCGAGAAAGACATTGCGGACAAACTCAATAAATTTTTCCATATCAGAATCAATCCCTATTACATGAGTTTAATCCGGTACCCGGGCGATCCGATCTGGCGGCAATGCATTCCCGACGCCATTGAACTTCAAGATGAAAAAGCTCCGGAGGATCCGTTGAATGAAGAAGGCGATAGTCCGGTGCCGAGTGTTACGCATCGCTATCCCGACCGGGCGCTGTTTCTCATCACGAGTCAGTGCTCGATGTATTGCCGCTTCTGCACGCGGAAGCGTAAGGTGAGCGATTCGACAAAAATTAATGCTCGCTACATTCAGCAGGGCATTAAGTACATTAGCGAGCATCCGGAAATCCGCGACGTGATTATTTCCGGCGGCGATCCGTTAATGGTGACAGATTATGCATTAGAGCGCGTGCTTGCCGAACTGCGGGAAATTCCGCACGTCGAAATTATTCGTCTCGGTACAAAAATGCCGTGCGTTCTTCCGCAGCGCATTACCACCAAACTCTGCCGGATGCTGAAAAAATATCATCCGATTTTCATCAACACGCATTTCAATCATCCGTGGGAATGTACGCCGGAAGCAGAACGCGCTTGCGGTATGCTCGCCGATGCCGGGATTCCGCTCGGCAATCAAGCGGTGTTGATGAAAGGCGTGAACGATGATCCCGATGTGATGTTAGAACTGCATCGCAAGTTATTGAAGATGCGCGTGCGCCCGTATTATATTTATCAAGCGGACCTGACAAAAGGAACGAATCATTTCCGTACGCCTGTTCGTGTCGGTCTGGAAATTATGGACAAACTGCGCGGGCATACTTCCGGTCTTGCGGTTCCGTATTATGTCATTGATGCGCCGGGCGGCGGCGGAAAGATTCCTTTGCTGCCTCAATATGTGCTCGGCAGAAACGGCAACGACATTATTCTTCGCAACTTCAAATACGAAATCTATACGTATCCGGATGTGGAAGAAGCGCCGGTTGAACAATTGCCGGTGGAAAATAAATATATGCGCAAACGGCAGAATGGCCGGCGCAAACCGATTGCCACTCCGGAATCCTCCGACGGCGAACAAGAATTAGTGCCGGTAGAGAAGTCTGGAAAGTGACCGTTGAAATATGTACATTAAGCCCGTGGAAGTTTCCATGGGCTTTTTTATTTGTCGTCGATCATAGATGAACGAGGAGAAGACAATGAACGCATCAAAAAATTATCCGCAGATGATACAACATATTCAAGCGGTGCTGCAAAAGGAAATGATGGACGGCTGGCTGTTCTACAACTTCCGCAACTCCAATGTCTTTGCCACGCGCATTCTCGATTTGCCGCCGCACATTATGTGCACGCGCCGTTACTTTTATTTTATTCCCGCACACGGCGAGCCGCGCAAGCTGGTCCATCGCATCGAAGAATGGAATTTGGATACATTGCCTGGAAATAAAATTGTGTACCTCAGCTGGAAATCGTTGGAAGAAGGATTGACAACGTTACTTGCAGGTACAAAAAAAGTTGCAATGGAATATTCTTCCCGGTGCGCCATTCCGTATATTACCACGGTGGATGCGGGAACAATCGAATTAGTACGAAGCTGTGGCGTGGAAGTTGTTTCGTCTGCAAACCTTATCCAGCATTTTGAATCCACGTGGAGCGACGAACAGCGCAACGGCGCCTTTGAAAGCGCAAACCATCTGCGGGAAATCGTCGATGCAGCGTTCGGCTTCATCAAAAAAAATATTCTTGCCGGTGCATCGATTCATGAGTACGACGTGCAGCAGTTTATGGTTTCGGAGTTCGAACGGCGCGGCATCACTGCTGACGATGCGCCGAATTGTTCGGTGAATGCCAATGCTGCGAACCCGCATTATGAACCCACGAAGGAAATTCATTCGCCGCTGCACAAAGGCGATTTGGTCTTACTCGATTTGTGGGCGAAGAAAAAGGAGCCGCATTCCACGTATGCCGATATTACGTGGATGGGCTTTATCGGCGAATCCGTTCCGGAAAAATATGAAACGGTGTTTCAGATCGTGAAAGGCGGACGCGACGCGGCATTGCAATTTGTGCGCGATTCGTTCAAGCGGGGAAAAACAATTTCCGGCTTTCAGGTGGATGATGCCGCACGCAATTTTATCGCTGCAAAAGGATACGGCGAATATTTTGTTCACCGCACGGGACATTCCATTGGAGAAGAAGTGCACGGCACAGGCGCGAATATGGATAATCTCGAAACGCACGACGAACGCATTCTTCTTCCACGCACGTCGTTTTCTATCGAACCTGGAATTTACCTGCGTAACGATTTTGGCATTCGCAGCGAGATCGATGTGTATATTTCCGAAACGAACGAAGTCATTGTCCCTGGATTGCCGATACAGGAACACATCGTGCCGATACTAAAGTAAATCGATATTTGATACCGAACAACGGAATCGGTAATGCGCCCGTGATTGCTTTTCGCCAGCGAAACTTAGAGGGGGAATATGTTCAGCACAAGCGACCACAGCGCGCGCACCAAATTTGGCTGCAATCTCAAAAAGGGTTGATGACATTATTGGCAGTTGTTCTAAACAACATGAATGAACATTTTACTTCAGCAGCGTCAATTTTTTCGTCTCGCGGTATCCGTTCGCTTCCAAACGGCAAAACACCGCCGCCGTCTCCTGCTAAATAAATACTTCCTTGTGTACCAGCCGTCTCTGCTGCCCGCACAGAGACGGCGTTGCGTAGTGCTTTACTCCATTTTGTTAAAGAATAATTATTGCATGCTATTGTTATGAGTATTTGGTAACCACCCCTTTCATCCCCTCCTTGCTAAGGAGGGGAGTGAGGGGTGGTGGATTAAAAATAAGTATTAATTTATTCTTGCACGACGACCAGAGAATTCTTTCGGCTATCGGCAAAGAATGCATGCCATGTCAATTACTGTAAGCGTACAAACTGCAGGCTGCAATTAATAAAAAAGTTGTCACTGCTTTTTATTCCATCTAGTACTTTGTTCGTATTATTATATAAGCTCATGTTGCTCCGAAGATTATATCCCGCACCGATACTGAATCCGACATCTTTGTATAACTTTAAATCGATACTTGCAAAAATCTGATGCTGAAGAAATGTAATATTATTGTAGGTAATCTGATGATTATTATCCTGATGGTAGATGCTGTTTTCAAAATATGTTGCATCGGAGTTATTCAAAGACCCATGGTATTGGGCGGAGATGCTGACGGAATTCGATAGACGCTGGCGGATATAGCACAGCGATTCCGTGGTATACAAGAATTCCATACCGATATCGGTGTTCTCACAGGCGGTCCATTCTGCTGCAAGAACTACCGGTACGCCGAACAACAGTTTTAACCTGCTGGACGGCTGGTATCGTGCTTGCAAGCCAAACAACGGTTGCATATCTTACTTCTCCACCATGTGCCGTTGTTCATATCCCCCTAAAAAAATAAGATCCCATGCGGGATTCAATTCATATCCGATATAGGCAAGAATCATACATTCATTACCGATGGTGGAATATGCATTCTGCTTATCGCTTCGCCATGATGTTTCGGTCGTAAGACTAAAATTCCACTGTTGGTATCGATACTGCCATGCTGTCCAGAGCCAAAACTGCTGGATGGATTTATGCAAGCTGTCGGATTGTTCAGCGTCAATGTCGTAGGTACTAAATTGCGTTCCGATTATAGAATGAACATCGGTCGTGTTGAGGAACGGCAGGTAATTGGTACATTGCAATTTTTCGGCGCTCTTGGTATCCAGATTCATTTCCGAATTGAGAATGGTTTGATACGCCTGCACCGTTAACTTCTGCCGCAGCATCCAGAGCATCAAGCCATCCTTGATGGAAGGAGAAGTCGGGCATTGAGGTTCCCAGAAATGGTCTTGTGCTGTGTTAAGCTGCCAATAGGATACACTATCGTCGTTCGATGATTGTGCCCTCGCGTCCATGCAGAGTATTCCGGATACGAAAACGGCAAGGGCGATGATTCGTAAAAGGAAAGCGTAGATATTTTTCATACATTGTGCGTGTTTCATGCATTTCTCCTGATAGTGAAGTGATGACGATTCCATATACCGGTATCGATAATTATGCTCTTACTAATGTAAAAAGAAATGGAGGAAGGAATCCTTGACCTAAATCAAGAAATGCAAAGCAGGAATATTATTTTTTTGCCCGCATCCGGCTTAACGTTTCCGGGGTGATGCCTAAGTATGATGCAATGTAACTAAGTTGAACGCGCTGAAAGATAGAAGGGGAATCGCGCAGTAAATTCCTGTATCGTTCTTCGGCCGTCCGGAATTTTACGTTTGCAAGTAATTCTGTCAATCGAGCCGCCAGTTCGTATGTAGTATGGAAAATAAATTTTGTCAGCGCATGGCTTTTATCGATCATAGTTTCCAGATCGGATTGCTGTAAGGAATAAATAACAGAATCTTCTAAGAGGACAAAATTATACTTTGTCGGCGTGCTTTTATAAAAACTATCGAATGCCGTCACAAAGCTATGCTCCACCATAAAAAAAGCAGTCACTTCATTGCCGTCGTCGGTAGTACGGTAGATACGAACCAGCCCTGTATCGATAAAGAAAAGTGTCTTGCATATAGTTCCTTCGCGGATAAGAAAATGTCCTTTGGAAAAAACATGTTTCTTAAACAATGGCCCGATTTTTTCTTCGTCGGAAGAAGGTACCTTGGCAGTTTCTATAATGTAGGGTGGCAGCATGCAAAATTTCCGTTACTTACGAAGCACACATTATAAGCGCCGTGTGCGCAGTGTATCGATATCGTTTACACCGGTAATCATTCTCCCTTAAATGTAGCCAAGAGATCGGAGGGATGCAATGGAGGATAAATTATGATTTGTGTGCTAAACGGTTATCGACTTCTTGAAAGATATTCTTCTCGCTCCCAAACCCTGCCTGCCGGCAGGCGGGTCTGTTTGGGAGCGTTGGTGCCGGAAGCTCCGCTTCCGAGTTAATATTTATGAAGCCGAGCTTCAAGCAGTTGCGTTCCCAAACCCCGCCAAAATAACGGCGGGCAAGCGAGCTTGGGAACGAGGGTGAAAACCTTGTCAAAGTTCTTTTTGCCTTATCCCGGAAACTTTGACAAGGTTACATCGTTTCCTTAACAATTTATCCGCCACTGGCGGACTCTTTTTAAAGTGGATAGACAACAGTTTATTCATCCGGTATTATTTTAATATTATAAGCTGTATCAACACACACATATCGCATCACACCAGATTTATCATCTGTAAATGGGTAAAGAACAAAATCAGCAATTATTTTATTTTTTAAATTCAACTTCTGTAAAAGCAATTTAGGAATATTACAATAACCTTCTTTATAATAATTACCTTCGCTAACCCCGAGAATTCTTCGAGTGCCAACCTTTGAGATTCGTATAGAAGGATTTCCATTCCATATTCTCATAATGCCTCGAATAACAAATTTAGGACCATTAATTTGAGGATGTTCTCGACAGGGTTTGCATTCGGAAGTATCTGCATTTTGTTGCGCATAACCAATCGAAAAGGATATTAGCATACTTATGTAAATAATTGTTTTCATATTTATTATTAGCTGTTACATAACGCACTGGAGCTAAGCTGCGGTGCCGATAATATTATCTTCATGTTTTTCAATTTGAATTGCACTTCGTGCAATAACATTTTCCAGCGTCTCATCCATTTATTCCTTGTGTTGTGTGTCGGCTTTTCAGTTCAGGAGAACCCGTAAAGTGGTTTGGACGTCATTGACGTTCCTCCTGATAGATCACGGCTTTTGCCTTCAAGCACCTCTGTGCTGTTGTGCTGTTACGACGTATGAATATAGTAAAGAACAATGTGCTGCCCTTGGGGCTACTTCGGTGTACTATATCCTCTTGACTTTTTCCTTTTTAAAGTTGTTAGGTTGCCACCGAGTCATTTGAATCATTGGGTGGAAGCATCATTGGAGAATAAGAAGGCAATAACTTTTCAGTGATCCTAATTGCTTTGCCAATGATCTCGGAAAGTTCTCGAACACGATCTACAAATGGTTTAATATCATTTCCGAAGCTTCCGATAGCAATTCCTGCTTCTCCAA
>DATKMP010000303.1:0-6508 GCA_035541775.1 Bacteroidota bacterium | reverse complement strand
AGAACTGCGTTTAGCATCGGCAACAAGATAAACATTTTCTTCTGCTGCATCCGGGACGGTTAATTCTTTACGAATGCCATCCAATCCCGCAGCGAGCATTACGGCAAACGCTAAGTACGGGTTGCAACTTGGATCGGGGCAACGCAATTCAATGCGTGTAGATTCCGTTGAATGTGCTCTGGGAATTCGGATAAGTGCGGAACGATTAATTCTTCCCCAGCTGATAGTAACGGGCGCTTCATAGCCCCGCACCAATCGTTTATAAGAATTGACTAATGGTGCCAGCATCGCACACATGCCGCGCGCATGAGCAAGCTGGCCAGCAATAAAATGTTTTGCGATCTTTGAAAGTCCATGCGAATCGCCAGGATCGGAAAATGCATTTGATCCATTGGCTTTGTAACTTAAGCTTTGGTGCACGTGCAAACCGTTGCCGCTCAAATCGCGAGCAATTTTCGGCATGAAGGTCGCATATAAACCTTTTTGCTGAGCGAGGATTTTGAGAATGACTCGAAACGAAACAATGTTATCGGCTGTCTTCAAGGCGTTGGAATAGCGGAAATCGATTTCGTGCTGTCCCGTCGCGACTTCATGATGCATCGCTTCTGTTTCAATGCCGAACGCGGTCAGCACTTCCGCCATTTGTCTCCACAATCCAGCGGCAATAAGATCCGTCGGTTGGTCGAAATAGCTTGCGTTATCTTGCGGACGCACTGGAACAAGGGTTCCATCGGAATTCGGTTTTAACAGAAAAAATTCTAACTCCGGGCCGGCATTATAAGTGAAGCCCATAGTTTCCGCTTCAGCGATCACACGAGCCAATACAGCACGCGGGTCGCCGAGGAATGGATTGCCGTCAGGAGTAAATACGTTGCAAATCAATCGTGCACTTGCTTCATTGCTGCTGAGCCATGGCTGAACGGCAAATGTCGATGTATCGGGGACAAGATACATATCGCTTTCAGCAACGCGTGCAAATCCTTCAATCGACGAGCCGTCGAACCAGATGCCATGATTTAAAGTTGCCGAAAGCTCCGGCGTTGGAATCGTAACATTTTTCACGGCTCCGTTAATATCGGTAAACTGCAAATCAATAAATTTGATTTGGTGTTTTTCGATTTGAGCTAAAAGTTCTTCCGATGTTGGAACTGATTGTGCGGCCATTTAATGTCTTATCGATTGAAGAATGAATGCTAGAACGATGATGACCAATAATATCAAGAAAGCGCCTCCAATAGATTTCGCAATAGGTGAACGCTTCCACAACGGTGCAATTTTCGTTTCGCCCGTCGCTCGGTCAAGAATGGCTGTATCCACTTCAGCCAGGTGATCAAGATCATGTACTAACGTGTGTAAATTATCGTATCGGTCTTTTGGTTCACGTTGCAAACAACGGGCGACGACTGCAGCAAGCTGCGGAGAGATATCGGGCTTTTCATGATCCAAGCGCGGAATTGCTCCACGCAGGTGTTGCGACATCACGGCAAAATTATTGTCGCCGGAAAATGGAACATGGCCGATAAGCAATTCGAATAACATAATTCCTATGGAATATAAATCCGTACGCTGATCTCCCCGTTGCCCTTCAATTTGTTCCGGCGCCATATAATCAGGCGTGCCTGCTGCGCTGCTGAGATTTGCATACGTTACCCGGTACGAATTTTTTGTCAGTGCTAATCCAAAATCCAACACGACAGGTTGGCCTTCTTTCGTAATTAAGATGTTCTCGGGTTTAAGGTCTCGATGGATAATGCCATGGTCATGGCAATGTGCAATACCATCAGCAATTTTTCGTATGAGCTGCACAGCATCGTTCGGTGGCATCGGAGCATATTTTTGAACAAACTCGCGCATCGACTCGCCTACAATAAACTCCGTTACCAAATAGGGTGTACTATTATATCGTCCTGAGCCGAGTCCTTTTTGAATCGATGGATGATGAAGCGTTTCCATCACGTCCATTTCGCGCTGAAACCGTTCGAATTGCGCCGGATCGCCGATGGACATTTTATCGGGGATTTTTAGGACAACCTCGTTGTTGGTTAGCAAGTCGTATGCGCGATAGATATCGCTCATGCCGCCCTGCGCCATGTGTCCTTGAATTTGAAAATGATCAAATTGATCGCCAATTTGCAGCATTGGTGGTCTTATCATTCTAAATTTCCGCAAATCGTGAGCATATTAAACATGACTAAGCCCTTTATGTGTCGTGCCATTTTTTCCATTCGACTTGCCAGCATCTTTTTAATAAACGAGAGGTTACTAAAAAATTGAGTCAAATGCAAAAAATCGCATTTTCCTATTTTATGAACGTTTGTTCTTTTTCATTACTTCTCTTCGTCCGACGAATGATGAAAAAGACGGGTTAAAATTCTCGATCTCATTTTCACCGGATTTTTAATCTGCGGCAGTTGATGAAGAAAAACCGTAATCATCGAAACGTTATCATCGGTGTTGCGCTCAAACGCTAAATCGATTATGCGTTGCGTCAATTGTTCTGGATCATGGATGGTCGATGCAAGCTGTCCGAATTCTTCATCTTCGATCACCGACCATACACCGTCGGTGCAAAATATGAGCCGGTCTTCATTGTGAACGTGAACATCAAAAATATCCGGTTGAATAAATAAATTAAGGCCAAGACATTTATTGAGGACCGAACGCTGACCGTGAGTACGAATTTTTTCTGGCGCGAGCAAACGCATCCGGACTAATTCTCCAACGCGTGTATGATCGTTCGTGAGACATTGCGTTTTATTGCCACGGATCAAGTACGCACGGCTGTCGCCGACATGGGCAAAATGAAGCGTGTGCCCGGAAAGGTTGGCGACCGTCAGCGTCGTTCCCATTCTCCCGGCGCCGAGCCGCTGGGAGGTTTGGTATACGCTTAGATTTGCATTCTGCACACCGAGTTTTAATTTTTGTTGAATCGCTGCCCCATTGGCATCGTAAAACGTTTCGAAAAAGGTGGATAACGCTAATGTACTGGCAACGCCGCCGTGAGCATAACCACCCATGCCATCGGCTATGGCAAACAAATGTCCGTATGCTGCCGTGTATTGATCGTTCGGATCGCTCAGGCGGATAGCATCTTGATTGTCTTCACGAACCTTCCCGACGTGACTGAAACTGTATGATTCAATATTTTCGGCCTCAACACTCATTACTTTTTTTAAGACTTAAAGAAGGAAGAGACAGTCTATGCTGCCCCTTCCTTGATTTTCTATATCAATTTTTTGCTGCGGGATTTTATTCCTTAGCGACAGGAATAATTTTCTTTCCCGATTTCCTACTATTCAGAATTAAATAGACAAAGCTGATTATGCCCCAGCCGGCGGTAATCCACAACGCAATTTGCGTTGCATCCGCAGAAACGCCGGGCGTTCCCAGTCCAATAAGCACCACCGCGATCAATAGGCCGACATTGCCGATCAATCCCAGGAAAGGAATAACTGCATGTTTGATACTATGAAATTCCTCGCGACCGGCAAATGTCACAAAGGTGAGGAAACATATCAGCGCATATAAAACGAATGTGCCGATGTTGGATGCCAATGTTATTCCGGTTAAAGCGGTTACATTCAACACGCCCACGCTGCCGATGAGTGCTGAAACAGCAACAAGAATCCAGACACCGACATGCGGCGTAGCATGCCTTTCGTGTAAAGCGCCAAGCAACTCCGGCATTTCTTTATCCTGTGCCATAGCAAAGCTGACACGCACAGCCGTATTCATTGCAGCAAGCGTTGTACCTAACACGGCTAAAGCAACCGTGCTTGCAATAATAATCATCAAGGCAAAGCCGTTGCCGCCGAGCATCGCATCGCCAATCAATCGAGTTAGATCGCCAATCGGTGCACCGGAAGCGGCAGCAGCATCCATGCCGAAAACTTTCGTGCCGTCAGGATTTGTAAAAACTAATTTTTCGCAAACTGCATAATTCGCTGCGAAGTATTCAAAGAGATACGCAAACAATCCCTGAATGATCAGTGAAAGAATGACGCCGCGCGGAATATCCCGCTTTGGATTGATTGCTTCCCCAGCCAATGACGTGGAAGATTCGAATCCGACTAAAATTAAAATCGCAATAGTAGATTGAAAAAGCATTGCCGATAAGCTATGCGGGAATACGATCGATGTCGCCACCGGATGCGCCCACTGAGTTGCATGCAGAGGATTTTGAACCCTGAACATAATTGCCAGAATACTGAATCCAATCAACGAAACCAACTGAATGACGTTGATTGCAATCGCAACATTAGTCGAACCGCTGATACCGCGGACAGCAATATAGCCCACAACAATTGAGAACACAATCGCAACACCGATTTGTGCAACAACCGGAAGATTGATATTGAACTGCCCGAAGATGTATGTAACGAGCACAGCCATCATCGCAACCATCACTCCCGGATAAACCCAGTAAAATAAATGTGCAGCCCATCCCGTTAAAAATTTTGATACCCGCGCAAAGCGATGATAGGTAGATTTATCCCGATCCAGAAATGCTTTCTCGGCAAAATAATATGACCCGCCGGCGCCGGCTTCAGGATAACGGCGCGCCATTTCGGAAAATGCAATTGCCGTGAGAAATGCTACCACCAAAGCCGCAACAATCCCCGTCCACATATCACTTGCGCCGCCGGTATTCGATGCTTGCAATTGATAAGTAATCCATAAAAATGCACCGGGTGCAATAAGCGCCATTGCATTCACTGTCACGCCGGTAAGTCCTAGAGTTTTTTTCATCCCTGTTGGATTTGTCGTTACTTCTGCCATACATCCTCCAATAAATTTTTGATAATTAATTTCGTTTGAACTTTAGAACGTTACAACCGCACCAATAGTAAAGGTGATCTGACTAGTTTCGGTTGCTAATGCTGTTTTATCATACGCCGGGTTTAAAGCAATATCTTCTCTCAATTCACCGCGCAGCAACATCTGGTTGAATAATTTATGTTCGAGCGTTAGCGTCACTTCTTTGTACGTGTTTTTTATTCCGGTCGTATAACCGAGCGGATCATCGTACACTTCGCCACGAAGGGCGACTGCAGAAAGTGTGTCGATTGCATATCGTCCGTAAATATCGACGCCTTTCCAAGTTGCAAGTCCCAACGCCGCTCCTGCCTCGCCATAATCGGCGTTCACCGCAAGCAATAGATTATCAAAAACCGTTTGACTCACAATAAAATCATACACGTTTCGTGCGCCGGGTTCATATCCAGTATGTCCCCATATTCCGTTGAAGATAATGCCGGTGGAAGATGTCGCGGCGTAGTTGACTGTTGCGCCGATGTTTGTTGACTTCACAACATCGGTTACCGAATTCCAGCCATCAAGAACATGCAGCGTCGCGGTAAGATTGCTGAACACCGGATAGGTTAAACGCATTCCTGTGTGATAATAGGGAATAGCAAAGGCAAACAAGTAGGAACGACTGTAATTCCAGTTGTCTTTAGATTCGATCACTTCGTTGCCCATGTGCGTGACAAATTTTCCCGCATCGACCGTTAATCCACCGCCAACAGGAAGAACGGCGGTAATGTACGCTTGCTGAACATTGGCAAGTGTTGTGTTCAATGATGTTTGCACCAGATCGTTCGTTGCCCCATAATCGAGATCCATGCGGAATCCGATAGGTGATGAAGCTGAGGTCGTTCTCTGAATGACAAGCTCTACTTGGCTCAACGTGAACGAATTGGTATTGACATCAAAATTTCGTAACTCATTTTTATATGAAGATGGCGAGGCAAAGTTAACGCTATAATAGGCATCGACAAGTCCGCTATACGTGACGGGCTGCGAGCTCCCAACAAGAACAAATAAGAACAGCATGACAACGGTGAATAATGAGATTCTTACGGTATTGTTCGACCGTCGTAAATGTTTATTATGTTTCATAACGACACTCCCATATGAATTGTATGTGGTTGTTTTTAAGAACCGCGCTCTGATGCCTCTGTCGAAATAATTCTCAGTCCATCGATCGCTCCCTTTGCAGCCGATGCCACGAAAATATTGCAACAACAAGCTCAGCATACGCGCCCTTATTAATTTAGGCAATTACAATCTGTTACCTTATAATATAAGGTAATTATTTGCTTTGTCAAGCATAATTTTTGTTTTCGCTATTATTTTTCTTTCTCTTCCGCGTTGCCAGGGATGTCCTTTCGCGCCAATCATCGTCTATGGAATGAAAACAAGTGTCGTTTAAAAAATGAAGGGCGAGTTGAAAAGAATTATTTTGTGAACTTTAAGGGATGGGTTAGTTTTTCAAGGCGTTGAAAAACTTTTTGAGGGAAGACAACCGCTCGCGATCATCGAGCACTGTCGTGATGCGTGCAGATAGTTTTAAATCCTGTTTGTATTGATTCAATCGCGGATGATACTGCGGTATTTTGCGCAAGCTTTGTACAATATGCTGAATAGGTGCATCGTCGCCTTCGTAAAACCATTTTTCATCTGGAGGAGGAAACGAAAGCGTGAAGGTGTCGGCATGCAATTCAAC
>DATKMP010000302.1:0-9766 GCA_035541775.1 Bacteroidota bacterium | reverse complement strand
GACCCCGCGTTCAGGATCTTGATAATGGATCACTTGATCGATAATGAGATAATCTTTCGGCGCTTCTTGATCTTCCAAACCCGCGTCCAACAACATATCGACAAACGGTTTTGAACTGCCGTCTGCAATCGGCGGTTCGATATTGTTGAGTTCAATAAGGATATTATCGATTTGCATGCCTGCAACGGCGGCAAGCACATGTTCCACTGTGTGCACGCGCGCATCGCCAATGCCAAGCGTTGTCCCGCGCTTCAAATCGACCACGTGATCTACATCCGCTGGAATTTCCGGCGCGCCGGATAAATCCACACGACGAAACCGTATGCCGAAATTCTCCGGCGCCGGTTTAAACGTCATGGTCGTTTGCACACCTGTGTGCAACCCCACACCTGACATAGATACTGATTTCTTAATGGTCATTTGCTGAACAAGCATGGTTTTCCTTAACTTTGTTTTGGTGGTTCTTGCTTAAGCACCTGCTGCTCAAGCTCTGCAACTTTTTTTTGTAATGCGGCAAGTTCTCGCAACGCATCCGGCACGTGTTTCATTGCAATATACATGCGCTGTGCTTTCCGTGCTTCATCGGCCGGATATCCGAAAAAGGATTTTCCCGCTTCGGTAATGGAATTGGGAATACCCGACTGCGCCATGATGACGGTACGATCTGCAATTTGTACGTGCCCGGCAATTCCAACTTGACCGGCAATCATACAATGCCTGCCGATTTTTGTGCTGCCGCTAATACCGGTTTGCGAAGCTATCACCGTGTGCTCACCGATCACAACATTGTGCGCCACTTGTACCAAATTATCGATCTTCACTCCGCGGTGAATGCGCGTTTCGCCGAGCGTGGCCCGATCGATGGTTGTGTTCGCGCCGATTTCGACATCGTCGTAGAGAACAACAATGCCAAGCTGCGGAATTTTTTCGTACGTCCCATCTGCTTTCGGAGCAAAGCCAAAGCCGTCAGCGCCGATCACTGCACCGGAATGGAGCGTGATACGATTGGCAAGTCTGCAGCAATGATAGATGGTTACATGGGGATAGAACAAACACCCTTTTCCAATCTGAACTTGTTTCCCGATGGTACAGCCGGATCCAATTTTTGTATCGTCATCGATGCGTACCTCATCACCAATGACGGTGTATGCTCCCACAGAAACATTTTTTCCGAGACGGGCAGATTGCGAAATAACTGCCGTGGGATGAATTCCTTCCGAAAACGGATCGACCTGCGGCGTCAATCGTTTTAGCAGATGAAGAAACGAAACATACGGATCATCCACCCGCAGCAACACCAGCGAAGTCCGTTCGGAATATTTTGCAGCATCCAGTTTGCGCGAGACTAACACGAGCGACGCTTGTGTAGTAGCAAGGAATTTTTCGTATTTCGGATTGGCTACAAACGTTGCACTGCCTGTATCGGCTTCTTCAATTTTAGAAACACGACCGATGACAAGCTGGGGATCAATCGATGCGCCGACGAGTTCACCGTTGAACCATGCTGCAATTTCTTGAATCGTCATTGCCAATTATTTGCCTGTCGGCGGCGGCGTTGCCGGCGATGTCGGTGGTGTTGAACGCACCGGCGATGTTGTGGTTTCCGGCATGACGATTTTAAGTTTATCTGCAACTTTGAGCGTCACGTCGTACTTTTCGTTTGTGTACATCAACAGCACATCGCTGCTTTTATCGAAGATATAATCGTAACTATCTTCTTTGGCGACATCCTGCACGGCCTTGAAGACACGATCTTGCACAGGCTTCATCAGTTCGTTTTGTTTGTTGAACAACTCGCCGTTTTGTCCGAACTTTTGATTTCGATAATCGACAATCTTTTGATCGAGATCCCGCAATTCGCGTTCGGCCTCTGCACGGCGCTGATCGGTCATAATCAACTTTCGTTTATCGTAATCATCGAACTTGTGCTTCCAATCGTCCTGCATTTTATTGATTTCCTGCTGCCAATCCGCCACAAGCTGGTCGAGTTGCTTTTGTGCATCCTGTGCATCGGGAAGCTGCTTCATCACGGCATCGGAATTAAAATATCCGATTTTTACCTGTTGCGCTGCCGCAGGCATGGCCATACATGCCAAAACGATTAGCCATTTACCATAGTGTTTCATTTTACACTCCTTTCGGAGAAACTATCATGAATATATTTTTATTTCGCTTTCGGAGTCGCCGCTGGTGCGCCGCGTTTCAAACGGTCGATCACTTTATAAGTAAGATCGAACTTTGCATCGGCATACAATAAATTGCTCGCTGTTTCTAATTTATCGAACACGTACGTGAATCCGTCTTCTTTCGCAACCTGTTCAATTGCCTTCAAGACTTTTTCCTGGATGGGGGCAAATTTTTGTTCGCGCAACTTTACGCCTTCGCCTTCGCGTGTATCAAACTTCTGCGTTTGATAATCTAAAATTTGCTGGCGCTGTGCTGTCAATGCTTTTTCTTTATCGTCTTTCGCTTTGGGATCCAACAATGCTTGCTTCTTTTGATAATCGTCGCTTGCATCCTGAAAATCTTTCACCATCTTTTGATATTCTACCTGCCACGCTTGAATCGTAGTTTCCAATTCCTTCTTTACCTCTTGTGCTTCGGGAAGTTCACGAAGAATGGTTTCGGAATTGACATACGCAATTTTTGCCGCCTGCGCTGGTTGCGCAGAAGCCATGGATACTCCAAGAGCAACGGTCAACAGAAACAATGTAATTTTTTTCACGATATCCTCTCTTTTGATAAATTTAATGCCCGCCGTTTATTGCGGCGACTATATGTTAATGTACGGAATATATTGTGTTACTTACAACTAATTTATGCCGGTTCTTCATGCGCAAGGCAGTGGAGCGTTCCCAAGCCCCACACCAAATCCGTGGCATGAATGCCGACAACGGTTCTTTCGGGGAAAAATTCGCTTATCATGCCTAATGCCTGCCGGTCATTCGGATCGTTAAACGTCGGAACAAGAACGACGGTATTGGCAATATAAAAATTTGCATAACTGGCCGGCAATCGTAAATTTTCAAAATACAGCGGCGCCGGCATCGGCAACGAAACCACATTCACGTTCGAACCGTCTGCAAGTGTGGTACCTTGAAGGCGTTCAAAATTTTTTTCAGTACTCGAAAAATTGATTTCACTCGTATTCTTTTCACGGCACAACACCAGCGTGTTATGATTCACGAAGCGGCATACATCATCGATGTGGCCATGGGTATCGTCGCCGGCGATGCCGTTCTTCAACCAGATTGTTTTTTGAACGCCGAGATATTGCCGAAACACTGCTTCGTAATCGGCTCTTGTAAATCCGGCATTGCGCACTTGCGTTTGTTCATCCAGCAAACATTCTTCCGTCGCCAGCAATGTTCCTTGTCCGTTGGAATCGATGGCGCCGCCTTCGAGAATAAATTCATGTTTTTGATAGATCGGCGGCACGAACGGTACATCAAGAACCTTGGAAAGAATTTGTGGAATTTTCCGATCTTTTTTCCAATTGGAATATTTTGCCCAACCGTTGAATTGAAACGGAATTCCAATCGTTGCACCTTCTTGGTTCTTGACAAATGCCGGAGTCGTATCCCGCATCCAGCTGCGATCCGTTTTCGCAATAATGAATTCAATATTTTCGATTTCCCCATGCGCACGCTCCAACAATTTGTGTACGCGCGATACATCCTGTTCGGCTTGAACGATGACTCGTACAAGTTCGCTTTGTGCAAGATGTTTGAGAATTTCCACGTACACCCACGGAATCGGGGCAAACTTTCCGGGCCAATCTTCTTTCTGGTGCGGCCAGCATATAATGGTGGAACGATGCGGCTCCCATTCTGCCGGTAATCGAAATGATGTCGCTGGAGAAAATTTCATATTGCTTCTTCGTCAAGAAATCGCTGCGTCATGCCATGGTATGCATCGATGCGGCGGTCGCGCAAGAACGGCCAGTTTCTTCGGATCGTTTCCAGATGATCAAGATCGATTTCCGCAACGATTATTTCTTCTTTATCGGCGGATGCTTCGGCAAGGATTACTCCTTGCGGATCGCAAATAAATGACGAGCCCCAAAAGTCAATGCCCGCGTGCGCTTTTACCGGCTGCTCGAATCCGACACGGTTCACCGAAGCGACATACACACCGTTCGCAATTGCATGCGAACGTTGAATCGTTATCCACGAATCGCGCTGTGCGTTACCGAATTTTTCTTTTTCCGATGGATGCCATCCAATTGCTGTAGGATAAAATAAAATTGAAGCACCTTGGAGCGCCGTCAATCGCGCGCCTTCGGGGTACCATTGATCCCAGCAAATCAATGTGCCGACATTTCCGAATTTTGTCTGGAATGTTTTGAACCCGAGATCGCCGGGGGCAAAATAATATTTTTCATAAAATCCCGGATCATCGGGAATGTGCATCTTGCGGTAGATGCCGAGCAGTTTTCCTCCGGCATCGATCATCACAACGCTGTTGTGGTACACACCCGCCGCGCGCTTTTCAAACACCGGTACGATGACCGCAACGTTGCATTCTTTTGCCACACGCTGAAACGCATCGGTCGATGGCCCGGGAATTGGTTCTGCCAAATCGAAGCAAGAAAAATTTTCACTCTGGCAAAAATACTGCGTGCGGAACAATTCCGGTAGGCATATAACTTGGGAATGTTGTTTTGCGGCCTTCTTCGCCCATGCAATGGCTGTCCGTAAATTTTTTTCCGGTTCAGCCGAACATGAAAATTGCAGTCCAGCAACGACAATTTTTTTGGACGGGACTTTTTTCATCACATCGACTTGCCAAATTGGAAATGAAACTTCCAGCCCGGGGCGCTGCCTTTAGGCGTCGAAGCATCATATCCGTAACCGTAATCGAAACCGACCATACCGATCGCCTGGATCATCAAGCGCACACCGAAACCGGCAGAGCGGCGCAAGTCTGTTGGATCCATCATCGAGGGCGTTAACCAAACATTTCCGGCTTCTGCAAAAAGTAACGTATAAATTGGAATCGGTTCTAACGTCAGCGCAAACCGCATTTCGGTCGTGTACTTCATCATTGCTTTTCCACCGACGTTTCCATCGCTTGGTCCAATAGAACGATCGTCATAGCCGCGCAACGGCGTTACCGCAATTTGACCAAGTCCGGTACCGCCCATCCAGAATAAATCTTGATAAGGGATGTAAGGATTTTCTTCGAAGCCAAAGATGGTGCCGACGGTTGCACTACTCATAATCGTAACACGCGAAGAATTGGCAATGGGAATATAATATTCTGCAGAAAAAACATCTTTATTATATCGCGCCGTATACAATGAGCCGCCAAATTTTGGCCCATCATTGATACTTGTCAATAGAGAAAATGAGGAACCGCGCGACGGAAAAATAGGACTGTCTTCACTGCTGCGCGAAAAAACTTGCGTAATACCTATTTGCGTCGCTTTCCCCTCCGGCATATAATAATAGCTGTCCGTCGTTGTTGTGCTCAACGGATGATACTCGTTCTGTTGCACCGTCAGCGTCCAGTCGCCGCGGAAATACATATCGGGCCATTTGAACCTGCGGCCAACGCGCAATGAAACCCCTGTATAGTGTAAATCGGCATAGTATGATTGATAGGTATCAAACAAATTGACGCCAAACAACGTCGGCGTGTCGAACATCCATGGTTCTTGAAAGCCAATCGAGAAATTGCGGTAATAGTTGTTCACACCGAACTGCCAATCAAACGTCAGCACTTGCCCGGCGCCGCCGCGGAACGGCTCGGTGACAGAAAAATTGTTGAACGTCAATCCCAGTCCGCCGCTAAAACCGAATGCACCGCTGTACCCGACCGACATATTAAAGGTATCGCTGGATTTTTCTTCCACGCTATATTCTAACTCTACCGTTTTATCATCCACCGGTCGAACATCCGGTTTTATTTTTTCGGAATTGAAATAATTCAATTGCGAAAGCTGCCGAATGCTGCGGATAATCAGTTGCCGGCTGAAATAATCTCCCGGTTTGGTCAACAACTCCCTGCGGATCACTTTTTCGTACGTCTTCGTGTTGCCGGAAATAATGACGCGGCCGAGGCGAAATTGATTTCGTTCGCGCACTTGCATGGTAATATCCAAACTGTCACCCGATACCACTTTAATATCCGGCTCAACCTGGAACCACAAATACCCGTTGTCGGCATACAACGAGGTAACATCGCTTTCCTGCTCATTGCGATGAAGATTTTGATCGAACTTTTCCTGATTGAACACATCGCCGGCTTTCATTTTCAAACAATCCGATAAGATGTCCGAAGTATAAACGGTGTTTCCTTCCCATCGGATGTTCCGAATAAAATATTGCGGCCCTTCGTTCACCCAGATATTGATGGTAAGATATTTTTTCGACTTATCGTAAGAAAGCGAATCCGACAAAATTTCTGCGTCGCGAAATCCGTTTTTATGGTAAAAGGCGATAATGAGATCTTTATCGTCTTTGTACTTTTTCTGGTCGAACTTATTCGTAGTCCAGAATCGCCACCAACGGCGCTCGGTAGTTTCCTTCATCTCCCCTTTCAAGTCGCCATCATCAAACCGTTTGTTGCCATGAAAAAAGATATCGTCCACTTTAATTTTCGGCCCCTCATCCACATCAAGATGTAAATTGACGCGGCTGGAAGAATCGCTCACCGGCACCAGCGACGTTTTTATTTCCGCATTCAAATATCCATCCGATTCATATTGCGTCTTTAACGCCCTGACAAATGCGGAGATGCTTTGTGTCGTAACGATCTGCCCTTTGACAAGACTCACTTTTTTCAGAATATCGTCTTCGCTTAACTCGTCGTTTCCTTTGATAATAATTTTTTCTAAACGCGGATTTTCTTTGACACGTATCAGAAGATACACGCCCTCCGAAACTCGGTTTTCTACCAAAATCTGTACATCATCGAACAATTTGAGATTGTAGAGATGTTCGATGGCTTTGCGTGTTTGTTCGCCGGGAAGCGAAATTGCATCGCCAATCTTTAATCCCGTGTTGGCAATGATCGCCGCAGGATCGCCTGCCCGCTGACCTTCGACACTTATTCCTAAAATTTTATAGGTTTCCTCTTTTTGTTGAGCAGTTGCGATGGCAACAAACACAAAAAACGAGAGGAGACAACTACGAAGAAACGTTTTGGTGAACAGCACGCTGTATGGTCCTTTTGTTGGTTAAGCGGAGACGGCTTTGCGCGAATGATGCAGTTGCTCACTCACCATTCCAAACCGGCGTTCGCGTCGTTGATATTCCGCAATGGCGGCGTAAAGTTGTTTGCGCCGAAATGCCGGCCAAAATTCATCGGTAATGTACATTTCCGTATAGGCAAGCTGCCATAAAAGAAAATTGCTAATGCGTAATTCCCCGCTGGTACGAATCAACAAATCGGGGTCGGGTATGTCGTTCGTTGAAAGATACTGATGAATGCATTCTTCGGTAATCGCATCTTGAGCAAGTGTTCCATGTTTTACATCGGCGGCAATACGTTTCATCGCCTGCAAAAGATCCCAGCGGCCGCTGTAATTCAATGCGATCACTAAATTCAATCCTGTATTTTCTTTCATCGCGCTCATTGCTTCAGATACTTCATTCGCGACATCAGTCGGGAGGGCAGATAAATCTCCGATCGCACGGAAACAAACGCCATTTTCGTGCAACCGATCGCGCTCGTTCCGCAATGCCTTCACCACTAAACGCATGAGGATGGAAACTTCGTCTTTCGGACGTTTCCAGTTTTCGGTGGAAAATGTATAGAGCGTTAAATATTTTACGCCCAACTGTGCGCATGCTTCGACGATATCGCGCACGGAATTGACGCCTTCGTTATGTCCGGCAACGCGCGGCAAGCCCCGCCGCTTCGCCCATCGACCGTTTCCATCCATAATCACAGCAATATGCTGTGGAATACGTCCGTTCGCCAACAGTTCATCCTGATGTCGCCTGTCAATTCCAGTTGCTTTTACAAAAGGCACAAAAACTCCATAAATTCACTCTAAAATACATCGAGCGTAATGTTTAATGTAACTGTTTTTGCTAAGATAGTCAAAATAATGCGCCACTTGAGTTTCTTGACACCCCTTTCAAAAAAGAGTATATTGACATAGGAAACTAAAAATTCAGCGCCTTCGTTGTATTTTATAACTGAGACGTTGAAAAGTCAAGGTTCGTTCCGGTTACATTTATTTAGAGCGAGACTGAGAGTATATTTATGGAAGGTAATTTTTCAAATAGAGTGCAGGATGTTATCCGATTAAGCCGTGAGGAAGCGCTTCGGCTTGGCCATGATTATATCGGCACAGAACATTTATTATTAGGGATTATTCGAGAAGGTGAAGGCATTGCCGTAAAAATTCTGCGCAATCTTGGCGTCGATCTCTACAAGTTAAAAAAATCGATTGAAGATACGGTTCGTACTTCCGGCGGAACATTAACCATCGGCAACATTCCGTTGACAAAGCAGGCAGAAAAAGTTTTAAAAATTACGTACCTCGAAGCAAAATTGTATAAATCCGATGTCATCGGAACAGAACACTTGCTTCTTTCATTATTACGGGATGATGACAACATCGCGGCACAAATTCTTCATCAATATAATGTGAATTATGACACCGTTCGTAATGAATTAGACAACATTATTTCCGGCAAGCCGTCCAATCCACCCAGCAGCCAGCAGCCATCACAGTCAGCACAAGAAAAGAAGCAAGAGCGTTCTAAAACGCCGGTGCTGGATAATTTCGGCAGAGATTTAACGAAACTTGCTGTGGAAGACAAGCTGGATCCAATTGTCGGACGGGAAAAAGAAATTGAACGCGTTGCACAGGTATTAAGCAGACGTAAGAAAAACAACCCCGTACTGATCGGCGAGCCGGGCGTCGGTAAATCTGCCATCGCAGAAGGACTGGCGCTGCGCATTACGCAAAAGAAAGTTTCGCGTGTCTTGCACGATAAGCGCGTTGTGACGCTCGATCTTGCGGCATTGGTTGCCGGAACAAAATACCGCGGCCAGTTTGAAGAACGCATGAAAGCCGTGATGAACGAGCTGGAAAAAGCGAAAGATGTCATTTTGTTTATCGACGAATTACATACCATCGTCGGTGCAGGCGGCGCCAGCGGTTCGCTCGATGCATCGAATATGTTCAAGCCCGCATTGGCGCGCGGCGATCTGCAGTGCATCGGCGCAACCACACTCGATGAGTATCGACAATATATTGAAAAAGACGGCGCACTCGATCGTCGGTTCCAGAAAATCATGGTCGATCCGACAACAGTCGATGAAACGATTCAGATTCTTCAGAACATCAAATCGAAATATGAAGAACATCATGGCGTTCGCTATGCCGATAAAGCGATTGAAGCATGCGTTCGGTTAAGCGACCGTTACATCACCGACCGGTATTTGCCGGATAAAGCCATCGATGTGCTGGATGAAGCAGGCGCGCGCGTGCATCTTGCCAACATCAAAGTGCCGAAAGAAATTACACAGCTTGAAGAAGAAATAGAAAAAATTCGGCAATCCAAAAATCAGGTCGTGAAAAATCAAAACTTTGAAGAAGCCGCACGTTTGCGCGATCTGGAAAAGAAATTACTCAGCGATTTAGAAATTGCAAAACGCGAATGGGAATTGAAAGCGCGTGAAATTATTTACGACGTTGCGGAAGAAGATTGTGCCGCAGTTGTTTCGATGATGACCAATATTCCCGTGCAGCGTGTTGCACAAAGCGAATCCGAAAAACTGCTCAAGATGGCAGACGCGCTGA
>DATKMP010000301.1:0-10802 GCA_035541775.1 Bacteroidota bacterium | reverse complement strand
GAAAGGCCTTTAATGTCCGCAGCGAGTTCAGGGTATTTATCGAATACCATGTTTGTCAAATCGCCGCCGTCATCCAAGATCAAGTTGAGCGGTTTGTTATCTTTAAATGCGAACAAGGTTTGTTCGATGCACCAATCAAATTCTTGTGCATTCATTCCCTTCCAAGCATACACGGGAATACCCGCTTTGGCAATTGCCGCTGCAGCATGATCCTGCGTTGAAAAAATATTGCATGATGACCACGAAACTTCCGCGCCGAGTTCTTTCAGCGTTTCAATCAACACGGCAGTTTGAATGGTCATGTGAAGGCATCCGGCAATGCGTGCACCTTTGAGCGGCTGCTTGCTTTTATACTCTTCACGAAGCGCCATTAAGCCGGGCATTTCATCTTCGGCAAGTTTAATTTCTTTTCGTCCCCATTCTGCAAGAGACAAATCTTTTACTTTATAGGGAAGTTCGGGCTTTGCCACTTTTTTTGTCCGCACTTCTTCTGCTACAGTACTCATTGTTTAACTCCTTATTTTATTTCACAGCTTTGCGTAATGTTTTCACAAGATCTAATTGTTCCCATGAAAATTCTTTTCCCGTTCGTCCAAAATGTCCATACGCTGCGGTCTTGCGATAGATCGGGCGGCGTAAATCTAATCGTTTGATAATGCCGCGTGGTGTCAGATCGATTTCGTTATGAATAAATGTTGCTAAATCTGAATCGGGAATAACACCGGTACCGAATGTTTGTACAAGAATCGAAACCGGTTCTGCCACGCCGATGGCATAAGCAACTTGAATCTGGCATTCGCTGGCAAGTTTTGCTGCGACAATATTTTTTGCAAGATGCCGTGCGGCGTACGCAGCGCTGCGATCGACTTTCGTCGGATCTTTGCCGGAAAATGCTCCGCCGCCATGCGGTGCCCGTCCGCCGTACGTATCGACAACGATTTTGCGTCCCGTTAATCCTGTATCGCCATGCGGGCCACCGATTTCAAATCGTCCGGTCGGATTTACGAAGATGCGCGTTTTGCCGTCTAACAAGGAAGATGGAATCACCGCGTGAATGATATGTTCGATGATATCCTCTTTAATTTTCTTTTGTGTTGCATCGGGATCGTGCTGCGTGGAGACGACAATCGTATCGACGCGAACAATTTGCTTACCGTCATATTCAATCGTAACCTGCGATTTTGCATCCGGGCGCAAATACGGCATCAACGTCGGTTGTTGTTTGCGGACTTCTGTCAAACGTTGCACTAATTTATGCGCATACATAATTGGCGCGGGCATCAATTCGGGAGTTTCATCGCATGCATAACCGAACATCATCCCTTGGTCGCCAGCGCCGCCTGTATCCACACCTTGCGCAATATCCGGCGACTGTGAATGAATGGCAGAGAGCACGGAACATGAATCCGCATCGAATCCTACGCCGGTTTTTGTATAGCCGATATCCGTAATGACGTCTCTCACAAGACTTTGGATTTCAATATATCCTTTGGTGGTGATTTCGCCGCCGACTAACACCAAACCGGTCGTTGCAAAGGTTTCACACGCAACGCGGGAAAATTTATCTTGTTGAATGAGAGCATCTAAGACGGCATCAGAGATTTGATCGCAGACTTTGTCTGGATGTCCTTCTGAAACGGATTCAGATGTGAAAAAATGTTTCATAATTGTTCCTTTATATCGTGATGGGGAGTGGTCATAACCGTTACCTCCAGTGGTGTGATGAATAAAATCTCAATGAAATTCTAATTCCGAAGAATCGCCGATGTTGATGCGTTGATAATTTCCGCGCACGATAGCATTGCTGCCGATGATCGAATCTTCGATCAGCGCATTTTCGACGATGGCATTTTCGCTCACGATCGAATTGCGGACGATTGCATGAGCAATCGTTGCGCCGTCGGCAATGGTAGCGTTCGGTCCGATGATGGCGTTGGACACCTTGGCGGTCGGCGAAATGAACGCCGGCATCGAAACAACAACATTTTGTGCATGCACCGGCACCGATTGTTTTGCCAATAAATATTGATTGGTCGAAAGCAAGGTTTCCGGCTTTCCGCAATCGAACCATCCTTCGACCGGAAATGCTTTCATTCGTTCACCATGTTCGATCATCATTTGCAACGCGTCGGTTAATTGAAATTCGCCTTTGGTGCGTGTCTCGTTTTGGATCATGTCTTTGATGCAATCCATCATCAATTGCGGATGTTTGATATAATAAAGCCCGACGATGGCAAGATTGCTTGTAGGATTTTCCGGTTTCTCCACAAGATGTGAAATAAAGCCGTCGGTGGTTTCTGCAACGCCAAACCGGCGAGGATCATCCACATGTTTTACGCCAAGCTCCGAAAATTCACTGTTAATCATCGATTTCAAATCGACATCGAAAATTGTATCGCCTAAAATAATAAGTAAGGGAGAACGGGAAAAAGTTCTTCGCGAAAGATAAATTGCATGTCCGAGGCCAAGGCGTTCTTCTTGTTCGATAAAATCTACTTTGAGAGAATAATGAGATGCCACGTATTCTTTGATCATATCTCCGAGATAGCCCACGATAATCGTTGCTTCATCGATACCGGCATCGATAATTTTATCCAGAATATGTCCGATAATCGGCTTGCCCGCAACATTCAATAATACCTTTGGTACGGAATAAGTATGTGGACGAAGCCGACTACCCACACCCGCGACGGGAATGATCGCTCTCATGGTTTGTTTTTCTCTTGCTTGTACATGTACTTAAAAGTAACGAAGATTTTTCTTACAAACAATATGAAAGCAGGGATGAAATTTTTTTCTGCCCATGTGCAATGCGGTCTGCCGAAAGCATGCGTTACCTTGCATCTGCAATGCTTATTCTTTATTATTTAGATGAGACGTTAAAGCATGAAATCAACACAGACAACATCACGCAAGCAACAGCATATCGATCTTACATTAAAGAACGATGTCTCATTTCGAGCGAAGTCCACAGGGTTTGAACGACTCGAGTTCCAGCACAACGCACTTCCGGAAATAAATTTTTCGGAGGTCGATACCACGGCGGTGTTTTTAGGAAAGAAGATGCAACTGCCGTTTATCATTTCCAGTATGACCGGTGGATATCGAGATGCCGTGCGTATCAATCGGCTGCTCGCGGAAGTATGTGACAAAAAAAATATTGCTCTCGGCGTCGGTAGCCAGCGGCAGGCAATGGAAAACACAACCTATCTGCGTTCGTTTTCCGTCGTGCGTGAAGTGGCAAAAAAAATTCCGGTGTTCGGCAATCTTGGCGCCGCAGAAGTAGCGGCATTGCGCGATGTTTCATCTGTTCAAAAACTTGTCGATCTTATAGAGGCAGATGGTTTTGCTGTGCATCTGAATCCGTTGCAGGAATTGTTGCAGCCAGAAGGCAATACGAATTTTCGCGGCGTGCTTCATGGAATTGAAACATTGGTGGCATCGCTGCCGGTGCCGGTGATCGTTAAAGAAATTGGCGCAGGCCTTTCTGCCGATGTTGCACAACGCTTGCTGAATGCCGGCGTGCAAATGATTGATGTTGCCGGCGCCGGCGGAACAAGCTGGGCAGGCGTGGAATTATTAAGAAGAAAAACCATCGGCAATAAAAAATCTCTGAAGCTTGATGAGCATGCAATGTTAACACGAACATTTTGGGATTGGGGAATACCGACCGCCAACGCTGTTCGTGAAATCGGTGCATTAAAACATGAATATCCGTCACTGCACGTGATTGCATCAGGTGGAATGGGCAGCGGCTTGGATGCTGCAAAAGCTTTTGCACTCGGTGCAGATTATGCTGCTGTTGCGCGGCCGATTTTAAAAGTGATTGAATCAGGCGGCGTGAACGCTGCCGTACAATTTTTATCTGTATGGGAAATGGAATTGAAAGGCGCGATGTTCCTGACGGGTTCGCGCACCATAAATGAATTGCAAACAAAACAGTTGGTGGAGAACGCATAACGTGACAATGACTTCAGAACAACGATTTGATCGATATACGAAAGTTATAGAAAAATATCTTCATACCTATATTCAAGAAAAGAAACCGCATACGTTGTATAGCCCGGCGCAGTACGTGCTGGCGGCAGGCGGAAAGCGGATTCGTCCCGTGCTGGTGCTTCTTGCATGCGAAGCGGTCGGCGGCAATTCTGCAGACGCACTGCATGCTGCTGCCGGCATTGAAATTCTTCATAACTTTACCTTGGTGCATGATGATATTATGGATCATGCAGCGTCGCGCCGCGGACGACAAACCATCCACAAAAAATGGGATGAAAACATTGCCATTCTTGCCGGCGATGTCTTATTAGCGCTGGCATATCGGGCTCTGCTTCAAACAAAATCAACCCGCATTCAAGAAATAACAAAAATATTTACGGAAGGTGTTATTACCGTGTGTGAGGGGCAAGCATACGATAAAGAATTTGAAACACGCCATCGTGTCCATGTCAATGAATACTTGATGATGATCGAAAAGAAAACTGGAAAATTAGTTTCCATCTCGGCGCAAATCGGCGCCATGCTGGGCAATGCTTCGGCGCCGGCAATGGAAGCATTACGAAAATACGGCGAACATGTGGGGCGCGCATTTCAAATCCAAGATGATTTATTAGATGTCATCGCCGATGAAAAAGAATTTGGAAAAACTATCGGCGGCGATTTGATGGAAGGGAAAAAAACTTTTTTGCTGCTGGAAGCATTGCGCCTTGCCAAAGGGCAGCAAAAGGCGATGCTGCAGCACATTTTTACGAACGGCGGTATTTCCAAGAAGCAAATTGCTGCGTACCGCGATATTTATGAGAGCACGGGCGCAATCGATTCGGCACACCGTAGAATTGCCGAAGATATTGAACAAGCCAAAAAAGAATTAACCGTTTTGCCGGAAACGCCCGTACGCGAGACCTTGTTTTGGTTAACAGATAAATTATTGAAACGGACATATTAATAAAAACGAATGATTGAACGCGAAGTGACGATACGAAACCGGGCGGGAGTGCATACCCGTCCGGCTGCCTCCATTGTAAAATTGGCGGCAAAATATAAATCGGAATTTTATATTGAAAAAGATGAGGTTGAGATCAACGGCAAAAGCATTATCGGCGTTATGACACTGGCGGCAGAACAAGGCGCAACGTTGCTGCTCAAATTCGACGGACCGGATGAACAAGAGTTTTCAAATGCGATGTCGGAATTATTTGAAAGCGGTTTCGGCGAACCGATCTAATACGTATGTCTTGAACAGTGAGTGATTTATGGAACAATCGTCAAAACAAGAAATGAAGTTAAAAGGCATTCCGGCTTCTCCCGGCATTGCCATCGGCCCTGCCTATTTGTATCGAAAACATGAACCGACGGTGCAAGTCCGAAATATCGAAGCGGAGAAAGTCAATAGCGAAATTCAACGATTACAAAATGCCGTTGCGCGTTCGAAAAAAGAATTAATCAAAATTTATGATTTTGCACAGCACCGATTAGACGGCGAGCAAGCGAGAATTTTTGAGGCGCAAACGCTGATTCTGGAAGATTCTGTGTTGTTCGATATGGTATATGCACGGCTGCGGCACGAGCGAAAAAATGTTGAGTACCTTCTTCGCGATGAAATGGAAAAATACCATCGCTTGATGGCGAATTCGCATGATGAATATGCACGCGAACGCGCGGACGATTTGAAAGATGTGGAAGATCGTATTCTTCGAAATTTAGAAGAACAAAAATTGACTTCCAAAATTGACGGCTCGCATATTATTGTTTCGCACAACATCAGTGCTGCCGATGCCCTTATGTTCAGCCGCAATGACGTGCTCGCGTACGTGACGGAAATCGGCGGCGCCACATCGCACATGGCGTTGTTGGCGCGTGCGCTGAAAATTCCGGCGATCGTCGGTGTGCATCAAATTGCATCGTTCAGTGCCCCCGACGAAACAGTGATCGTGGACGGATACGACGGCGTCGTGATTCTTCATCCGCAGCCCGCGACCATTAAAACATTTGAAAAAAAGAAAGCGCATCATGTCGAATTTGAAGAAACGCTTGCCGCTTTGCGTGATCTTCCTGCCGAAACACTTGATGGACATCATGTAAAATTATCTGCCAATGTGGAATTAGAAGAGGAACTGGAATTTATCAAATTTCAAGGAGCAGATGGCATCGGATTGTATCGATCGGAAAGTCTGCTGCTTGGCAAAGAAGTTTTTCCAAGTGAAGAGGAACAGTACAAAGCATATCGTCGTATCGCGAAGTCGATTCATCCCAAACATGTAATCATTCGTTCATTCGATATTGGCGGCGATAAGCTGATGGCGCAATCCATCAAAGAAAGCAATCCGGTGCTTGGATGGCGCGGCATCCGCATTATGCTGGATAAGCCGCAAGTGTTTCTCGATCAATTGCGCGCCATTCTTCGCGCGAGCACATTCAAAAATCTTTCGATCCTGTTGCCGATGATTTCGAGCTTAAAAGAAGTGCAAATGGCAAAGCAGCTTCTTGGACAAGCAAAGGAAGATTTGCGGACAAAAAATATTGCGTTCGACGATAAACTTCAGCTCGGGGTGATGATTGAAGTTCCAGCTGCCGCTGTGATTGCAGACCACATTGCGAGAGAAGTAGATTTTCTCAGTATCGGCACCAACGATCTTATTCAATATTTGCTGGCGGTCGATCGCGGAAACGATGTTGTCTCCGACCGATTTCAAGAATTTCATCCGGCTGTCATTCGATTTTTGCGGCGCATTATTGAACGCGGACAACAAGGAAAAGTGATGGTCGGCATGTGCGGCCAAATGGCAGGCGACCCGCTTGCAACTATTTTGCTGCTGGGGCTTGGCCTGGATGAGTTCAGTGTCGTCCCGACAGTGCTGCCGGAAATAAAAAAAATCATTCGTTCCATCCATTATACGGAAGCAAAGCACGTTGCCGAGCGTGTATTAGAGATGCAATCGGAAGATGAAATCAAAGCATATCTTAAACGGCTGATGAAAAATAAATTCTCCGAAATGTTGATCGGCGGAAAATAATGACGGTTCATCATGCTGACGATCCCGAACCAAGAATAAATCTTGCTTCTCAGGATTCCAGCCAATATATTGCAAGGAACGATGTTGTGCAAAGAATAAATCGATCATCATCAAACCAAGAACTGCAAGGATGTTATGGCGCAAGATGAATTCAGCTTTTTACGCAATGTTCCGATTGTCGCAGAGTTAGACGATAAGGTGTTGGAAAAAATTGCGAAAGTTGGCACACGGCAAAAATATACGACGGGCAACATTATTGTTCTGGAACAAGACAGCGGTGCCGCATTGTTCGTCATCATTTCCGGAAAAGTAAAAGTAGTTCGTGTGGATGAAGAAGGGCATGAAGTTATCCTTTCGATGTTCGGTCCTGGAGAATTTTTCGGCGAGATGTCGCTGCTGGACGGGCAGGCACGTTCGGCAAGCGTTATTGCCACGACGAAAGCGGAATTATTTATGATTCATCGGCGGGATTTTATTGAGTTGTTGAATGAATTTCCTGCCGTCGCGATTTCGCTGTTAAGCGAACTTGCCATGCGGTTGCGCAAAGCCGATATGCAAATCAAAAGTCTTTCGTTGAAAGACGCCGCGGGACGTATTGCCAATGTTCTGTTGATGCTGGCAGAAGATGTTGGCGTATTCCGAAAAGGAAAAGTGGTGATCGACGAATTGCCGTTGCAACAAGATATGGCCAATATGGCTGGGACATCTCGTGAAACGGTTTCCCGCATGATTCATCAATTTGTCGAAAGCGGAGAAATCGAACAACAAGGAAATCAACTGACCATCAACGATTACGACCTCTTTCGTAAAACCTATTTGTAATCGGTGGCAGCGGTACAGATTGCTGTGCAATCAGTGCCTTATACGTTTTTTTATTTAAGGTATTCATGAATTTGCGGGAGCAAAAACAAAAGAATCAAAGATCACTTCCTCACACATTATGCGCAGATTTGCATCTTCACACTGTTTATTCTGATGGTGTGCTTACGCCTCATGAACTCGTTCAAAAAGCAGCAAGCGCAGGTCTGTCGGTTATTTCCATTACCGATCATGACAACGTCGGTGCGATTGAAGAAGCGATTGAGTTCGGCCGGAGTGTCGGCGTGGAAGTTGTGCCGGGTGTCGAGTTAAGTATCGAGTTGAATGAAAAGGATATTCATTTGCTCGCTTATTTTTTTGATTATCGAAATAAGCGCATGCTGGAGTATCTTGCGTATTTCCGCGAAGAACGATTACGCCGTGCAGAGCGCATTGTGGAAAAATTGAATCACATTAACGTTCCTCTCAAAATGGACGCAGTTTTAGATCGTGCAGGCGTTGGTTCTGTAGGGCGGCCGCACATTGCCAGCGCACTGGTGGAAAACGGCTTGATTGAAACATACAACGAAGCGTTTCTTAAATACATCGGCACGGGGATGCCGGCGTACGAAAAAAAATATCAACTCTCACCGGTTGAAGCGGTAAAACTGATTACTTCCGCGGGCGGGCTTTCGTTTCTTGCGCATCCAGGGAAATATACCAGCGAAGTGGAATTGCTTCAATTGATCGATGCCGGAGTCGATGGCATCGAGGTCGTGCATCCATCGCATTCGAAATCGCAGCAAGAATTTTATCGGAATCTTGTTCAACAATATTTTCTTCTGGAAAGCGGCGGCTCGGATTTCCATGGCGGAAAGAAAAACGACGATGAAGTGTTAGGCGCTTATACCGTGCCGTTGCAAGTTGTCGATGAAATGCGTAACCGTTTATTTAAATAATTTTTTTGAATACTCCAAAATTATCATATCGAAAACTTCAAGGAACTTTTGCCAAGTTCCGAATTGCGATCATTCAAAGCCAATTCAATCATAACATTACCGATAAATTATTGGAAGGCGCTGAAGCATGCCTGCGGGCTCATACGATTCCCCAAAAAAATGTGGAAATATTTATCTGCCCCGGAGCATTTGAACTTCCTCAGGTAGCGAATCGACTCGCAGCATCAAAACGATGGGATGCAATTATTTGTCTCGGTGCCGTTATTCGCGGCGAAACGCCGCACTTTGAATATGTTTCGGCGGAAACGGCGCGCGGCATTCAGGATGTTGCACTAAAATATTCGGTGCCGGTTGTTATGGGCGTGTTGACGACCGATAACGAGCGGCAGGCGCTTGATCGCGTCGGTGGTGTGCAAGGGCATAAAGGTTGGGATGCGGCGCTAACGGCGATGGAGATGGCGTCTCTTTTTCAATCACTCAAAAAAAAACACAGGTAATCCATGATGCGGAAAATCGTTTTGTGCTTATGCTGTTGGAGTGTTATTTTTTCCGCGTATGGTCAGGTGGGAACATGGAAAAGTTTTACTTCCATGAAATCCGTGCGTTCTGCAGTGCGTATCGGTTCTCACGTGTGGGCTGCGACCAGCGGCGGCGTGTTTGTGTACGATACGACCATGACATCGTATACAAAGTACACGAATGTAGATGGGTTGAGTTCCAACGATTTATATACAATCGGTACCGACATTGCGGGGCGCATTTGGGTTGGGGCGTCCAATGGCTCGATCAATGTCTATGACCAGACGTCGCAAAAATGGCTGGCGATAAGCGACATTTACGAAAATGGAACGTACACAACAAAAACCGTTCATCAATTTCTTTCCAAAGGCGATAGTATGTTGGTGGTGAGTGATTTTGGCGTGTCCATCTTCCGTTTATCGAAATGGGAATTTGGAGATACGTATTCGAACTTTGCCTTTGCCAGCACACCTTCGGTTTCATGCGCAGCGCTTCAAGGAAATCGATTGTGGGTTGGGACATCGTTGGGTGTAACAGTGGGAGTATTAGGAAGTTCATCTACGGTTTTATGGAATTCAGTCTATACAACTCTTGGTAGTCTCGGCACAACGGTTGTCAGTGCTATGGCGATATTTCATGATACACTTATTGTTGGAACATCGGCCGGCGCTGTGTTTTTTGATGCGGCAACAAACACCTTTCAACCGATCTCAGCTCTTGCTGGAAAAAATATTGTTGATTTTCAGTGTGATACTCTCCACAACCGTTTGCTCGTTCTTCTTGCTGGTGATGGCTTGAAAGTTCTTTCTTCCATCGACGGTTCGACGATGAGTCTCTATTTACCCTACACTTCAGCGGTTTCAGCGTTTACGCAGAACGATTTTTCCCGCCTTGCTTCTTCCGGCAATGGAATTGTTGAATGGAACAATGGTACGTGGAATGCGAGGGTTCCTAATGGACCGTATTCAACAAATTTTAGCAGCGTTATAGTTGATAACAAAGGCGTTTTATGGTGTGCCGGCGGCGAAGTTTCCCTATCGGGTTTTTACCGATATAATCCCGCACTGATGGATATGCTGCAATGGAAAAATTTTAATTCAGACAATAGTATCTGGATGCATGATCATAGTGGAAATGCTTCTAACGGCTGCCATAAAGTTTCTCAAGGTTTGAATGGGTCGGTGTGGGTTTCAACTTGGGGAAACGGATTTTATGTGGTGGAAAATGATTCGGTCGTCAATCGAATCGATCATTATACGGTTAAACCGGGATTGAGTGTTGCAGAAGCCAAAGATATTGATTTTGTCGTTGGCAGCGGTACTGCCATTGACGCAAGCGGTCAACTGTGGCTTGCGTTGTACAATACTTATAATGGAAATAGTTTGACCAAACTCATGAGTGATTCGACTGATTCACTTTATGCGAATAACACAAGCAATTATGGTGGATTCGTCGATATAACGATTGATCAATATGATACGAAATGGTTCTCGTGCGCACTTCCCGAACATAC
>DATKMP010000300.1:0-4531 GCA_035541775.1 Bacteroidota bacterium | reverse complement strand
CATGAGCCATTCGGTAAGAATACGGACGCGGCGATGAATAATTTCCAAATCAACGCGTTGCATGTGGCGCAACCCGATTTCGATTGCCGGTAAAAGCAGATAATTGAGCGTACCATCTTCGAATGCATTCGACCCTTCTGCAAAATAAAATCGATCTCCCTGAACCGAAGCCAGCGCAATGGTGCCGCCGGAAAACCATGGACGATGCAGTTTCTTTAATGCGGATTTTTTTGCGATAAGGCAGCCGACTCCTGTCGGGAAGCCGAAGATTTTATAAAACGAGAGCGGTACAAAATCCGGGTGGTACTCGCTCAGGTTCAATGTGTTCGTGGGAACAAATGCCGCAGCATCGAGCATCACATCCCAGCCATGCTGCTGTGCCAACGCAATATACTCCAGTGCATGCTGCACGCCGGAAAAATTGGACTGCGCCGGGTACACAAATAAATTATTTCCGGATGCAGAAGGAACCTGTAATTGTTCCAGCAAGTACTTTTCATCGATGCGCAGTTCCGGGGCGAGAACGGGAATGTACGTTACGGATGCGCCTTTCTGCCGGGCAAACTCGCGAATACCGTTCACCGCATTATGGTTATCGAACGTTAGAAGGTAGCGGGAATCCGGCGTAAACGGGTACGACTCGCCGATTAATTTTATTGCGCCGCTGGCATTCTGCGTGAAGATGACGACATATTCTTCCGGCGATGCATGAAAGTTGTCCAGAATACTTTTTCGCGCCTGCTCGATTAGTTTTGTCGAAGCCAGCGATGTAGGATTGGATGAATGCGGATTTCCGAAATTCCCATGCTTCAAGATTGCGGTCAGTTCATCGATTTGTGCATTGGCATAGATGCCCCCGCCGGTATAATCCAGATACACCTGATGCAGCTGGTCGAGCCGTGAATATTCTTTCGCACGCAATGCGTCGAGAGAAGCGGTAAGAGTATACTCGGGGAATTGTGTTTCGAATTGTTCCCGGAGCCGGTGTTCGATATGTTTATCAGTACTCACGATCGGTTCTACGTATCATTAACGATGCCGGATTGCTTTTCGCTGTTCATTCTTTGGAGCATGAACGATAGCGGTAAGAATATTCTTCTTGCGTACCGCAGGAAGAATCGGTTCGGGATACTCCCGATATAACTCAATTGTTTTCTTTAGCACCGATAAATCTTCCGAGCATTCCGGACATGTTTGCAAATGTTTTTTAATTTTCCGGCAGAGCGGGGAATCGATATTCTCATCGAGATTTTCGCAGACGTGTTTTGCAATATCGCGGCAGCAAAGTGTTTCGGGATGTTTTGTTCTCATGGCGTTACATACTCCCGCAGTTGTTCTTGAAGAACCATACGCGCGCGGCGTAAACGGGATTTCGCCGCTGCAACAGAAATTTTTAAAATCTTTGCCGTTTCTTCCGATGAGCGCCCTTCCACATCCCGCAGAATAAACACGATGCGCTGCTCCATCGGCAGCTTGAGAATTGCCTGATCAAGGCGTTCGCGTAATTCGTTGTTCACCACTTCATCCTGTGGAGTAATTTGTAAAGGAATAGTATGAATCGGTTGAAGAATTTCCTCCGATTGCGAATCGGACGAACTATCATCGGGAAGGCCGAGGGAGACGGAATGCCGGTCGAGTTTATTCTTCCGGCGTTTCATCAAACAGTTATTTGTTACAATCTGATACAGCCACGTGCTGAATTGCGCATCGCCTTTATACTGTTTTAATTTTCGAAAGACATTGATAAATGTATCCTGCATTGTTTCGGAAGCTTTTTCTTCATCGCGGCAGACTTTAAAAGCAAAGCTGTAAATCGTGGATTCGTATTTTTTCACAAGCTCGGTAAAGGCGCGCTGGTCGCCTTGCTGAGCTTTGTGAATTAGTTCTACTTCTTCGTTGGAGATATTCGGTTCGTGTTTCATTCTATTCGAATGAATATACGGTTCATTTTTTTATGAAGCGATTAATGGCTGCATGCATCGGAATGTTCATGCGCATGGCAGGTCAACCCGGAATCGCTCAGAGAGCCGCTGAGCCATTGCTGTGTAACGGCTTTGATATCGCCGGAGCAGCCGCGCACGACTTCAATGCCGCGGCTTTGCAAAACATTGATGGCGCCGCCGCCGATATTACCCGCAAGCATGAGCGTAACACCTTTTTCTGCAAGTGTATGTACAATACCGGATTTGCATCCGCAAGATTGCGGTGATTGGAGTTTTTCTTCGGAGACAATGTTTTTGTTTTCATCCATGGTTAGAATAGTAAAATATTCGCAATGGCCGAAATGGTCATCGATCGAATTGCCGGAGGAGGGGAGTGCGATTTTCAACATAGAAGAGAATCCTTTCTGAATATCATTTCAAGTTACTGATTTGCTTTACAGCATGATTGATTGCGACGGTGCTTACAAGGTTTTTTGTTCAGGACATACTGCCCGCCTTCAATTTTTAATGCTTTGCCATGGATCAATGCGTCTGCAAGTTTTTGGTGTGCCGCATCGATAATGCGCCCGAAGGTCTGTCGTGATATTTTCATCCTGTTTGCGGCATCTTCCTGATACAACTGTTCATAGTCGGCAAGCTTGACGGCTTCAAACTCATCGATGGTCAGGACGATTTCTTTAAGATCCGACAGAGGAATTCCTCTCGGTTTAAAATATTCAGACGCCGGCATGGAGCCGACGGTTCGACAGCATCTCGGACGCGGCATATTCTAATATGAGCATATGCTCATAAACATGCAAGAGAAAAATGAAATTATTTCGAATTTGTTGTCTGGAGAACATTCGTCTTTAGTTCAGACCAATATAGGATCGCCTTTTCCGTGAAGGATATTCATGATGGTTCTTTGCATTATGTAGAAAATCAGCCAACAGGTTTCCTCTTTTTATGAAAAAAAGTTATATGGATACAGGGAAATTCGTTTATTTTCGGGTTTGCATTTCTGGCAAAATACTTGCTAATTATAAATATAGCTATGAAAAGGGAAGCTCAACATACGGCTATGTATTCCATCGGCGAAGCTGCAAAGAAATTGGATGTTTCTGTGCAGTTGCTTAGGTTGTATGAAGAACGCGGATTGATCATTATCCAAAAAAGCGATGGCAATCAGCGGATGTATACGGACGACGACCTTGAACGCATTCGCTGCATACGCGAAGCCATCAACGAACAAAAAATCAGTATGGAAGGCATTCGAAGGATTCATTCGTTAATTCCATGCTGGGAAATGATTCATTGTCCGGTGAAAAAACGAAAGGACTGTCCCGCTTACGGTTCTCACAAAGCAGGATGCTGGACGTACGAACATACGAACACCGATTGTGCGTTACGCGATTGCAGGGCATGCAAGGTCTATCAATACTCTTCGGAATGCAAAAATATTAAACCTCTGATTCAACGGTCGCTAAGCACTTCTTAGCGGAATGATATTCCTACCAACAAGGAATCGATCTCATGAAAAATATAACAATTATTTTCGGACTCGGTATTATTGTGATTGTCTCCGGCGTTGTGCTGCTGCTGTCGCACCATGAAGCGTCTACCACGCCGCTGACCGTTCTGCATGTACGCTATGCACAGAAAGAAACACCGTCAGTCGATCACTCCCAATTCGCTCAGTTGAAAAAACATTTTACCAAACCGCAGGAAGTAACGGCCGCGTGCATCTCCTGTCATAACGAGCGCCATGTAGAAGTGATGAAGTCCAGCCACTGGAATTGGGAACGCCAGGAATATGTCGAAGGCAAAGGCATTCGTACGATCGGCAAGAAAAATATTCTGAATAATTTCTGCATCGGAATTTCCGGCAGCGAACAAAGCTGTACGAAATGCCACATCGGGTACGGCTGGGGCGATAAAAATTTCGATTTCAAAAATCCGCTGAATGTCGACTGTCTTGCATGCCACGATAACAGCAATTTGTATGTGAAGGCATCCGGCAGTGCAGGGCTTCCGGAAACGACCATCGATATTGCCGCTGTTGCGCAGCACGTCGGCAAACCGACGCGAACAAATTGCGGGACGTGCCATTTCTTCGGCGGCGGCGGTAACAATGTGAAGCATGGCGATCTGGAAAAAGCATTATTCGATGCTTCGCGCGATGTGGATGTGCACATGGCAAGCGACGGCGAGGATATGCAGTGTGTCGATTGCCATACGGCAGCCAAGCATCAAATGCTCGGCAAGATGTATTCCGTTTCGTCGATGAATCGCAATCACGTCGAATGCGAACAATGCCACACGGCGCTGCCGCATACGGATGATGTGTTGAACAAGCACACGCTGAAAGTTGCCTGCCAGACATGTCATATTCCGGTGTACGCAAAAGTCAATCCGACAAAACTTTATTGGGACTGGACGACGGCAGGAAAATTGAAAGACGGCAAACCGTACATCGAAGAGGATTCCAACGGTACCGATGTGTATATGTCGATTAAAGGTTCATTCCGATGGGGAAAGAATTTACAGCCGGATTATATCTGGTTCAATGGAACAGCATCGCATTATTTAGTCGGTGATACGCTCGATCC
>DATKMP010000299.1:0-5122 GCA_035541775.1 Bacteroidota bacterium | reverse complement strand
AAGCGCCGCTGCGGATGCGACGATTCTTTCCGGATAATCGTGATCTGTGCAGAATCAATTTGGTGCAGGACATTCACAAGATGAACACGGTATAATGTCCCCGCACCTGTTGCCGAATCGACGCCGCCGACCAACAAATCTAATTTGTAATCCTGTGCCAGCGCCGTCGGTTGATAGATATGACATTCTCCCAAATAACCGCCTGCAATATCCATCATCACAACACGATTATTTTTCGTGTCCGCAACATACAACAATTGGTCTTTACCAGACAACAATGCTGTTGGACCAGAAAAGCCGAGTTGAAAATGAGGAGTGATTTCTAAATATGAAGTGTCACTAACGGCGTACGTTGAATCTTGCAGCTTTTTATATGGCCCTATATCAACAGGATTACTCGTGCAGCCGCTCAAGAATGCCGTCAACGCGACAAAACAAATTAATATGATAATGAAAGGTTTCATCAATACGTCATGGAACAAGAAATCCGGTGCACAGCTCCGAGATCACCGAAATCAGTGTAAGCATAATCAAATGTCAGTTTCGTAAAAGAAAGCGGAGCAACGACACCAATGCCAAATGAATAATTATCCGCTGTGTTGGAATTTGCCGATAGCCACGATCCGCCGACAGTGCGCCGAAGTCCGGCACGAAGCATCAGCCATTCGCTCCAAGCATATTCGACCCCGAAACGAATATCTTCTGCGTTATCGTTTGGATGATTCAATTGGACAGACGTTGTAATACGATTTTGTTCTGTTTGATACGGCTCGAAGGCAAATCCCAATTTAAAAACAGTCGGCGGCGTGAACGATTGAAATGAAGAAATCGTGGAACCGTCTAATGCCGTTACTTGGCCTGCTGGCGCAACATCAGAGCCAAAATTCGAAACAACGACTCCGATGCGGGAAGAACCGAGTCCGGTTTTATAGAACGTGCCGAAGTCGAACAAGAATGTTCTCATCTTTAAAACAGCTAAATCTTCTTCGACATATTTTGCGGTTGCACCAAAGCTAAATTGCGATGTCATTTTTCTTGAATACGTCAATCCAATAGCAAGATCGCTGTACTGGAAATATGTTCCATTGCCGAATGGCTGCGTTTCCGTCGTCACGGGCATATCATCCGTCCGCAACGAAATACAAGACAACCCGACAACATCAGCAGATGTAAGGTGGTATATCGCGCCGATAAAATCATGCTTCAGATCTACCAACCATTCGGCATGAGCAAACATCGCTCCGTTGCTTTCATCTAACACGACACCGGCAGGATTCCAATAGAGCGCCGATACATCGTTGGCGACGGCCGCCATCGATTCTTCCATGGCTGAACCTTGTCCGCCGACACCGATCTTCAAAAATTGCAAACTGGAAATACCCGCTCGCTGGCCGCCGAGATTCGGCAAAATGCTTTGGCAAATTACTGTTTGCGCCGCAGCAACAATCAACACAATATGGAAGATGATGTGTTTCATTAAAACCTCAGTGCAGCTCCAAGCATAATGTGGCGCGGTTCCATATATCGTGCAGGGTTGTACGGATACGTATCGATGGGCGCTTGCGTTTCCGGATAGTGCGGATCATTCCAATAATTCGGCGTCGGTGTCCAGCTGCCGTTTGCTTGATACGGCGTGTATGCTGTGCCGGTAAGCGGATTAATAATCTGGACATTTTGTCGATTCAATAAATTACTGATTTCAATCGTAATCGCTAATTGTGCGAATGAAATATCGATATCTTTTTCAAAATTTAAATCCAGCGTCATAATGTCTTCGCCGACCATCCCGTACGGATTATTGGCATCGGCAGTATAAATCGGACGGCCTGTTGCAGCATCATATCCGGTTAACAGCTGCGGCGTATAGCGCATTCCCGATTGATAAAAGAACCGGGTATAAATATTATAATCGTCTAAAATTCCATTGCCAAAACCAAACAACGCTTTATTTTTGTTGATATGGAAATTCAGGACAATGGTTCCTTCAAACGGCCGGTCCCACGGAAGATAATTTTCTTTCACCGTCTCGCTTAATCCTTGCTGAATATTGTAGAGGGCTTCTTCCGCCGAAGAACTTTTTCCTGTTCCAATGGAATATGATGCCGATAGCGCGCCGCGAAACCAATCGGAGTACCGCTTTTTATATTCCACTTCGATGCCGCGCGTTCGTGCATAATCCAAATTAATATAGGTGGTATAGTTGCCGGTCGAATATTTTGTTTGAGGCACTTGCACGGTTGCCGCGGTGATGTAATCAAAAATATCTTTGTAGTACGCCGTGACATTGAGGACATCGTTTTCTGATAATTGATTGCGAATACCCAGTTCGTATGCAACGGTCGTTTCAGGATTCAAATCAGGATTTCCAATTGTCAACGTCGTTGCATGGGCATTGGTGCGAAGCAGTTTGGTGTACACATAATCCGGCCGCGGGAATTTTGAATACTGTCCGTACGAAAAGAAAAGCGTTTGGTTATCCGACACTGGATGTGCGATCGCTAACCTCGGACTGAGCCGCCCTTTCCATCGCAATCCGAACATCGAATACGTATCGTCAAAATATTTTTGCCGGATTGCCGGACTCACCATCGACAACGAATCATTATGCATCGCATCATCGACATATTTGCCGGGGAACCAATAATCGAATCGCAGGCCGAAGTTCAACACCATTCCGCCGTACGTTAAATTATCCTGCGCGTAAATTGCACCTAACGCCGGCTTCACCGCATAAATATCGTTGTCATATCCCATCGGCTGAACCCACGGTTCATAGATATCGATCATCTGCATATCTTGAAATCGCATTTCGATGCCGGACTTGAATTTATTTTTTTCGTCAAAGTTACTGGTCACATCTAACTTTACCGTATATTCGTTGACGTATTGATCTCGCCACGTTGAAGGGCTTCCGACATCATAAAATCCGTCGCCGGGAATAACAAGCACCGTATCGCTTTTTAAATTACGATAAATTAACGGGAACGTGACAATATCCTTTGGCTCAGTATAATCCTCCCACGATTTTCCATTTGCATCGGCGCGCAAATGCGCCGTGTAATGGCTGAGACGAAGTTCATAGAATGTTTTCGTATTCAGCGTATGCGTGAATGTTAACGATTGCTGAATGTTGACTTGTGCAAACGTGTTGGCGCTGTCGGGAATGTTTTGGAAAAGATATTGATACCCCGGCTGCGGCTCAACATATTCCAGCGTCGTTTGAATCGATTGCGAATTCTGATTGACGGAAAGCGAATACGTGCCGGCGTACGCCAGTTTCATCGTCGGTGTAATTTTCCATGTCAGCTTTCCGAAGCCAGACCAATTATTGCTGCGGCGCGGTGAAAGCCAAGATTGATCAATGATGCCGGATTTTAGGCCGCCAGGAGCTTTCACCTCCCAGCCAGTGGGCAAGCCATTGTTGTCAATAGTTTCAACCCATCTCGTGTAACCGTCGCTGAGATTGGTGTTTGCATTTCCAAAAAAACTTATTTTACCGGGCAGATCAACACCCAGTGCGGGCAACAAATATGTGGTAAGAGGTTCCGGGCCGCTGAGGGCAAAATCATAAATATCCGTATTAAAATTTGAACGTGAATCATCGTTCAATCCAAAATGATCTTGTTTATGCCCAAGTGAGCCCGTATATTTATCGCCGCCATCCTTCGTCGTGAGATTTACGACACCAGAAGTTGCTTGTCCATACTCAGCGCCATAGCCACCCGTGATCACTTCCGCTTCTTGAATGGAACCTGGCGGTAGTTGAACGCCGAATCCCGTACTTCCCATCGGGTCTTGGACCGAAATACCATCGACGATGTACGCCGTTTCATAACTTCTGCCGCCGCGAATATGAATTTGATCGTCAGACTTGACCACACCGACTTGCATCGCAACAACATCTTGAACATTTTGCACGGCTGCCACAGACAGGTCTTCGCTTTTCACCGAACGCTTGCTGGAAGTTTCTTCGATGTTGAACATCGGCTTTTCTCCCACCACAACCACTTCTTGTCCGAGCGAAAGAGAAGTTTCCTCCATAAAAATATCCAGTACGGTTGTTTCACCGCTATTAATTTTCACCGCAGGATATTGCACTAATTTATAGCCGATCAATTTCACTTCGACAACGTAGGTGCCGGGATTCACCTTCGGCATAATATAGTTTCCATCGTAATCTGTTGATGCGCCGTAGTACGTTCCTTTCACCACAACGTTGACACTGGGCAATCCATCTTTGGTTGTTTGGTCAACGATGCGCCCTTTTAAAATACCGGTTTGTGAAAACGCCGACGTGCACAACCCGATAAACACAACCCACGCACAGAAGCAATATGAAAAGAATTTGTTCATGGCAATGAAATACCGAAGTCGCTGAACGCTTGATGGAAAAAGCCGACCACGCCTTGACCGGCAGGATATGCGGCATACATTTTATCCAACGGGAAACTTAAAAAGACCACACGTTTCGTATCGTCGATAACACCGACGCTTGTCTGGGGGTCGCCGGAAGTTGCATTTGCCGGATAATAATAAATATTTTTTGCGGCAGCATTTGGATAGATTGGAAATGTCGGCGCAATATAGATTTTTTTGAAACTGAGCACAGGATACGTATCGGCAATCAATGTTCCGCTTTCTCTCGTTGCATTGAGCGCCGTCCAGCCGAGACTATCGAGCGGAGCAATGTCGCGATACGCATGGCCGGCATCGGGATTGACGGTCCGGTCTGTAAATTGAGCGGAATAAATTAAATGACCGCCATCGTTGGAGCTCCAATAATCAAACAACACCTTCCGTGAAATCACCAAACTTGGCGAAGGATCTGTGTACCAAAAAACCGAATTATATAATTTTAGAGTTTTGGTCAGGGCAGGGTTAACATGCTGTGTCGATGGCGTCATACTGCCGTCGCGTAAATTCATAATATCATACGTCAATCCCGAAATTTTCTGAAAGACACTATCGGTATAAAATGTTCGTACAGCAGATGAATCGCCGGAACCGACATAATCGATTACCAGCAACATGGCACCCCGCGGTTTTTTTACAAACCATGTTCGACCGCTTGTGGGGAATATCAGCGAACTACTGGAAGCGCCCGCAACATCAAGCGTCTGGA
>DATKMP010000298.1:0-16346 GCA_035541775.1 Bacteroidota bacterium | reverse complement strand
CCGCGCCGGACTTCAAACGTTAAGAAATTTTATCGAACTACGTTAATCATTCCTGCAATCGATATTTATGATGGAAAATGTGTGCGCCTGCGCCAGGGCGATTATGCGCAGCAGACGGTCTATGCCGAATCGCCGAAAATTATCGCGCAGCAATTTGCCGATGCCGGATTGCGATTTTTGCATGTGGTCGATTTGCAGGGCGCAAAAGAAAAAAAATTAATCAACATCGAATCGATGAAACAAATTTTGTCTGTGCCGGGAATCGAAATCGAAGTCGGCGGCGGTATTCGTGCCACGGAAGATATCGAATTGCTTCTCCAGCTTGGCGTTAAACGTGTCGTTATCGGCAGCGCTGCGGTGAAATCACCGGATCTTGCTCAGTACTGGCTGCAAAAATTCACCAGCGATAAAATTATTATCGGCATCGATATCAAAAATAATTCTGTGGCGATTAGCGGATGGATGGAAGACAGCAAGCGCGAACCGGTACAATTTATCTTCGATCTTGTTCAGCGCGGAGCTACCTCGTTTATTTGTACGGACATTTCACGAGATGGCATGCTTGCCGGGATCAATGATGATTTTTATCGACGGTTGACCTCCGCGTATCCATCGATCACGATTATCGCCTCCGGTGGAATTTCTTCCACCGATGATCTTACAAAACTTACGACAACGAATGTTGCCGGAGTTGTCGTCGGCAAGGCGATTTACGAAAATAAAATTTCTTTACAAGAACTATCAGCATTTTCTCAATCAGTATGTTAACGAAACGAATCATTCCATGTCTTGATGTGAAAGACGGACGCACGGTGAAAGGAACGAACTTTCTTGGCTTGCGCGATGCCGGCGATGCCGTGGAACTTGCCGCACGGTATTCCGATGAAGGCGCCGACGAATTGGTGTTTCTCGATATCAGTGCAACGCTCGAAGGACGCAATACGTTTTTGAAAATGGTGGAACGCATTGCCGAAGCGATTCAAATTCCATTTGCCGTCGGCGGAGGATTGCGGACCGTGGAAGATGTGGTGCGCGCACTCGAAGCCGGTGCCGATAAAGTTTCATTGAACTCTGCTGCACTCGCACGCCCGGAATTTATCAGTGAAGCAAGCGCGCGTGTTGGAGCACAATCCGTTGTTACTGCAATCGATGTCAAACGACAGGGAAATTCGTGGACGGTGTGGACCAAAGCCGGAACAGAACCGACCGGACGCGACGCGATTCAATGGGCAAAAGAAGTTGTTGAACGCGGCTCGGGTGAATTACTTGTGACCTCTATGGACCGCGACGGAACAAAAAGCGGTTACGATTTAGAATTATTAAATACACTTGCCGATGCTGTGCCGGTTCCCGTCATCGCATCCGGCGGCGCAGGAACAAAAGAACATGCACTCGATGCTGTTGTGCGCGGCAGAGCCGATGCAATTCTTGCCGCATCGATTTTTCATTACGGCATCATCAGCATCAACGAATTAAAAACTTTTTTACGAACCCATAAGGTAGCGGTGCGATTGTGATCGATCAATTAAATTTTAGCAAACTCAACGGGCTGGTGCCCGCCATTGTGCAGGATGCACGAACCAAACAAGTGTTGATGGTCGGCTTTATGAACCGCGAAGCGGCGGAAAAAACCCTCGCCGATAAACGCGTTACATTCTGGAGCCGGACCAAACAACGCCTGTGGCAAAAAGGCGAGACATCGGGAAATGTGTTGGATGTCGTTTCCATTCATGCAGATTGCGATAATGATTCATTATTGATTTATGCAAATCCACGCGGACCAGTGTGCCACACCGGAACATACACTTGTTTTGGTGAATCGGAAATTGCCGGCGTTTCGGATATTCTCGTTGAACTTGAATCCGTTATTGCCGAACGGAAACAAAAAATGCCGGAAGGTTCGTACACCACGAAGCTGTTCAAAGAAGGCATGACGCGCATTGCGCAAAAAGTCGGTGAAGAAGGTGTAGAAGTGGTGATTGCATCGTTGAAACAAAACGATGAACGGCTCGCAGAAGAATCTGCCGATTTATTGTACCACTTGATGGTGTTATTGCAGGAACGCGGATTGAGTGTACGCAGCGTGTTGAACGAACTTCAGCAGAGAAGAAAGTAATCGTTACTCTTCGGCAACAAATTCGTGACCGGCTTGCTGCATGGCCTGCGTTATTTTTTCGAGATCTTCTTCTAAAAAGAAAATGTACGTCGTCGAAAATGTCGAGACAGTAAAAATACTGATGCCAGCTTGAGCCGACGGGTGAACAAGCGTATCAATGACTCCGGTATCTTCCGGTGTCGTTCCTTTCACAATACGGAAGCAGCGGTATCCCGAAACCTGCTGGACATTGTTGGGAGCCATAAATTCGGGACAAATCACACTCAGTTCTTCATCGGTGCGGGAAATAAAGCACAGATCTCCTTGTGCCAAGACCGAAGGAATTTCCACAAACTGTGGCAATCTACTGATTGCAAATTTTTCGTCCAATAAACACAACTTAAATGTCCGCGCCATACAGATCTCCAAAAATGTAAGGGAACATACCCTTACCTTACGGGGCGCAAGATACTATTTATCTGCCAATCCTGCAAGGGCATTTCGCACAAGAAATTCACACCTCTCCGTCGATGAACATGATCGGAGAGATGTGAAATGAGCTTTACTGTTGAACGAGTTCTAACTTTTCGTTTTTCATGCCATTCTTCTTCCACACAAACAATCCCCGCTGCTGATAGGTGGTATGCAAAAGCAAATGCGAAAGATGCCCGAGCGGCTCCTTCAAAAATTCTTTATACAAAGCCGCCACTTCAGGATTTTCATGCGATTTGCGAATCGGTTTGCCGGAATCTTCTTTGTAAATAGATTCTGCGCGTTTCATGCGAATGTCCCATGTTGTCGGAATCGGCTGCCCGCCTCCGCCAAGGCATCCACCCGGGCACGTCATGATTTCGATGAAGGCGTACGGCGATTGGCCTTTTTCAATTTGCTCTAACAGGGTGCGCGCATGTTTCAGCGTGTGTGCCACTGCAACCTTGACTTTGAGTCCGTCCATTTCAACTTCTGCCTCTTTGATGCCTTCCATACCGCGCACAGGAGTAAAATTAATATCGGCAAGCGGCGTACCGGTCACGACTTCATACACCGTTCGCAGCGCCGCTTCCATCACGCCGCCGGTTGCACCAAAAATAACGCCCGCGCCTGTTGACTCGCCGAGTGGGCTGTCGAAATCTTCCGATGGCAGCGTAGCAAACCGAACGCCTGATTCCTTATACATCCGCGCCAGTTCGCGTGTGGTCAACACATAATCGACATCGTAGAACGCATCATCTTGCGACCAGCCGCGTTTATCTTTCCAGTACTCGAATGCACTCATCATTTCCGGCCGCTTCGCTTCGTATTTTTTTGCCGTGCATGGCATGACCGAAACGACAACCATCTTCCGTGGATCGATGCCGGTCTTTGCGGCATAAAACGTTTTTGCGACCGAACCGAACATTTGCTGCGGCGATTTGCACGTTGACAAATGATCGAGCGATTTCGGGAAGAAATGTTCGGCAAATTTGATCCAGCCAGGCGAGCACGAGGTGATCATCGGCAGTGTGCCGTTGTGTTTAATGCGGCGGAGAAGTTCGTGCCCTTCCTCCAAAATTGTAAGGTCGGCGGTGAACTGCGTATCGAACACTTTGTCGAAGCCGAGCCGCCGCAATCCGGCCACCATTTGTCCGGTGACGAGTGCGCCTGGTGCCATGCCCATTGCTTCGCCGATGCCGATGCGGATAGCAGGAGCTGTTTGCACGATAACGACTTTGTCCGGATTCAAAATTTCTTCAAACACTTTATCCGTATCATCGCGCTCCACGATGGCACCGGTCGGGCATACCAGCGCGCACTGACCGCAGTTGGTGCAGGCTACATTGCCGAGGCCTTTCTCCATGTATGTTGATACTTTGCTTTTGATACCGCGTTTGGCAATATCGATTGCATACACTGTTTGCACATTGGCACACACGGCGACACATCGGCCGCACAAAATACATTTGTTCGGATCGCGCATGATCGAGGGCGAGGTGAGGTCGCACGGTTCTTCTTTTTTCGTACGAACAAACCTTGCTTCTTTCACGCCGAGATCGGCAGCAATGGATTGCAATTCACAATTCTGATTGCGCAAACACGATAAACAATCTTTCGGGTGATTGGCGAGCAGTAATTCCACACTGGTCTTTCGCGCTTCGCGAATGCGGGAAGAAGTGGTTGTGATCTCAATACCTTCCCGCACGCATGTGGAGCAAGAACGTACTAAGGAGCGGGCGCCTTTGACTTCCACGACACACACCGCGCACGACGCATTGCGCGAAACATCTTCCATAAAGCACAGCGTCGGAATTTCAATCCCCGCGCGCTTACATGCGTCAAGAATCGTAATACTGTCTGGAACTTGATACTCTTGTTCATTGATTTTGATGGTGATCATTTTCTTATCCATTTCATGTTCTCCTTCACCGTGTTAGTTATGATCTTGACATTTCACATCGCAGCGCAGGCAGCGGTCTGCTTCCTGCAATGCTTCCTCGCCGCTATAGCCGGCAAGGACTTCCTGAAACGTGCGGATGCGTTCGCGCACGGGGAGTTTTTTGGGTTCGATTTGTTTAATGGCAGCGGGCTCCGGCGCCACTTCATTTTTATATTGGAATTCACGGAATAGAAAATGGAAACGCTTCTCTTTCATCAAATCGAAATCGATAGCTTCAGCAGCGCTGCGCGCAATGCCCATCGCTTCAGACACCGTCGCCGGCCCCGTCACCGCATCGCCGCCGGCGTACACCTTCGGCATGTTTGTGCGGTAATTCGGTTGCGCCACTTTGATCACGCCGTTCTTTCGCAGTTCCAAACCGATTTCTTTCGCCGGTTCGAATTCCACGCGCTCGCCGATGGCAAGAATAATGGTGTTGCATTCCACCAGCGCCACTTCACCGGTATCGATCGGTTTCTTCCTGCCCGAACTATCGAAACCATCCAATTTCATTTTATGAATTTCCAAAGCGGCAACTTTTCCTTTGGCGTCAGCAATGATACGGTTCGGCGCAGACATAAACATAAATGTGATGTTTTCATCGAACGCATCTTTGATTTCATGTTGGTTCGCAGGCATTTCGTCTCGATCGCGGCGATAAACAATGGTTACATCCGCGCCGAGACGCAAGCACGAACGCGCAGCATCGATGGCGACGTTGCCGGCACCGACAACGACCACTTTTTTGCCGATAGGAAGTTTCTTGCCCATCGCAAAGTCTTCAAGGAATTGATATCCTTCGAGCACGCCGTTAAGTTCTTTTCCGGGAATATCCAGATCGATATCTTTCTGCGCACCGATGGCGAGGAAGATGGCGTCGTTTTGCTGTTGCAACGTTTTGAACGAGATCTGTTTGCCGACGCGCGTGTTAAAGACAAACTTGACACCGAGTTTTTTGAACAAGCCGAGTTCTTTCATCAACACATCTTTCGGCAGGCGGTAGGCAGGAATGCCGTAATGCAAAATTCCCCCCGCCTTCGGATGGCTGTCGTACACGGTGACTTGATGCCCGAGACGGACAAGATAAAATGCTGCCGTCAATCCAGCCGGTCCCGCGCCAACGATGGCTACTTTTTTTCCGGTGGGTGAAAGTTTTTCTTTGATGAAGCGCTGATAAATTTCTTTTTCTTTTCCCATCTTATACATTGTGTCCGCAAGATAGCGATGGATTTCACCTTGAGAAACCGGCTCATCGATCATATCTCGACGGCAGCGCATCTGGCAGTGGAAGTAGCAAATTCTGCCGACTGTGCCGGGCAGCGGGTTGTCGCGTAGCGTCAACTCGAACGCTTCTTCCAATCGTCCTTCTTTCAACAACTGGAGATACCCCGGAATGTTCATGTGCAGCGGGCAGCTGTTTTCGCACAACGCGACAAACAAATTTTCGCACACGCCGGCTTTGCAACGATGCTGCAAAATATGCCGCTCGTATTCGTCGCGGAAATATCGCAACGTGCTCAGCACCGGATTCGAACTCGTCTGTCCCAAGGCGCACAATGAAGAATCGCGAATGACGTATGCCAATCGTTCTAATGTCTCCAAATCTTCCATCGTCGCTTCGCCGCGTGTAATTTTATTCAGAAGGGCAAGCGACTGCGAAAGCCCTTCGCGGCATGGCGTGCATTTTCCGCATGATTCGTTGTGCGTTACTTCGATAAAATACCGCGCAACATCCACCATACAATTATCCTGATCCATCACCACCATACCGCCGGAACCCATAATCGTTCCGAGCGTCGTCAGCGATTCGTAATCCACCGGCGTGTTGAAATGTTCCACCGGAATACATCCGCCGGAAGGGCCGCCGGTCTGCACCGCGCGAATACGTTTTTTATTGCCGGTGCCTTCGCCCATCGAGTAAATAATATTTTCGAGCGGAGTACCGAGCGGCAGTTCTACCAATCCGGTATTTTTAATTTTTCCGACAAGAGAAAATACTTTCGTTCCCGTACTGGCCGGTGTGCCGAATTTTGCAAACTCCGCTCCGCCAATCGTCACGATCAACGGAATGTTGAACCACGTTTCAACATTATTAATGTTCGTCGGCCTGCCCCACAATCCTTTTTGTGCGGGATAGGGAGGACGCGGAATCGGCCTGCCGGCTTTACCTTCAATGGAGGAAATAAGTGCTGTTTCCTCGCCGCAGACAAACGCGCCGGCGCCTTCGACGTATGTCAATTCAAAATCGAACGATGAACCAAAAATATTTTCTCCAAGCAATCCTCGTTCTTTGACAATGGTAATGGCTTTGATGAATCGCTCCACCGCCAGCGGATATTCTGCCCGCACATACATTACGCCTTCGGTAGCACCCATCACGTATGCGCCGATGAGCATGCCCTCGATCAATGCAAACGGGTCGCTTTCAATTTCATTGCGGTTCATATATGCGCCTGGGTCGCCTTCGTCCGCATTGCAGATAATATATTTTTTATCTGCCTGCGCTTTTTTCATCATCTCCCATTTGGTACCGGTCGGGAACCCGGCGCCGCCGCGTCCGCGCAGTTTTGCGATTTTAATTTCTTCCAGCACTTCTTCCGGCGTCATGTGTTTGAGCGCTTTCAACAACGCGCTGAATCCGCCGACAGCAATATATTCTTCGATGTCTTCGGGATTGATGAGACCGGCTTCGCGAAGCACGATTTTCTTCTGCCCTTTGAAGAACGGAATTTCATTCCACACCGGAACATCCGGCAACCCTACGCCGAATTCCAGATGCGCCGAGTAGCAATTCCATTTTTCAATCTTGCACAACGCTTTTTTCACCGGCATCACACCTTTGGCAAGATGTGTAACGATGCCGTCCGCATCTTTCGGCGATACTTTATGAAGAATCAACAGCGGCATGCCGGGCAAGTAACAATTCACGAGCGGTTCTTCGGAACAAAAACCGAAACAGCCGGTGATGGAAAGCTGAATGTTTGCGCGCCGTGCTTTGATCGCTTTCTGCAAGCTTTCGTACACTTCTTTGGCGCCGTTGCCCATTCCGCATGTTCCCATCCCCACAGAAATTTTGGGAACGGCAGGAAATAATTTTTTAAGTCCCTCTTGCCGGGCAGCTTCTAATGTTGCAGCATCGAGAATTTTCATGATTGTTTTCTCCCTTTGGAAATTCGTCCCAGCAATTTTTGCAGTTTCGCGCTCGTCATGTTGCTGTAAATAATGCCGTCGATGGAAACCACCGGTGCAAGCGCGCACTGCCCGAAGCATGCAACCGTCGAGATGGTAAATTTGTTATCCGGCGTGGTGAAGAACGGTTCGCCTTCTTCCAATTCTTTACTGCATCCCAGCATCAAGCCGAGATCGTCTAAAAGCGCTTTGGAACCTTTTGTGTGGCATGCGGTTCCGCGGCACACGGTCATCGTGTGTTCGCCCTGCGGTTTGAGATTGAAGAAAGAATAAAAGGTAACGACGTTATAGATTCTGGAAAGGGGAACGCCTGTTTTTTCTGCGACGTGGTTTAAGGCGTCCTCGGAAAGAAATTTATGTTCATTGAGAAGTTGAGTCTCCTCAAGAATTCCCAGCAGCTCCCCGTGCTGGTCCTGATGTTTGGTGATGACTGAATCGATTTCTTGTAATTCTCGTGACAACGTCTGTGCTCCGCTCATATCTGCTCCTTGTTCGGTGAATGAAAAAAGATGGATGAAGAAGTGCTACTTTAAAATTAGGCTGTCGGCTTAAATTGTATTCAAAAAATCTGCGTAACTCTTAAAACTCTATATCGGCTCCAAATAATTATTCTTGCGTATTGATATGTACCATGTTGTAACCACTGGTATTGTAGCAAGACACTATTTCAAAAGCAAGTGGAATACAAAAATATTCTCTCAATTTTAAAATAGGGGCCTCAGCGTTTTATAATCTTGGTAGAATGGTCATTTCTAAATGTTCTTATAATGTATGACACACAATAATGTGTGTTCCACCATTATTAAAGTTCACGTTTGCATTTGTTCTGGTTATTTCTGAAATTGGATGGAGAAATTCACTGTAACGGTTTTTGATGTTTGTGTGCGGGGTGAAATTGCTCACAACCAAAGGTAGGGAACGCGGAAATGAGGAAATTCATTTCTTATGAATAAAATTATTATTGTATTGTCTGTTTTAATATTTTCTTTTGTTACTTGTGCTTTATCAAACAACCTAAAAGCTGATGTTGCTTCAGCAGATTCATCAAATTGGCCTGGGATGCAAATAAGGCAAATACTTCTGAATTTTAGACAAACTCATAAACTTAATAATTTACAGATGGATTCGTTGGTTGATCTTTTTCATTGGCAAGAAGAATATGGGATGGTTACTTCTAGTTTTGTTAGTTTAGAAGGTGATGACTCACTTTGGAATTATTTCTTGATTGAGTGTAAAAGTCAAGGGACAAAGAATTTTAACTATATCAGATTTCTGTTGCGATTAAATGATTTACGATGGGTTAATGTTGAATGGAGCGAATGGCTTTCAGGAGAAGCCATAGAGAGTATCCTTTCAAATCCTGATATAATTTTGAAGAATTGGACATTATTAGAGAAAAATTTGCAACAAATGGTTGTGAGAATTCTTCAGATAGATGACGATGATGAACTGTGGTCAATCTCTTCCCGAGCAAAGGCAAAGAGATTACGAGAAAGACTTTTAAAGATTAAATAAATTACTTTGTACGTTTACCACTTTAAAAAGAATCCACTTTGGGTGGGTAATCTGGAAACACAAAGCATCATCGCTTGTTTATCATTTCAGTTTTTCTAATAATCGCTGGCGTTCAAATTCTTTACGGAACGCTTGCTCGGCGCGTGCAATGCTGGCGTAATATTCTTAGTGATATTCAATAAATTTTAAATTCTCACAAACCTTGACAAGGTTATTCCTCTCCGCAAAAACTTTTGTATATTGCTGAAGCATGAAACTGCGTCGGCTTTTCATATTTTACAGCATCATCGTGTTATGTGCGTGCACGCTTGTTCACGCGCAGTCCAAGTTGCTCATTCCCATGGATCTAAAACAAACGGATCATCTGAAAGCGTACGGCGTTGCGTACTGGGTCATTGCCAAACACGGCACGGTAGATTGGCTGCTCAATTATCGCGGCGGCTCGTTTATGGCGGATTACAGCGACGTGCTTGCACGCGAGTGCCGCGTGCGCGGCGTTTCGTTTGAAGCGCTTGCTGCAACCGAAGCGGCATCCATCATTGCAGACATCGAACGCGACGACAATAATATGGACATCGAAAAATTGGAAAAGGCGCCGAAGATTGCCGTGTATGTTCCGCCAACGTTCAATCCGTGGGACGATGCCGTAACAATGGCGCTGGAGTACGCGGAAATTCCGTACACGAAAGTGTGGGACGACGAAGTGCTCGGCGGAAAATTATCGGAATACGACTGGCTGCATTTGCATCACGAAGATTTTACGGGACAGTACGGAAAGTTTTACGGCAACTACCGCAACGCGCCGTGGTATATTCAGCAGCAAATGAGTTACGAGCAGGAAGCGAAGAAGCTCGGCTTCAAAAAAGTTTCGGAAGAAAAAAAAGCAGTTGCACGCGCCATCAAAGATTTTATCGGCAACGGCGGATTTATGTTTGCAATGTGTTCCGCCACGGACAGCTACGACATTGCGCTTGCAGCAGAGAATGTAGATATTTGCGATGTGATGTTCGACGGCGACCCGCCCGATCCGAACGCACAATCGAAATTGGATTTCAGCAAAACACTTGCGTTCGAAAATTTTAAGCTGGATATGAATCCGTTCCGTTACGAATATTCCGATATCGATATTCCGCCCAGCGACCCGCCGCCGATTCGCGATCCGAACACGGATTATTTTACGCTGTTTGAATTTTCCGCGAAGTACGATCCCGTGCCGACCATGCTAACACAGGATCACGTCAACATCATCAAAGGATTTATGGGCCAGACGACGGCATTTAAAAAATCTATTATTAAACGCAGCGTGACGATTCTTGCCGAACGAGAAGGAACGGAAGAAGTAAAATATATTCACGGCAACTTCGGGCGCGGCACATTCACATGGTACGGCGGCCACGACCCGGAAGATTACCAGCACATTGTCGGCGCGCCGCCGACAGATTTATCGCTGCATAAAAATTCTCCCGGCTACCGTTTGATATTAAACAACGTGTTGTTCCCTGCGGCAAAAAAGAAACAACAGAAAACGTAGTGAGTCGTTGAGTGATGAGTCATTGAGTCTTTAAGTCGTTATGTTATGGAAGTGATCGCATGAAAAGCATTCGGTACATTTTGGCGGCAATAGTTGTGTTGATTTTTTCTTTTGATATCATACAAGCACAAACTGCCGGAGCAAACAAAGAAATGGCTGTAACGTTCGATGATCTTCCTATAAACAGTTCACATCTTGTTTCCGATGCGCAGATGGATTCCATCGTCAGCAGATTGGTGGGAAATATTGCGAACGAACATATTCCTGTTGTCGCATTTGTGAACGAAATAAAATTAGAAGTGAACGGCGTTCGCGATCCTGCACGCGTCTCCACGCTGAAACGGTGGATCGACGGCGGCATAGAATTGGGCAATCACACATACTCACACAAAAGCGCAAGCACGACACCGGTAGAGGAATATGAGACAGAGATTATTAAAGGCGAACGCACGATTACAGAATTAACCGGTGCGCGGCCACGATGGTTCCGGCATCCGTTTCTTCATGTCGGAACAACGTTAGGTAAGCGTGATTCCATCGATACATTTCTTCGCCAACGCGGTTATCGCGTAGCTCCGGTAACGATCGACAATGGCGAATGGATTTTTTCCGCAGCATTCGATCGTGCATACGGAAAAAACGATTCAGCTATGACGAATGAAATCGGAAAACGGTACATCGATTATATGCGTGCGAAAGTTCGTTACTGGGAAGGACAGTCGCAAAAATTATTCGGAAGAAATATCCGGCAGATTCTGCTCATCCATTCCAACCGACTCAACTCATTTTATATTTCAAACCTGTGCGCGATGATTCGCGCCGAAGGATATAATTTTATTTCGATAGAACATGCGGTGCAGGATCCGGCATATCAAACACCGGATACGTACACCGGCGGATGGGGAATTTCGTGGCTCGATCATTGGGCGATCACACAGAAGAAACCGAAAGAATTTTTTGCTAATGAGCCGCGTGTTCCAAAAGATATTATGGAGTACGCCGGAGTCGAGAGTGAATGAAAAATATTTTTCATAAAAAAGGAATCTCTATGAAACAGATTATGTGTTTTTTGATGATGGTGATGCTGTCATCGTTTGCATTCGGGCAATCGTTCGATACATATTTTACCGTTGGAACGATGCGCGTGGATTATTATCACACCGGTACCAAAGGCCATGAAGAAATGGCATTAGATAAAGTGTACAAAGAAGGCGAATGGCCGGGCAGTAAAACGCAATTGTTGGATCCGTTGAATCTCGGCGAATACTTTGTCAAAGTCATCGACGTGAAAACCAATACCGTTATTTACTCGCGCGGTTTTTGCTGTGTGTTCGATGAATGGCAGACAACGGACGATGCCATCAACGGCGTCACAAAAACATTTCACGAGACGGTGCGGTTTCCATTTCCGAAAAACAAAGTTCTCGTTTCGTTGTCACGCCGCGATAAGTTTGTTGCTGCCGGCGAGACGATGGCGTTTCGGGAAATATTTTCTACCGTGATCGATCCGAACGACCCGACCGTCGTCAATACAGAAAAACGAACGAATGCATTCAACGTGTTCGATGTGATGATCAACGGTCCGTCAGAAAAGAAAGTCGATATTCTTATTCTCGGTGACGGGTATTCAAAAAAAGATATAGAAAAATATCGCGCCGATGTAAAACACTTCACCGAAACATTATTCTCGTATCAGCCGTTCAAGAAACATAAAAAAGATTTCAACGTGCGCGCTATGGAAGTGATTTCGGAAGAATCCGGCATCGACATTCCCGATAAAAACATCTGGAAAAATACCGCGCTCGGAACGATGTACAACACGTTCGGTTCCGCACGGTATGTGTTGACCGAAGACAACCGTGCACTACGTGATATTGCCGACGCAGCGCCGTACGATTTCATCACGATTCTTGTGAACGATAACCGCTACGGCGGAGGCGGTATTTTTAATTTATACACGACATGCTTTACGAACGCTGTACAGCCCGGACAGGATTGGGAGCACGATTATGTTTACGTGCATGAATTCGGCCATTGCTTCGGCGGGCTGGCAGATGAATATTACACATCGCAGACTTCGTACAACGACATGTATCCCAAAGGAATTGAACCATGGGAACCGAACATCACACGCGCAGCATCTTTCGATAAATTGAAATGGAAAAATTTAGTGACACCGGGAATTTCAATTCCGACGCCATGGCACAAAGAAGAATATGACAGCATCGAAACGCTGCGCGGGAAACTCGACCGGCTGGCAAATGACTATTATGCAAAGCGCGAATCACTGTTGAAACGTTCCCAAGAAATTATTAAAGACACGGCGATTGCTGGAAAAGTCGGTGCATTCGAAGGTGCCGGATATTTATCCACCGGCATGTATCGTCCGTCGGTCGATTGCAAAATGTTTGCACTCAATCCGGTCGATTACGATCCTGTGTGCGCTGCCGCCATCGAACGAATGATCGAATTGTTTATTAAATAAAAATGAAGACAGTACTTATCACCGGCGCGTCCGGCGGCATCGGATATGACCTCGCAGAAATATTTGCAAAGCATGAATACAATCTTGTACTCGTGGCAAGGAATGAAACCAAGCTTCAGCAAATAAAAAGTGATTGGGAAACGAAATATCATATTCAAATTGATATTCTTTCAAAAGATTTATCGCTTCCTTCAGCAGCAAAAGAGATTTATGATTCAATCCGTGCAAAAAATATTTTCATCGATGTTCTTGTGAACAATGCGGGCTTTGGATGGAGAGGATATTTTTCGGAGATGAACGAAACCGATGTACTGGAAATGATTCAGGTGAACATCACATCGCTTGTGCATCTCACGCGATTGTTGCTGCCGAAGATGATCGAACATAAGAACGGAATAATTTTGAATGTCGCATCCACTGCAGCATTTCAGCCCGGCCCGGAGATGGCGATGTATTACGCAACGAAAGCATTCGTGTTGAGTTTTTCAGAAGCACTCAGCGAGGAAGTTCGAACAAGCGGTATCACTGTTACAACATTGTGCCCGGGACCGACGGATACAAATTTTCAAGCACGCGCGAACATGGCGAACACGCAGTTGTTCCGCAGAATGGCCGTGATGAATTCCAGCGATGTCGCTGCCGCCGGGTACCGTGCATTGATGAACGGCAAGCGTGTTGTCGTACCGGGATTCATGAATAAACTTGGCGTATGGTCAACACGATTTGCATCGCATGGAATGATTATGCGCATGGTTAGATTTATGCATAAGGAAAAATAATCAAGTGAAGTTATATTTTTATATTATATCGATTATTGTCATTGGAATTTGTTCCTCATCTCTCAGCGCTCAGCAGGCGTATCCCGCAGCATATGATTCGATAGCTCAAAAAATTGCGACGACGGCGCTTATGGAAAATCGAGCATACGGTATGCTGGCTGATCTTTGTACCAACGTTGGTGCTCGCATTGCCGGTTCGCCGCAGGCAGCCAAAGCAGTTGCGTGGGCAACGAAGAAAATGCAAGACCTCGGATTTCAGAATGTGCACACAGAACCGGTGATGGTACCGCACTGGATTCGCGGGCATGAAGAAGGTTCATATTCTGTCGATCGGAAAAAGAAAGTTTCGCTGCATCTCTGTGCTCTCGGCGGAAGTATTGGAACATCGAAGAATGGAATCCGTGCGGAAGTTGTTCAAATAAAATCGTGGGAGGAATTGAAAGCACAGGGCGAACATGTAAAAGGCAAAATTGTTTTCTTCAATCGCCCGATGGATCGTTCGATCTATCATACCGGAACTGCATACGGACTTGCGGTCGACCAACGCGGACACGGAGCAACTGAAGCTGCAAGATATGGCGCCGTTGCGGTGCTTGTGCGCTCGATGTCCACACGTCTCGACAATGTTCCGCACACAGGACAGATGGTGTACGATTCCACAGTTACAAAAATCCCCGCCGCTGCCATCAGCACCAACGATGCAGATGTACTGGACAAGGAAATCTCGCAAAAGAAATCTGTCGTTGTGTCATTGAATCTTGGATGCCGCATGCTGCCAGATGTTGAATCCGCAAATGTCATCGGCGAGATCACCGGTTCGGAGTTGCCCAGAGAAGTTCTTCTTGTCGGCGCACATCTGGACAGCTGGGATAAGGGCCAGGGTGCACAGGATGATGGTGCCGGTGTTGCCCACACACTTGAGATGCTGCGATTGATGAAAGAACTAAATTTGCATCCGAAGCGAACCATCCGCGTCGTACTGTTTATGAATGAAGAGAACGGATTGAGCGGAGGTTTTGCGTATGCCAATATGCGGCGCCCGCAAGAAAAATTGATTGGCGCAATCGAGACAGACAACGGCGGATTTTCTCCGAGAGGTTTTGGTGTGACGGATACAATCGTTCTTTCACGTTTAATACGATTTGCTCCGTTGTTGAATTCTATCGGTGCAGACAAAATTGTTCGCGGCCATAGCGGTTCCGATCTTTATCCGCTCGAGCTTCAGCACGTTCCGACAATCGGATTACAGGTGGATATGCAACGTTACTTCGATTATCATCATTCCGACAGCGATGTGTTAGCAACGGTGAACGAACGAGAACTCGCACTCGGTGCCGCGGCACTTGCCATTCTTTCGTACGCCATTGCGCAAGAAGGAATCTAACATCAGTACAAAAAAAGTGCCGGAGTATTTTTTTACTCCAGCACATTTTCTAACTTCTATCTCCCGAATTCTATATTCTAAATCATTACTTCAACAGCACAAGTTTCTTCGTTGCTGTATAAGAGCCGGCTTGCAATCGATAGAAATAAACGCCGCTTTGAATATTGATGGCATTCCATTGGCGCGTATAATTTCCAGCCGACAATTCTTCATTCGCCAATGTTGCGATTTCTTGCCCCAGCACATTATAAATCTTCAACGAAACGAACGATCGCGCAGGTACACTAAACGCAATATTCGTTGTCGGGTTGAAGGGGTTCGGATAGTTTTGCGACAGCGAAAATGTTTTAACAATATTACCGCTGTTGTTGCTGATGCCGGTAACGGTTAAGTTTGCCATTGCTGCAATAAGACTATCCTTGGATTTTCCCAATGTCGTATCTGCCGAGGAACTGACAGAATAACTCTGAATCATTGCGTTTTTTGCAGAAGCAGCAACGGATGTTAGTGTTGCCCATGATGTGGTGGTATAGTTAGTTTGATGCAAACTATCTACGACTTTCAGCAGTGAATCGAGCATATTGTAATATTGTCCAACACGTGCCACAGCATAAAATGCCGGTTTGCATTGGTCCAGCGTATCCCACAACGAAGTCGATTGATATTTCACAAATGTCCATGCATCATTTAATCCATCTTTTGTTACGTTGATAATTTTTCCGCGGCCGGAACGATAACTTCGTTCGACATAACATTTGAATAATTGTCCGTACTGGTTGGCCTGTTTTGCCGAAATGGCAGCAGAAGGCCAATTGGTATTGCTGCTGGTATTGACGTCGCATTCTGTCACAGCCATTTCACTGCAGATCGGATAAAATTTATTGTACGTGGCAATCCAATCCGCCGCTGTTGGGTACGTGAGTGCATCATGTTCCTGCATCCCGATGCCATCAAG
>DATKMP010000297.1:0-16328 GCA_035541775.1 Bacteroidota bacterium | reverse complement strand
CGGCAACCAAAGTGACCAAAGAAGTAATTGAAGCCGGAAAAAATTTAAAAGTCATTGCACGCGGTGGTGTCGGCTTGGACAATATCGACGTGCCGGCCGCAGAGGCCAAAGGATTGAAAGTATTAAATACGCCGGGCGCTTCTGCTATTTCTGTTGCAGAACTGGCACTAGCGCACATGCTTGCTGTTTCGCGCTTTTTGCATGTGAGCACCGCAGACCTGCATGAAGGCAAGTGGCCGAAAAAAGAATACAGCAAAGGCATCGAACTTTACAAAAAGAATTTAGGAATTTTCGGACTCGGCAACATCGGCAAAGAAGTTGCGCGCCGTGCGCTTGCGTTTGGTATGCACGTGATGGCGTACGATCCGCCGTTCACGCCCATGGATTTCTTTGTCGAGATCACCACGAAAGAAAAAGTGCTTGCCAACGCAGATTTTATTTCCCTGCATCTTCCGTTCGATAAAAAGGCCGGGCCGATTATCGGTAAAAAAGAAATTGATATGATGAAAAAAGGCGTCGTGGTGATCAACTGCGCGCGCGGCGGTGTGGTCGATGAGGCAGCGTTGCTGGAAGGACTGAACAGCGGAAAAATTTTTGCCGCAGGCCTTGATGTCTTTTCCACAGAGCCGCCGACGGAAGCGCAAAAAGCATTAATCAATCATCCGCGCGTCAGCGTATCGCCGCATATCGGAGGTTCAACCGTGGAGGCACAGGAGCGTGTCGGGGCTGAGATTGCATTGAAGATCAATAAAGTATTCGAAGCATAGGCGCAACCCGGAAACTGTATGTCCACCATTCGTCCGTTCAAAGCATTTCGCCCGCAGCCGCAATTTGCGGGCGAAGTTGCTGCGAGACCGTACGACGTGCTCAATTCCGATGAGGCGCGCAGGGAAGTCCAAGGCCATCCTCTTTCATTTCTTCATATCGGCAAACCAGAAGTCGATCTCGATCCTTCTATCGATTTGCACGACCTGCGTGTGTATCAAAAGGGAAAAGAAAATCTCCAAAAATTAATTGATAAAAAAATTCTTGAGGAAGATTCTGTCCCGTCGTTGTATGTATATGCGCAAACGATGGGAACGCATACGCAGTACGGATTGGTTGGCTGTGCATCGGTGGAAGAGTACGGAAAAGAAATTATCAAAAAACATGAGTTCACACGGAAAGATAAAGAAGAAGACCGCTGCGAACATGTGCGCGTGACTAATGCGCATTCCGGCCCGATCTTTTTAACGTACCGCGACAACAAAGAGATCGATGCCATTGTTACTCGCGTCGTTTCACAAACGCCGGAAAATGATCACGTTGCCTTAGATGGCGTTCGCCATCAATGCTGGGTGATAAAAGATTCTGCAACGATTCAAAAAATTGTTTCCATCTTTCAAACAATCCCGAATTTGTACATTGCCGACGGGCATCATCGTTCGGCAGCGGCCTATCGAGTCGGGACAGAACGAGCAAAAGCAAATCTGCATCATCGCGGCGATGAAGAATATAATTTTTTTCTTGCTGTATATTTTCCCTCGAGTCAGCTTCGCATTATGGATTATAATCGTGTGGCGAGAGATTTGAATGGTTTAACGAAGAATGAATTTTTCGCAAAGCTCAAACAACACTTTACGATTCAAAAAGCAAATGCCGCGAGTCATCCGTCAAGAAAAAATGAATTTGGCTTATATCTCGATCATCAATGGTACACGTTGACGGCAAAAAGCATAATTCAAAAAATTTCTGATCCGGTCGAACGCTTGGATGTTTCGGTGCTGCAAAAATTTATTCTAGATCCGATACTTGGCATTCATGATCCACGTACCGATAAGCGCATCGATTTTGTCGGCGGCATTCGTGGATTGAAAGAATTAGAACGGCGCGTTGATTCCGGTGAAATGAAAATTGCCTTCAGCATGTTTCCGACATCGCTCGATGAGTTGATGGCGATAGCCGACAGCGGCAACGTGATGCCGCCGAAATCGACATGGTTCGAACCCAAACTGCGCGACGGATTGTTCGTGCATTTTCTGGATTGAATTTTATTTCAGGTTATAAAAAAGAAAAAGGCGGATGATGAGTCCGCCTTTTTTATGTTATCTCAAAAAAATTAACTGCTCAAATAAATAATACAAGTTTTTCCTGTTTCGCGCGGCGAGGAAATCGATACTTGTGAAGTTTTGTCATTCGTTAATTGCAAAATATTTTTTGATTTCTCGTTCTTCGAATCCACCACAACAAGAATATTACCGGTGCCAACAAGTTTTAAGGTTTGCGATGCCTCTTTCTTTTGAACAGATAGTGGACATCTTTATCTCAATCATAACGGCATCAATGTAATTCTTTGCACTGCCGTAGTCAATACGGTAAATTTTCAATTAGTAATAAATTTCCTATTTCTTAAAATAAAATGTAATTTTTTCCTCGAACGAGAGATCGCTGTGTGTTTTTAAGTGAATTAATGGATGTTTTTGTGTAGATTACTGGCATCGTTGTTGATAAGAGGATGAAGTATTTTATCGCGAAGAAAAATGATGATACTAAGAATGTTACAAAGGAAGGATGTATGGCGGAACCGATAAAAGGAACCGCTGTCATTGTTACGGAGCGTTGCAAGGGTTGTTGTTTCTGCATCCAGTTTTGTCCTTCGGATTGTCTTGAACTTTCCCGTCAGTATAATGCCAAAGGTTACCACACGCCGGCCTTGGTGCACCCCGAAGATTGCACCGGCTGCGATATGTGCGGCATGGTGTGTCCCGATTTTGCTATCTATGGATATAAATTGAAAGAGGAAACGCATGCATGCTGATCCCATTGGAGTCTTAACAGGCATGCATTTTATTGACGGCGACCATGCGTGCAGCGAAGGCGCTATTGCTGCGGGCTGCCGTTTTGTGGCGGGTTACCCCATCACGCCATCGACGGAAGTAGTAGAACGCATCGCCGATCGTTTTCCGTGTGTCGGCGGAATATTTATTCAGATGGAAGATGAGCTTGCATCGTCCATTGCGATTCAAGGCGCAGTGTGGGGCGGCAAAAAGGCGATGACCGTAACTTCCGGCCCGGGCTTTTCGTTGATGATGGAACACCTCGGACTTGCTGCGATGACGGAGACGCCGCTTGTCATCGTCGATGTGCAGCGCGCCGGCCCATCGACAGGGCTTCCCACCATGCCTGCGCAAGCCGATATGATGCAGGCGCGTTGGGGTTCGCATGGCGATTACGGCATCATTGCCTTGTGTCCGAATTCTCCGCAGGAATGTTTTGACCTTATGATTCGTGCTTTCAATCTTGCCGAACAATTTCGCGTTCCGGTTTTGTTGATGATGGATGAATGCGTCGGGCACATGATCGAGCGCGTTGTCATTCCGAAAGCAGAAGATATAAATATTATAGAACGTCAATATTATACCGGCGATAAAAATAATTTTGAATTATTCAAACCGAATGAACATTGCGTGCCGCCGATGGTGAAAGCAGGCGATGGGTACCATATTCACGTTACCGGATTAACGCATGATGAACGCGGCTATCCCGATATGTCGGTGGACGCACAAGATCGATTGGTAAAACGTCTTTCGGAAAAACTTCAAAAGAATGCCGATGCCATCATCGATTTTAAAGAAGACCATGTGGAACATGCAGATGTTGTTGTCGTTACGTACGGCATCACGTCGCGTGTAGCGATTCCGGCAATCGAACAGGCACGCAAGGAAGGCATGAAGATAGGGCATTTGCGATTGATCACAGCTTGGCCGTTTCCTGAAAAAAAAATTTTAGAACTCGCATCGCATGTAAAAGTTTTCATCGTGCCGGAACTTAATCTTGGACAAATGGTGCGTGAAGTAGAACGATTAGTTCAAAAAGATGTTGTTGTGAAATCTATTCCCCATGCGGGCGGCACGGTGCATGATCCGGACGAAATTTATTCCGTCATCAAAAGTTGTCAGAAAGATTGACCCGATGGCGGAAGAACAAGTGATGAATGCAAAAGACACGGCTCAGGAAAATTCAATTCAGAATTTGCTGCGGATGGACCGCATTCCGCACATCTGGTGTCCGGGATGCGGCATTGGAACGACAGTTAATAGTTTTATCCGCGCGCTGCAAACAAGCGAACTGAATCTCGATCATGTCGCCATTGTCTCCGGCATTGGATGCACAGGGCGCGTGGCGGGCTACATCAATCTGGATTCGTTTCATACAACGCATGGGCGTGCAATTCCCTTTGCAACAGGATTGAAGCTTGCGAATCCGGAACTTAAAGTGATCGTGTACAGCGGCGATGGCGACTTAACGGCCATCGGCGGCAATCATTTTATCCATGCTGCGCGCCGCAATGTGGATATGACCGTCATACTCGTCAACAACATGATTTATGGAATGACCGGCGGGCAGGTTGCACCGACGACGCCGCTCGGCGCTATTGCCTCTACGACGCCGTACGGAAATTTTGAGCAAACCTTCAACCTGCCGTTTCTTGCAGAGTCCTGTGGAGCCGTCTATGTTGCACGTTGGACGTCGTATCATGTTCGTCATCTGACAAAATCGATGAAGGAAGCATTTTCGAAAAAAGGATTTTCGTTCATCGAAATTCTTGCGCCATGTCCCACATTGTACAGCCGCAGGAATAAAATCGGCGATGGCTTGGATCAGATGGCCTATTATAAAGAGAACAGCAAAATTGAAAACGGCGCAGATACAAAAACCGTCGGTTTGGATTTTCAAGGGAAGATTGTTGTCGGAAAATTTGTCGATCGTGAACGCCAGCCGTACCACGAAGCAATGTTTGAACATTTTACAAAGAAGCTCGGCGAACGGTACGTGCCGACTCCCGAAATGAAAAAAGTTTATGGCGCGAACGGAAATTAAAATCGGCGGCTTTGGCGGGCAAGGCGTGATTCTCAGCGGCTACATCATCGGGCGCGCGGCATGTATATTCGATACAAAGCATGCCACGATGATTCAGGCATTCGGCCCCGAAGCGCGCGGCAGCGCTACGAGCGCGCAAATCATTGTCTCGGACGAACAGGTAACATACCCGTACATTACTGCGCCGAATCTGATGGTATTGATGTCGCAGGAAGCGTATATGAAATTTTCCCCGGAGCTTGCCCTGGGCGGAACACTCATTACGGAATCGGAATTAGTAACGCCGCGCGATCTTCGAAAAGATATTTTGCATTTCGCTATTCCTGCCACGCGCTTTGCAGAAGAACTCGGCAAACGTATGGTGTTGAATATCGTGATGATGGGTTTTACGACAGCAATCTATGGAGTCGTCAAAGTCGAAGCGATGCGTGAAGCGGTAAAAGCATCTGTGCCGAAAGGAACGGAAGAATTAAATCTTAAGGCATTCCAAACAGGATACGATTACGGCGTACAACTGCTGAAAAAAAATTAAAATATCTTTTGCTTCTTTCCTTAGAGGAGGTATTCAATAATTTTTTTCTTCGGATCGAATGTTTCAAACTGACTCAACCCAAGTCGTTCGATTGCCAGCGACGTGAGTGCTTCGTCTAATAAAATATTTTCTCGAGAGTAAAATCGGCCGGCGTTCAGTATGGCTTCGAGCGGTGTCAGTCCCACCAATTCACTGCCGGTAACTTCAAGACCCAGCGATTGCGCTTGTCTGCGCACTTCTTCAAATGCCTCATGCAGCGATGTGATTTCGTAATCGACAAGATTCATAGAAACTTGCGTGATATGATGCCGCAGGAGCGAAACACCCATCGCTTTCACGGCCTTGAGTGTTCCTGGAATTCTCATGGCTGTACCGTTTCCGTTTTTTACCGGATTACCGTATTCATCTTTCATGATGCGGCCGCTTTCACGAATGCGTAAGGCAATCTCGTGCGCCAATTGCACGTTCGTTGTGTTTAAGTTGACATTATAAGCGATCAAAAATTTTCGTGCACCGGTTACCGTTGCGCCGGAACGCGCATTGAACCTTGCTTCACCATAATCCGGAACCCACTGCGGGTCATTCAGCTTTTCTTTTAATCCTTCATACTCGCCCTTTCGAATATCGGAAAGATTTTTTCTCTGCGGCGAACGCGCCGCCGCTTCATATAAATAAATCGGGATGTGCAATTCTTCTGCAACACGTTTTCCATAACGGTGGGCAAGTTCGATGCAGTCATTCATCGAAACGCCGCGGATGGGAATGAAGGGGACAACATCTGTTGCACCGATGCGCGGATGTGCGCCGTGCTGTTGGGTCATATCGATGTGCTGCGCAGCAGTTTGTGTTGCACAAAATGCCGCCTCAACAACCGCATCCGGTTCGCCGACAAAGGTTACAACGGTGCGATTGTAATCCTTGTCCGGTTCGATATTCAACAATTTCACGCCGGCAGTTCTCAGCACACTCTCGCCGATGGCATCGATGGTACGGCGGTTATCGCCTTCGCTGAAATTGGGGACGCATTCTATGAATGGTTTCATCTCTTTTCTTTAAAACTCTAAATGCACGCCGCGCTTAATGATTTTCCAAACAAAATTTGTTCCAAAATGATCGATGAGGTACCGATAATTCGGAATTTGGTACAACACCATATCGGCTTGCTTGCCGAGTTCGATACTGCCGAGTTGTTTGGACAAGTTTAATGCTGCTGCGCCGTTGAGCGTGGCTGCGGTAATGGCTTCTTCGGGCGTAAGCAACATTTGTGTGCAAGCAATCGTCATCATCATCGGAATGGAATGCGACATACAAGAACATGGATTAAAATTGGATGCAAGTGCAAGCGGAACTCCTGCATCAATAATCTTTCGTGCGGGCGGATATCCGTAATTTAAAAAAAATGAAACGCCGGGGAGAACGGTAGCCACGACGCTGGATTGGTTGAGCGCTTGAATTCCTGCGTCATCGATTTTGTCAAGGTGATCTGCGGAAACAGCAAGAAGCTCTCCCGCTAATTTCGATGCACCGATTGCTGAAAACTGATCTGCGTGAATCTTTGAACCAATGCCCAGCGCTTGTGCGGCAAGCAGTAGTTTTTTGGATTGTTCAAAGGAAAAATACCCACGTTGGCATGACACATCGCAGAATGAAGCGATCTTGCGTTGTGAAAGATAAGGGAGAAGCCGTGTGCAGAGAAAATCGATATATGCATCGGGCTGTGATACGTACTCCGGCGGTATGGCATGCGCGCCGAAAAATGTCGGCACTATATCGATGAAATGTTCGTTCTTCAATTCGTTGATGGTGTCCATCATTTTTATTTCATCGCGTTCGTTCAATCCGTAACCGGATTTAATTTCCACGGTCGTTGTGCCTGCGCGTAGCATCGCATCAAGGTGGTGCCGCGCTGATTTCTTTAAATCTTTTTTTGCTGCGTCTCGCGTTGCTTGCACCGTTTGCAAGAGATTATTTTCATACGATGCATCGAGACTTTCAATTTCCGCAAACACCGTGTGCGTGTGGGAATCCACGAAGCCCGGCAATGCCACCGCATTTGCAGCGTCGATGACGTCGATATCAGGGGAAACGGATTGTAAAAAGTCTCCGTCTCTGCCGATCCATAAAAATTTACCGTTCTCGATCAACACCGTAGCATTTTCAATGATGCCGAGATCGCGCATGTCTTGACCGGCTTTAAAACGCTTGCCGTGCGCCGGTACTGTTACTAATTGTTTAATGTTTTTAATAAGAAGATTCATAACCGATTCTTTGTCGTGTTTTCGTGGAAGAAAAATAACAAAGAATATACTTGGGATGCAAGGAGGAATGAGAGAATTATGGTAGAACACACATTCTTGTGTGTTGATTACGATAGAACAGGCAAGTCACAAAGTGATGGCTTCGCCAAATGCCTGTTCTACCAACGAAATGAAAATATAATTAATGCTCGTGCGGTTTGGTCTTGATCTTTTCCAACCCCGGAAGCTTATCTGCTAATTTCTGCGGTGCGTGAATGAGCGCCGGCAGACATTGCGGGCAAATGCGCAATACTTTGGATTGATAGGTGAAATGAATCAGCGGCGACTGTTGATCTGAAACGCCGCATGCAATGCAATGTTCGTCTTGTTGTTCCATAGATTTTTCTTATTCCAACACCGCATTTTGCTGAATGAGTTCCCACACGCGCCGAACTTGTTTTTCCGTCGTCGCTGCGTTGCCGATGGCGAGGCGAATGACAAATCTGCCGTTCAATTTTGTGCCCGCAAGAAATGCCTCGCCGGTTGCATTAATAGCATTGATAATATTCACATTCAGTTTTTCCAGAACTGCTTCATCGGAAATATTTTTTGGATGAACCCGGAAACATACCACGCTGAAATTTACCGGCGCAATGCGCTCATAATTTTCATCGGCTTCAATCCACGAGGCAAATTCTTTTGCCAAACGGCAATGCTCGCGCAGACGCGCCGCGATGCCATCCACGCCGTACGAACGGATGATAAACCATAATTTCAACGCTCGGAATCTCCGCCCAAGCTGCACACCCCAATCCATAAAATTCGTCGCGTCGCCGTCGGACGTTTTTAAATATTCCGGTACCAGTGAAAAGGCGCGCTTCAACGTATCCACGTGGCGCGTAAAGAGCACGCTGCAATCCATCGGCGTCAGCAGCGACTTGTGCGGATTGACGACCATCGAATCTGCGAACTCGCAACCTTTGAGAACGTGTTTCATCTCCGGCATCACTGCCCAGCTTCCGCCGTAAGCGCCGTCCACGTGAAGCCAGATTTTTTCTCGCTCACAAATTGCGGCGATTTCCGGCAAGGGATCGATACTGGTTGTTGCCGTTGTTCCGATGGTCGCCATAACGGCGAACGGCAGAAATCCATTTTTCTTATCTTCGGCAATTGCCGCTTCGAGCGCGTTCACATCCATTCTAAAAATATTATCGGAAGGAATTTTGATCACATTATTTTGTCCGATGCCGAGCACGAGCCCGGCTTTTTCTCCGGAAGAATGCGTCTGGTCGGAAATGTACAGGCGCAATTTCGGTAAATCGGTTCTTCCCGCAAGCCCTTCTTCGCGGATGCGTTTCTGCGTTGCCTCTCGTGCTGCAGTCAATGCGACAAGTGTAGAAACAGAAGCCGTATCGATAATGACGCCCTTGAAATTTTTCGGCAGCCCGATCATTTGGCGCAGCCATTGCAGCACCACTTCTTCCAGTTCCGTTGCCGATGGTGACGTGCGCCAAAGCATGCTGTTCACGTTGAGTGCGGTGCACAACATCTCGCCCAGAATTCCCGGCGCGGATGCGGAGTTGGCAAAGTACGCAAAGAACGCGGGATGATTCCAGTGTGTTATGCCCGGCATAATAATGCGTTGAAAGTCCGCAAGGATCGTGTCCATTCCTTCCGGCGCAGCGGGCGGCGCTGTTGGCAGCTGTTTCTTAATGTCTCCGGGATTCACCTGTGCAAGCACAGGATAGTCTTCGGTATGCTTTAAATAATCGGCAATCCAATCGACGACTTCTTTGCCGTACGTTCGGAATGCTTCGGGGTCAACGTGAGGTAAGGGCTGCTGTGTCATATTTTTTTGTAAGACTTGTTTTAATGAAAAAAATTTTTCTCCGCGAGACAGTGAACGGAATAAAAGAAACAAAAAATATTGATTGAATGCAAGAAGGATGAGGCGTTCCTTGTGATCCACAGAGTTGAATTTTCAATCTTTTATCAACATCATACAATGTTACACTTTTGAAATGCTTTGATGTTCCATGACAAAGAAATTGATTGACCTCACAAAAACATTATAAAAGGAAAAAACATGAAGCAACTGATTCTATCTTTATTGGTATTTATTATTGCCAACGGGGCGCTCGCGCAAAAACAAAATCATATTTCGTTTGTTGTGGATACCGCAGCCGCAGTGGCAACGGAATCTTGGCATGCAGTTTTGAATAACGACACATCGAATTATGGCAACGAAGTATTTGTAAAGTATTCGGATGGAAGCATTAAAACGAACGGTATCTGGTATTACGGCGGTACGGAATGCCCGTATCAAGGCGGAACCATGACGATAAGCGACACCACCTTTTCATTCACTGCTCAAGGTACGGCCGTTAATCTATCTGCACCCGCGGGGTATCAGACTTCTGCTTTCACATTGAGTGTCAGCGGCTCTGCGAATAATGGCATATCGTATTCAACATGGAGCATTGCGTTCACCAGCAACACCCGCAACTGGCCGACAAGCTTGAATGGTTCCGCTTATGCCATGCGCATCAGCGGAAACGGTGTAACCAATAGCACAACCTCCGTGGCGCAAACGGCGGGCAGCGCCTCGCCGAAGACGGCGGTCGTCTTTCAAAATTATCCCAACCCCTTTAATCCGACGACGGTTATAAAATATTCTGTCCCCGTTTATAGTACGGTGACCTTGAAGGTGTATGATATTGTTGGAAGAGAAGTGGCAACATTGGTTAATGAAACGAAGAATGCGGGAAGTTATGAAGCGACGTTTCATGCTTCTCCGTTTGCCAGCGGCGTGTATTTTTATACTTTGACAGCGGGAAAATTTCAAGCGACAAAAAAATTGCTGCTGTTGAAGTGAAGCATTCCTGTTGAAAGCGAACCATTGCAAAAAGAAAGAAGAGATGGCGGATCAATTACTTCTCCGGAGAACGAATCAAGAAGAAGTGGAATTTCTGGTGAAGATACGGATGGATTTTTGTTCGGAACTTCATCCCGAAATAAACCCTACAACAAAAAATGATCTCGAGAGAAAGACGCGAGAATATTTTCAGAAGGCGTTGCGCGAGAACAGCTATCGTGGTTATGCCGGATTTTTAGGGGATACATTATGCTGCGGTGCAGGTGTTTTGATTTATTCGCTGCCGCCGTGGACCGAGCCGTTGCAGCGCAAATGCGGACACGTGCTTAACTTTTTCGTTTATCCTTCATTCAGAAAGCAAGGCATTGGCAGTCGGTTGATGCAGTATATTATTGATGATACAACGAGGGACGGTTTTGCGAGATTGGTGTTGAATGCGACCGATGCGGGTGAACGTGTGTACCGAAAACATGGATTTCACGATCCCGACGATACAAGCTTGATTCTTGAACTTCATAAACCATTGAGTCAATAAAAATAATCAACGCAGCGTACACGTTCACCCTGCTCACTGACGGGCGTTTTTTGTTAGTCCACGTACACACAACTTTTTTTCGAAATCGTCGACGTAAAAATGCCGCCGCATTCGAGCGCTAGATCGATTCTTTCTGTATCTTCATCCATTGTTTGATCTGGCGTATGTCCACAACGCTGCAAATTCCAAGAGTACAAGCAGCTTGATGCATGAGCGTTTTGAATTGCCATCGTTATTTGAACTAATAAATTCGTTTTGTGTTGTAAATTGAAAAGTCTTGTGTGCTGCATTGTTCCGCCGATTCGATTGGCAATATTCAAAACAAAAAACATCTTGCATCCATCGAAAAAAAATCATGTTATTAATAAGTGAGACAACAATGTTGCGACGTCTTGTTAAATATTACCGCTTGAATCTGGAAAACAAATTAGACATATTGTTCCCGTTTAAAAAGTTTCTGGAATCAGCAACAACATTATGAGGAACATCGACATGAAAATAAAAACGATACTATTTGTATTTTTACTTTGCATACTTCCGTTTGTTGTTTTATTGGCTCAGCAAATGCCTTTCGTCTATACCGTTGAGAACACGGGCGCAAATGATCCGTTACCGAATTTACCTTCCTTCAGCCAACTTCCTGCCATCCAGTCTTTACCCGACCCGTTTATGTGGGCCGATGGCAGAGGTCGAATTATGAATTTCTCTGACTGGGAATACCGTCGTACGGAAATCGGCGCACAGATTCAAAATTATGAAATCGGTACAAAACCGACTCGTCCGGATACGATAACAGCCAGTTACTCGGGTGGTGTGTTGACAGTAAATGTAACTGTAAAGGGGAAGGTGCTCACGTTGACATCGCAAGTTATCCTACCATCCGGTACAGGACCCTTTCCTGCAGTGATCGGTATGAATAGTCCCAGTGGCAGTATTCCCTCTTCTATTTTTAGTAGCCGCAATATTGCACAAATCACATTCAACCATGATCAGGTCTCAACGTACGGCAATCCACAAGTCTCTAATCCGTACTACCAACTTTATCCCAATCTTAATCCAACCAATACGGGACAATACAGCGCATGGTCTTGGGGAGTCAGCCGTATCATCGATGGTTTGGAGTTAGTGCAAAATGTTCTTCCCATCGATCTGAAACATATTGCTGTAACCGGATGCTCGTACGCCGGTAAGTTAGCACTCTTTGCAGGCGCTCTTGATGAACGTGTTGCCCTGACCATAGCTCAAGAGTCGGGCGGCGGCGGTGCCACGTCGTGGCGGTACTCGCGCTCCCTTCCTTCAGACACAGTGGAAGATATAGATAACACAGATTATAACTGGTTTATGGATGCGATGAAACAATTTAACGGCAATAATGTTTCGTACCTCCCGGAAGATCATCATGAATTAATGGCGATGGTGGCGCCGCGTGCGTTGTATGTTACAGCAAACCCGAGTTTTACATGGCTTTCAAATCAATCGTGCGATGTCGCAAGCAGAGCGGCTGAAACGGTTTATCATGCGCTGGGCATCGACGATAGATTCGGCTTTTCCATTATCGGCGGGCATAACCATTGTGCCGTTCCAGATACCCAGCTACCAGAAATCGGAGCGTTTGTGGACAAATTCCTCCTTGGCAAGGATACCGTCAATACGAATATATCGGACAGTCCCTATAGTATAAACCTTTCTCCATGGATTACGTGGACAACGCCGACGCTTTTGAACGGGACGTCGTACTTTGGAAGGACGTCTTTAATCTTTCCGGTGAATCTTCAAAAAGGCATGGATACAGCAATCACCTTTCAATGGAACAAGGCGAACGACGCTCAAAAGTATATTATCGAATTATCCAACGACCTCACTTTTGCAAATAATGTTATCATTGATTCGACAACAGATACATCAAAATCGATCTCTGGTTTATTAAAAAGTAAACTATACAATTGGCGTGTACGGATAGAAAGTTCTTCCGGCCCGGGACCATGGAGCGATGTCTGGCAGCTTACAACCGCTGGTCCTTTGCCGTCGAAGCCGCAATTAATTGTTGTCACGACTCCGGATTCTTCTCTCTTTGGATATCTTGGGTTTAAATTTCATTGGAAGAAAGCAAGTTACGCTGATCAATATTTAATACAGATATCCAACGATTCGACTTTCGTGAATATCAATGCATCAAGTTCAACGTCGGATACGGTCAAAGAATTATTTGGGTTTCTCCCGGGAAACAATTACTACTGGCGAGTTCAAGCGAGCAACGCTATTGGTTTGGGTCCATGGAGCGACGCTTCGATTTTTCCGCAATCTGAAACCGCTATCAAAGCAAACGGAGGAAAGCCGATGGCGTTTTCCTTAAGCCAGAACTATCCCAATCCATTCAATCCAACTTCAATCATAAAATTTGCGCTGCCGAAAGCGGCGTTAACCAAAATAATTGTCTATGATATTCTGGGCAGAGAAATTCAAGTGTTAATCGACAAAGAGTTGGTTGCAGGTTTTTACGAAGTGAGTTTTGATGCCAATCATTATCCAAGCGGCGTTTATTTTTACAGAATTCAATCTGGAAGTTTTGTTCAAACAAAAAAAATGATCTTCATGAAATAGATCGATAACAAATTGATACAGATCAAAAAAATGAAAACAGTGGTCTTCAGTTTAGCGAGGTCAATACGCATTCCCCAGCAAGACAACGATCGGTCGATTGTTGAGCGAAGCACTTTGTCTTGCCGCCAAATCACATGTAATCTTTGTTCTTGCTCCCAAGTTCTACCTGGGAGCAAGAAATCAAAATTATGAAAGAACTTGTTGGACTTCCCGATTTCCGGGATACCCTATAGAAGAGATTTATTTATCTTCGGTCTTTTCTTTACTTCCTTCCTCTTCTTTCTGCACCATAGGAATAGTTTCAGTAAAACGTTCGATAATATTACATAGATGATATGGTCGTAGAACAAGGTATAAACCGACAAATAATTCTACACCAACGCGGATTAGTTGGTATTCATGATTCGTTGGTGACATTGGGTAAGATTTCATCCAATTAAATATTAAATAAGCTAATGTCTCAATAGCTCCAACCAATTGCCAAACACCAAGAAGTCGTGCACCAACGATAAAAATATCTGTTCTCATGATATTATCTCCTCATTATTAAAGTATATATTGCATTTCATTTTCGTGCTGCCTAACGGCCAGCTTGATACGCGGGTTAGGAAGTATTATTTATTTTGGTGCATCATAACATTGATGATGATATTATTGGGATCGGCGACGTGAAAACGACGAACTCCCCACGGTTCATTGGTCAGAGGGTAGATGATCTTCATACCAAGAGCGACAGCTGTGGCATGAACTACATCTACGTCAGCGACTTCGATTGACAAAGCCAAACCTGATTGTTGGAAAGAGGGAGATTGATTTTTTAAGAGGTTAATCTGAGCCGTAACATTACTTGGCGATGCAAGAGTCACGATCCAATTCATGTCCATAACGACTTGAAAACCGAAAAGATCGGTGTAGAACTTAACGCTCTCTTCCATGTGGTCAGTGTTTATGTCCGGAACGACTCTTCTTATGTCCATAGAATCCTCATTTGATTGTGAGATTCATAAATGAATGCGATGTCACCTAACGGCTGCACATAAGCTGCGCACATGTAATGTTTGATTGTAGTATTATCCAAACCATGCTTCACTTTAAGCCATGCTAAAAAACAAATGCTGTTTACGTCAGCTTGAGCCGCTTGTTAGGCTTCCTGTTAGAAGCGACCCAAATGGCTTACTTGCCTACATCCGAATGCCTACCAGCGCTCTCGGCACTGCTTGCTTTCTGATCATATCGGCTTCAACATGCCATGCATCGCGAGCCAACGCACAAAGGCATCGAACCAACCGGTACTTGTAGTTTCCTTCGGGTACATACCAAAACCATGGCCACCCTGTTCATAAAGATGGAATTCGACGGGGCGCTTCGCGGCCTTCCAGCTATCGATGAGCCCGTAACCGCCGTTCCCAAAAAATGGGTCGTCGGCAGCCAGTGCGATGAACATCGGCGGCGCTTCGGCCGGCACCGTGACCGACGCAAGAGGGCCGTAGATGTTGCCGATGAAGGCGGGCTTCGCATCCTCACCGGCGAGTGTAGTTGCCATTGTCAACATTGCGCCAGCGGAAAAGCCGATCATACCGATCCGGTTGGAATCGATATGCCACTCTGCGGCTCGCTTCCGGATAAGGGCAAATGCCGCGCGGGCGTCGGCGATCTGCGGAGCAAGACCGGCGAACGCCTTTTCGGGTTCGGGGCGTGGCGGCCGCGCTGTACCCGCGAACATTTCCCGCATAGATTTTTCGAACCCCGGCATATCGGCCGGTGTTTGATTCAGGCGATACTTGAGGACAAACGCGGCGACACCCTTTTCCGCCAGCGCGCGCGCTACGTTCCAGCCTTCATTTTCCATGGATAAGGTGCGAAAACCGCCGCCGGGCGCGACGATAACGGCGGCGCCACTTGCCTTGGCGGGATCCGGCAGAAAAGGTGTCAGCGTCGCAATCGTAACGTTGCGCGCGAACTGACTGCCGTACTGCTTATGCCAGGTCTCCGAGTTGGTCGCACCAGGCAACGGACCTGTCCCAATTTCAATCGCATTGGGTTGCGAAGGCGTGGCGATTGGTGTCATCTGGTCGTTTTGCGCGTGTACCTGTGATGCAAGCACAGCAACCAATGCAAGCACGGCAACTACCAAACAAGAATGGGTTAACACCGCGAACGCTCGCTTTGTCCAAAGATTTGTGATTTTTCTCATGTCAGTTTCTCCTGTTGTATAATGATTTAGTATCAAGCTATACTGCCCTACAGATTGCAAAGTGTCACGCATTGACAAACGCTGATACAGATAGACACTTTCTCGACTCCCGCCGCCCAGCAGGAAGCCTAACGGCTGAAGCTAAACTGCGGCGTTTATAAAATATATTATTCTTTTTTTTCATTTGCATTGCACTTTGTGCAATAACATTCTTATGCCTCCGGCTGTCAGCTTGAGCCGCTGGTTAGGCAACATTATTTTGTAGATGATTCTTTTCTTAATTTAATAAGATTATCTTTAACTAGACGATCAACAATACTATTTGCTCCTTGACTAGGTATTCCAATTCCTCCATAACCACTTGTTTGCGAACCAAGGTTGGCACTCCAAAACGGTTTGCTTTTACCGACTGGATACAATTTTATTTCGAATGAACCACCTGATGGTACACCCCTGTATGTTTGCCACTCTGTTTGAGAAATAGTCATTAATAC
>DATKMP010000296.1:0-9687 GCA_035541775.1 Bacteroidota bacterium | reverse complement strand
GTTCCGGCATTTCGAAAGATTCGACCTTCGAAGAACTCTACGCCGGTCACGCGTTGACGTTGCATGAAGTGGAACGCGCCTTTCGCCTCAAGTATTTCAAATATATCCGGAGCATTTCAAGTTCCGATGCGAACGCAGCAGAAAAGCTGGGAATTGCTCCTTCCAATTTCTATCGGATGTGCAAAGAATTAGGGCTAAAGTAGAAGGCCAAAAATATTCCGAAAAAAAGCGTGTGATAGATTGCAATCTGTCATTGCTTTTAGAGGTACTTTTCACAATATTATTGCTGTACGAAACTTCAGCTCGGAGAGATGGCCGAGTGGCTGAAGGCACAGGTTTGCTAAACCTGCATAGCGGGTAACTGCTATCGAGGGTTCGAATCCCTCTCTCTCCGCACTTCGAAATTGTCTCCGCAATAACGTTGATTCTTAAATGTGTTCAAATGAATGTTGCACTCATTATTCCTCCAAAGTACCGAAAAACCCATAACACACTTTTTTAAACGGTGTGGAGGGATTAAACTGTTCTTTGTAAAAAAAAAGAATTAATATAGAGAGAGACATTTGAAAAAAAATTTCTTTATCGTAGCCGAAAGCGTCAACTTTCTTTTTTCGATGAGAAACGAAGACGGCTGTCTTCGACTATCAAGGAGAGACACATGTTCAGGTGTCTCGAAAAATACAACGGCAAAGGACTATAAAACATGAATCAAATATTACACGAGATAGGCCTTATTGGAATTATGCCGGTGATAGTGCTTGAACATGCGGAATATGCCGGGCCATTAGCCAAAGCATTGATTGATGGAGGACTGCCTTGTGCGGAGGTTACGTTCCGTACTGCTGCTGCGAAAGATTCTATTGCATGCATTGCAAAAAAATATCCCGAGATGTTGCTGGGTGCGGGAACGGTATTGACCGTCGATCAAGTGAAAGCTGCAAAAGATGCGGGTGCGAAATTTATTGTCAGCCCGGGATTGAATCCGAAAGTGGTCGAATATTGTTTGAAGGAAAATATTCCAATCATTCCCGGCGTTGCGACGCCGTCGGAAGTTGAGCGTGCCATGGACCACGGCCTTGAAGTGGTAAAATTTTTTCCCGCTGAAAGCAACGGAGGAGTCGATTACTTAAAAGCGCTTGCCGGACCGTTTCGCGCGTTACATTTTATTCCAACAGGCGGAATCAACGAAAATAATTTTATGTCGTATCTTTCTTATTCACGCGTCCTTGCTTGCGGCGGAAGCTGGATGGTACGGCCGGATTTCGTTGCAAACCATCGTTTTGATGAAATCACGGCACTCACGGCGCATGCCGTACAAAAAATGCTCGGTTTCAGTTTACGCCATGTCGGCATCAACACATCAAGCGAACAAGAAGCGAAAAACACGGCTTCTCAGTTGACCGACATGTTTGGATTTTTGCCGAACGATAAAGGCGGTGCAATTTTTGTCGGAACAGCTTTTGAAGTGATCAAAAACAAGTACCTTGGAGCGCATGGGCACATTGCGATTGCCACGAATTCTGTAGAACGCGCCTTGGCATTTCTGCAACGCCACAACATCGGGATTAAACAGGAAACGAAAAATTTCGTGAACGGCAAATTGCAAACCGTGTATCTCGATGTGGATGTTGCAGGATTTGCAGTTCATTTGGTGCAGTTGTAATGCACGTGTGAAAGAGATCACGGCCGGACACATTTGTAAAAACAAAATGGAGATGAAATGAAAAAACCTTTTATTCATAACGATTTCTTGCTTGAAACAAAAACTGCTTCCAAACTTTTTCATGAGTTTGCAGAAGATCAACCCATTATCGATTATCATTGCCATCTCTCTCCAAAAGAAATTGCAGAAAATCGAACGTTCGAAAATCTTAGTCAACTCTGGTTGGCGGGTGATCATTATAAATGGCGGGCGATGCGCGCATGCGGCGTCGATGAACGATTCATCACGGGTTCTGCCACGGATTGGGAAAAATTTCAAGCTTGGGCGGGGACGGTGCCCAAGGTCGTTCGTAATCCGTTGTATCATTGGACGCATTTGGAATTGCGCCGACCGTTCGGCATCACCAATCAATTGCTGAATGAAAAAACTGCTAAACACATTTGGGATGCGGCGAATAAAAAATTAGCGAGACCCGAGTTCACGACACAGGGAATCCTGCAGCAAATGAATGTGGAAACAGTTTGTACCACGGATGATCCGGTCGATACCTTGGAATACCATAAGGTGTACGCCGCGCAATCGAACCGCACGACAAAAATGGTTCCGGCCTTTCGCCCTGACAAAGCGATGGCGATTGATACCGGCGATGCATTTAATCAGTATGTGCGTAAATTAGAACTTGCATCGAATACGGAAATCCGAAATTTTGAATCGTTCGTGTTCGCTCTTCGTATTCGTCATGAATATTTTCATGCCAATGGTTGCCGGCTTTCCGATCATGGCGTGGAAACCATCTCGGCCGACGATTATACGGAAAAGGAATTGAATAAAATTCTTAAGAAGGCACGCAAGGGCAACAAATTGAATACAGAGGAGATCGCAAAATTTAAATCCGCCATGTTGTATGAATTCGGCAAGATGGATGCAGAAAAAGGGTGGGTGCAGCAATTTCATCTTGGCGCGCTGCGCAGCGTTAACAGCAGAATGTTTCACATTATCGGTCCCGATACGGGATATGATACAATCGGCGATTTTGAAATAGCGCGCCCCTTAGCGAAGTTTCTTGATCGGTTAGAAGCGGAAAATAGATTAGCGAAAACGATTCTCTATAATCTTAATCCTCGCGACAATGAATTGCTGAGTACGATGACGGGTTGTTTTCAAGACGGCACTGTTCCCGGAAAAATTCAATTCGGATCTGCATGGTGGTTCTTAGATCAAAAAGATGGAATGACAAAACAGATTGAAGCGCTTTCAACGCTTGGTGTGCTAAGTCAATTTGTCGGTATGCTGACGGACTCGCGCAGCTTTTTGTCGTATCCTCGGCATGAATATTTTCGCCGCGTGTTGTGCAATATCGTAGGGAAAGAAATGGAACAAGGACTTCTTCCCAACGATCTCAAACACATCGGTGGAATTGTTGCAGATATTTCTTATCATAATGCGAAACGATATTTTCCCTTTGCTTCGTGAACGCGTGGACGAAAAGTGCGTTGTTTGTTGAAACGGAAATTTTATAACGATAGTTTTTTACAACACCAATCGTTGAGCGAAGATAGATTCTGGAAAAAAACTTCCCCAACGAGACAACTCGATGTTAAACTTTAACAATACAAGAAGGTCATGATGAATTTACAAGAGATTTCAGCGATGTATGATTTCACCGGAAAAACTGTTGCCATTACGGGCGGCGGCGGTGTATTATGCAGTGAAATGGCAAAATGCCTTGCAGGATGCAATGCAAATGTCGTTGTGTTAGACCGTGATATGAATCTCGGTGAAAAGGTCGTTCAAGCACTTGCTGGAACGAAAGGAAAGCACAAAGCAATTTTTATCGATGTATTAGATAAAGCCAAGGTCGAAGCAGCGGCGGAGCAGGCCATTGCCGAGTACGGCCGCGTTGATATTCTCATTAACGGCGCCGGCGGGAATAATCCCAAAGCAACAACAAGTCCGCAGCAATCGTTCTTCGATATTCCTGCAGAAGCAGTTCAGTTTGTTTTTAACTTAAATATTGTCGGTGCAATTTTACCGAGTCAGGTATTCGGCAAACACATGGTGGGCAATAAAGAAGGAATCATTCTCAATATTTCTTCGATGAATGCATTTCGTCCGTTGACACGTATTCCAGCATATTCTGCTGCCAAAGCCGGCATCAGCAATTTCACGCAATGGCTCGCCGTGCATATTGCGCAGGAATACACGCCGAACATCCGCGTGAATGCAATTGCTCCGGGATTTTTCCTGACGGAACAAAATCGTTTCTTGTTAACGGAAAAAGAGACGGGCGCTTTAACTGCGCGTGGAAAGAAAATTTTGGAACACACGCCGATGAATCGGTTTGGCGTACAAGAAGATTTACTGGGGGCGATGCTGTGGCTGCTTTCGCCTGCATCAAAATTTGTTACGGGAATTGTGTTACCCATTGACGGCGGATTTTCTGCCTACGCAGGTGTATGAGCAAACTGAAAATTGTTGTCAACAAAAATACGCCGTCGGTGGTGGAAGTCTTTTCTCATCTCGGCGACGTCACGGCTCTGGAAACCAATAATGTAACGAAAGAAGCAGTCCGCGAAGCAGATATTCTCGTCGTTCGTTCCGAAACAATTGTCAATCGGGATCTGCTCGAAGGCAGTTCTGTGCGGTTTGTCGGAACGGTGACGATTGGAACAGATCACGTTGATGAACATTATCTTGCCTCCAAAGGAATTCAGTTTGTCAGTGCGCCGGGAAGTAATTCCAATTCTGTTGCCGAATATATGGTGTCAGCGCTGTTGACGTGGTCGCGTCGGACAAAAAAATCGTTGCAAGGAAAAACAGTCGGTATTGTCGGCGTCGGCAATGTAGGCAGTAAAGTACTTCGCGTGCTAAAGGCGCTCGGCATGAATCCTCTGTTGAACGATCCGCCGCTTGCTCGTAAAACCGGCGATTCAAAATTTCGTCCATTAGATGAATTGATGAATGCAGATTTTATCACGGTGCATGTGCCGCTGACAAAATCCGGCGAAGATGCGACCTATCATTTGTTTGATGAAGCGCGTATTCGAAAAATGAAATCCGGATCGGTGTTGATCAACGCCTCCCGTGGCGCTGTTGTGGACGGAACGGCATTAAGTCAAGCGCTTACCTCTCAACATCTTTCTGCTGCAATGTTAGATGTGTGGGAAGGTGAACCGAAAATCAATACGCACCTTCTTTCACAAGTCATGATCGGGACGCCGCACATTGCAGGATATTCGTTGGATGGAAAATTGAATGCATGCCGCATGGTGTACGAAGCTGCATGCAAATTCGCCGATGTCTTGCCCGAATGGAAAATCAAGACGGCAATCCATCCGCCGGAATCGGCACGCATTCTTGTTCCGAAAAATCTTACAACTGAACAAGAAATTCTTTCGTTTGTAGTTCGTGAGGCATACGATATTGAGTACGATGATGCAGCGCTGCGAAAGTTACCGGAACTTGAAGAAGCGCAACACGGAAAATATTTTATGAAACTGAGAGCCGGATACCGCATTCGCAGGGAATTTTTTAATCGCGTAGTCGTTCTCAGCAAGGAGCAATCTGCAAGCAGCAACACGCTGCGAAACTTTGGCTTTTTAATTGAAGTAATCTAAATATACGATCGCAGCTTTTCTTGAGGCAATGTTCCATGACGAAAAGGAAACGCTGTGTTTGTTTTTGAGGAAAGGAAAAGGAAGAATATGAGTAATACATTGAAGATACAGCAAAGCGGCGCACTCGATCTCGTTTCGCTTGGCGCATTGGTTCACCGTCTTGATCCGGGCATTATTCCGTTTCGCAAAGCGACGGAATGCAAAATCCATGTCAGCGGCGGAGAATTTAATGTCGCGGCAAATTTGTCGGATTGCTTCGGCATGAAAACCGGCATTGCATCGGCGATGGTGGACTATCCCATCGGCGACATGATTGCCGAACGCGTCAAAGCGATGGGCGTCAAACCGTTCTATAAAAAATTTAAACACAACGGCGTCACCGGCCCGAATATGGCGACGGTGTACAGCGATCAAGGCCACGGCGTTCGCCCGCCGGTAGTGTTCTACAATCGTTCCAACGAAGCCGGCGCACAATTGAAGCCCGGCGATTTTAACTGGAAGGAAATCTTCGAAGGCGGTGTTCGCTGGTTCCACAGCGGCGGAATTTTTGCTGCGCTTTCCGAAACGACCGGACAGGTGATTATCGAAGGCATGAAGGAAGCGAAGAAAGCCGGAGCGGTCACGAGCTTCGATTTGAACTTCCGCGCAAAGCTCTGGAACCTCTGGGGCGGCGAAGCAAAAGCTGCCGAAGTGATTGCGAAGATCGTCGAGAATGTCGATGTGTTGATCGGCAACGAAGAAGATTTACAAAAAGGGTTGGGCATTGCCGGACAGGATGTGGAATCGAAATCCAAACTCGATCCCACGGCATTTTTCAACATGATCGAACTCGCCGTGAAGAAATTCCCGAACGTGAAAGCCGTTGCAACAACCCTGCGCGAAGTGCATTCCACCAATCGTCATAGCTGGGCGGCCGTGGCGTGGGTTGATGGCAAAACATATCAATCCCCGACGGCAGAACTCGATGTCATCGATCGTGTCGGCGGCGGCGATGGTTACGCGGCAGGATTCATTTACGGATTGCTTTCCGGTCTGGAGCCGCAGGAAGCGGTCAATCTCGGCTGGGCGCATGGCGCCATGCTGACGACGACGCCCGGCGATACGACGATGGTCACGCTCGATCAGGTGAAAGCGTTTGCCAAAGGCGGATCGGCACGTATTCAGCGGTAATCGCTGTTGCAGAGTAAGTAACGAAATGCTGCCGGGAACGAACGGCGGCATTTCTGTTTTATAAATAGAAATAGTAAGAAAAAATACGCGTCACATTGAGCGAGTCGAAATGTGACGCTCTTGTAAAGGAGTCGAGTATGTTATTCTATAGTCGCGGATCGGAAACGGACGAGCTGCAAGAACAGGATTTGCGGCAAGGGCTTGAGCAGGCATTCCGGCAATTAAGCGCAAAGAAAAAAGTGCTCGCCGTGCCGCCGGATTTTACGCGCTTTCATTCTCATGCCGGTATTCTTACTCGGTTGGCGTGGGAATATTACAAAGAAAATTTAACGGATATTCTTCCCGCACTCGGCACGCATGCACCGATGACGGACGAACAACGGCAAACCATGTTCGGCAGCGTACCGAAAAATTTATTCCGCGTGCACGATTGGCGCAAGGATGTCGTAACGCTCGGCGAAGTGCCGTCGGAATTTATCCGCGAGCAATCCGAAGGCAAATTGGATTACAGCTGGAAAGTGCAGGTCAATAAATTAATCGCTCAAGGCGGTTACGATTTGATTCTTTCCATCGGGCAGGTTGTTCCGCACGAAGTCATCGGCATGGCGAATTACAATAAAAATATTCTTGTCGGTACCGGCGGTCCCGAAGGCATCAACAAAAGCCATTTTCTCGGAGCGGTGTACGGCATGGAGCGCATTATGGGGCGCGCCGATAATCCCGTGCGGCGTTTGTATAATTACGGCTCCGACCATTTTGCAAAACATCTTCCGATTATCTATGTGCAAACCGTTGTTGCACGCGGCGATGATGGGAAATTGAAAGTCCGCGGCATGTTTATCGGCGATGACTATGAATGTTTCCGGCTTGCAGCAGAACTTTCGCTGAAAGTGAATTTCGAAATGCTCGATGCGCCGTTGAATAAAGTGGTCGTCTATCTCGATCCGTCTGAATTTAAAAGCACATGGCTCGGCAACAAAGCCGTGTACCGCACGCGCATGGCTATCGATGACGGCGGCGAACTGATTATTCTTGCGCCCGCCTTGCACGAGTTCGGCGAGGATAAACAAATCGATGCTTTGATCCGGAAATACGGATATGTCGGCACGCCGAGAGTACTAGAATATGTCCGCGACAATGACGATTTAAAAAATAATCTCAGCGCGGCGGCGCATTTGATTCACGGTTCATCCGAAGGACGGTTCACCATTACCTACTGCCCGGGCAATTTGACGAAACAGGAAATTGAAAGCGTCAATTTCCGTTATGCCGACCTGAACGAAATGATGAAGCGCTACGATCCCGCAACACTCAAAGATGGCTACAACACCATGCCGGACGGAGAGAAAATTTTTTACATTTCCAATCCCGCGCTGGGCTTGTGGGCGTACAAAGAACGGTTTAAATAGAAACGATTCTCTGTTGTGAGGGAGATTTTCTCACGAACAACAGGGAATGATTGGTCAGGAGTGTCCCAAGGGGACAGCGTTGTCGTAACTCTTTCCCAGTATAGTTTTCAATCGACTTAATACATGAAAAATAATAGCAAATAGCATGAGATATTTAATAATTATTCTTTTGTTAGTTCTTCAATAAATTGCGTAGCAAAAGATTTTAAAAATGCAATTCCCAAAAAGTCATTTGAGTTGATTGAAGTAAAGAAAGATAGTGCCAATGTTCTTGAATTTATAACATGTGGGAATTATGTCTATTATCCATTTGGTTTTGATGTCAAAAGTGAAGATCAAATTCTCCAACGATTAAATTATTTCGTTGATTCAATTATCTATTATCATTATGCAGATTCAACATTTAAAGAACACTTATTAAAATATCATTCTAATCAATTATTACTTTCTTTTGATAAAGATACAGAATCAACAATAAGCTCATATATATGCGAAGGTGTAATTACTGATAGGTCAATATTATTATCGAATGATATTCAAATAGGAATGTCAATAGAATCGTTCATTGATAATTTTTTTGACACTTATCCACAAAGTTGGATAACAAATAAAGAATTAATAATATTTTATTCTGGTGTGGTTGGTATCAAACATGTTTATTCATTTGTTGATCGATGTTTAGTACAAATAAGGTTTGATTCAGTAGAAAGTTATTAAATATTCCACTTTTTTATAAGTAAGGTAGCAAGAAAAATTCTTCCCCAGCTATCAATAAAATTTCTCGATTAAAAAAATATCTCTCATCCCTCTGTTAAAAATTTCATTCGATATTTTCTGAAAGCGGAATGCAATCGGAAAATACGCAGCGGTTCATAAAATATTTCAAACCGTCGGGAGAAAGAAATTTACCGGCGCAATAATAATTCCATCCGCATGGAGTTCGATGAAAATCGCTGCAAATGAAATGCTGGTCGTGGTCTTTAAAAAGCATTTTGAATGCACGAAATCAACGTTCTTCTTTACAAATATTGCATTCTGTTGTACAAAAATAAAATTTTTCTCTACAGAAATATACTTTTGATGTACAATAATATATTTCTTTTTTACGAATATGAAAATCAGACGTACAAGAACATAGTTCTATTGTACCGTTATAATATTTCAATATACAGAAATATGAACTATCTGTACAAAAATATAATCTGTACGTACAAAATTGAATATCTTATGGTATAATGATCAAAATTAAATGTACAAAATTGGATTTTGTTATACAAAAATACGCTTCTTTTGTACTATAATGGAAAGTACAGAAGCTGTTTTTGATTTCAATAAATGCAAAACTGCCTCTTGCGCATTAAAAATGCGGTTTGTACATTTATTCTACCTTATCAATCATTAACAAGAAAGGGGCAGTTCTATGTTAAAGATCAATTTGCGGCGGTTCTTTGCCGGACGCGCTATTACCAATCCAGGTGTATATCTTCAAAAGCAAGGGTTCAGCCGCAGGTTTGCCGCCGATGCGGCTGCGGGAACGATGAAGAAAATTTCTTTTGCAGACCTTGAGCAGTTGTGCCGGTTGTTCGAGTGCACGCCGCACGATGTGCTGGAGTGGGTGCCTTCTGCGAACGAGTCGAATGCAGCATCCAGCCCGCTGGCGCCGCTGATACGCACGGACACGAGTGTGGATTTACTCGGACTGCTGAACTCTCTGCCGTACAACAAGCTGGAAGAAATGCAAAAGCTGATTGCTGAGAAAGCAAAACAACGGTAGGGACGTTTAATTAAACGTCTCTACTTGCAAATTATTTAAAGAAGCAGGATATTA
>DATKMP010000295.1:0-4059 GCA_035541775.1 Bacteroidota bacterium | reverse complement strand
GATGAGCGCTTTCCCGGAGATAAATTTTGAAGATCCTTTTATTTCTTTTTGTGACTCTAACGTAGAAAGAAGCTGTACCGTCGATGCACTATCCGGCGGCACCTGCCATTCGATGCGAAGATGCGGATCGAAGTTGATGAGAATCGACGAGACCAAACTTCCGAAGCCATTAAAAATGGAAAGTGTAATCACTAACGCAGCAACACCAATCGTCACACCGACGATAGAAATTCCCGAAATGATAGAAACAAATTTTGTTTCTCGTTTCGTACCAAAATAACGAAGCGCTATAAATTGTTCGAATGTCATCACATAAACCGTAAGAGTGAAATCGGATCTAATCGCGTTGCTAACCGCGACGGCAACCAAGAAGCTGCTGCTGTCAACAAAAGTGTTATCGCACTGACAAGAAGAAAATTTATTGGCGACAATTGTATTGGAACATGAGTCATAAAATAAATATCGCTCGGCAGCGGAAACAATCGATACTTTAATTCCAACCAGCATAACAGCCACGCGACAACATTTCCAAGCAAGGTTCCGATAAATCCGATGAGCATTCCTTGTTTCATAAATATCCGAACAAGCGTTTGCTTTTTCATGCCGAGTGCTCGCAGCGTTCCAATCTCTCGTGATTTTTCTAAAACCATCATCAACAAAGTTCCGATGATATTGACCGTGGCAACAATAGCAATCAATCCTAAAGCAATCAGAACCGGTATTTTTTGAAAATCGACCCAAACAAAAAGATTATGATGTTGTTGATACATAGATTGTGCATAGTACGGATACCCGAGTTCATCGGGAATATGTTCGACAAGCGACGGCAAGCTATCGGTGTTCGCAACCAAAATGTCGAACCCGTTCACCGTTTTTCCGATTTGGAATAATCGCTGTGCATTGCGCAAATTGATGTACGCAATACTGCCATCGTAATCTGCCATTCCCGTTTCATAAATCCCGCTGATTTGAAATTGCATGATGCGTGCTTGCGCAAGCGATAATGACGCACCGCCCAATGCATACGCCAACACTTTATCGCCGATCTTCACGCGAAGTTTTTCCGCGAGCCGTTTTCCAAGAATCATTGTTTGCAAGCCGGTTTCTTTTTCTGCTAAATCATATTTTCCTTCCACTAATCTTCGCTTTGCGGCAGAAATATCGTTCACCGGATCGACGCCTTTAATCAAAATTCCGTCGATCTCCGCGTCCGAACGAACCATGCCTTCACGCGTTGCGTACGGCGCCATTTCCACGACGTCGGGGTAACGCGACATCACTTGTTCCGTCGTGCGCTCCGGTTCCGACAACAATTGGTTTTGAAATGCGAATAACTGCATGTGCGCGGTGAAGCTTACGACATTTTCTTTAATCGTTTTTTCAAATCCATCGAGTATGGAAAGCGTAATAATCAAACTTGCTACACCGAGCATCACGCCGAGAATCGCGATCGACGTGATAAACGAAACAAAGCCGCGATTATGCCTCGACGTTAAATATCGCAGGGCAATAAAATTCGATGCATGTTCGGTGCGCCGTTTTTTACGCAACTTGTTCACGTTGTTTTCCTGACGACGCTAATAAATAGCTTTTGATGAATGCATCGAGATCGCCGTCCATCACTGCCTGCACATCGCCGTTCTCGGTTCCGGTGCGATGATCCTTTACCAATTGATACGGTTGAAATGTGTATGAACGAATTTGGCTTCCCCATTCAATTTTTTTCTTCGTGCTTTCGATGGCATTCAAGCGCGCTTCTTCTTCTTCTCGACGCAATTGATATAAACGAGATTTGAGCATCTTCATCGCGCGTTCACGATTTTGAAACTGCGAACGCTCTTGCTGGCACGCGACAACGATTCCGGTTGGCTCGTGCGTAATGCGAACTGCCGTTTCAACTTTGTTCACATTCTGTCCGCCTTTGCCGCCGGATCGATAGGTATCGATTCGCAAATCCGCCGGATTAATTTCTATCTCGACATCGTCTTCCACTTCCGGATACACATATACCGATGCAAACGAAGTATGTCGTCGCGCATTGGCATCGAATGGCGAAATTCGCACTAAGCGATGCACGCCATTTTCTGCTTTCAAATATCCGTACGCGCATGTGCCCTGCACTTCCACGGTGGCGCTTTTTATACCGGCGCCTTCGCCTTCCAGCATATCGGCGAGAGAAACTTTAAATCCTTGCCGTTCACACCAGCGCGTGTACATGCGCAGCAGCATTTCTGCCCAATCTTGCGCTTCTGTTCCGCCTGCGCCCGAATGAATCGTAAGCAAGGCGTTGCGCCCATCATCCGGACCGCTGAGCATATTTTTTAATTCGAGCGACTCGATATCGGTTTGAAGTTTTTCAAGATCGCGCCGAATTTCCGGCTCGATGCTCACATCGTTTGATTCTTCCGCAAGCTCGATTAATCCCGCAGTATCGTTGGCAAGATTGTTCAATTGCGTCCAGCCGTCAATCCATTCTTTGCGGTCATTCATTTCTTGAATTACTTTTTGCGCCGCGACGTTGTCATTCCAAAAATCAGCGCCGGTCGTTCGCGTTTGCAATTCCTGCACCTCGACTTCTTTTTTGTCGAGGTCAAAGATACCCCCGGAGTTGCTGCAATCGTTTTTGTTCTTGATCCAATTGCAATTTAAGATCGGATAAACTCAACTTAATTTCCCTTTTGATCGATTTTAATATGAAGTTCACGAAGTTGTTTCAATTCAACATGCGATGGCGCATCATCCATCAACGAAGCTCCGCTGGATGTTTTTGGAAATGCAATAACATCGCGAATCGATTCCGAGCCGGTCATCAGCATAAGAATTCGGTCGACACCAAAAGCAATGCCGCCATGCGGCGGTGCGCCGTATTTGAATGCATCTAACATAAATCCAAATTTCGCCTGCGCTTCTTCCGGGCCGATACTCATTAATTGAAAAATTTTGCTTTGCAAATCGGAAGTCCAGATACGAATACTGCCGCCGCCGATTTCGTTTCCGTTCAACACAATATCGTACGAACGTGCGCGCACTTTTGCCGGATCGCTCTCAAGATATTCGACATCTTCCTGTTTGGGCGAAGTGAACATATGGTGCATCGCCGCAAATCGTTTTTCTTCTTCATCGTACTCGAACAGCGGAAAATCGACGACCCACAAGAAATTCCACAATCCTTCCGGAATAAGTTTGTGCCGGTTTGCCATTTCCAATCGAAGTGTTCCAAGAATCGTCAGCGCTTTTTTCCATGTTCCCGAAACAATCAAAACTAAATCGCCAACCTTTGCTTCTGCTTTTGCGACAATCGCTGCGATTTCTTCTTGCGTCAAAAATTTTTCGGAAGAGCATTCATTTTTATCTTCTTGAACTTTGATATACACAAGTCCGCCGGCTCCGAGTGTTTTGACGTAATTCGTCAGGCCATCGAGTTGATTGCGCGTATAATTTCCTAATCCGGTAAATGTAATGCCGGCAACGATCCCGCCGCGCTTTACCGTATCGCTGAACACTTTGAAATGAGAATCGGCAACGATTTCTGTGAACTGATGAATCGTTGCGCCGAATCTTGTATCCGGTTTGTCGCTGCCGTACATTTCCATCGCTTCTTTGTAAGTGAGGCGCGGAAATGGAAGAGTGACGTTGTGGCCGATCACGGACCGAAACAGTTCCGCAATCAACCCTTCCGTAATATTTTGAATATCGAGTTCATCCACAAACGACATTTCGACGTCGATTTGCGTGAATTCCGGCTGGCGGTCTGCACGCAAATCTTCATCGCGAAAACATTTTACGATTTGAAAGTACCGATCGAATCCCGACACCATTAAAATTTGTTTGTACGTTTGCGGCGACTGCGGCAGCGCATAAAATTTTCCTTGATGAAGGCGGCTCGGTACCAAAAAATCCCGCGCACCTTCCGGCGTGCTCTTCATCAGCACCGGCGTTTCGATTTCAATAAAATTATTTTTATCGAAGAACGACCGCGTTGCTTGATACGCACGATGGCGCAGTAATAAATTTTTCTGCATCACCGGACGGCGCAGATCGAGATAACGATATTTTAAA
>DATKMP010000294.1:0-5016 GCA_035541775.1 Bacteroidota bacterium | reverse complement strand
GGTTTCCAGGCAAATTTTGCCAGCACCGACCCAAAAACGACGAACGCAACGATCGTCCAAATAATCAGGCCGAAATTCGGATCAAATAATTGGAATTCCATGGATATCTATTTCTTATTTAAGTGCAAGAAGAATACAGATTGCAAGCGCAAAGAAGGTCACGCCTTCGATCAACGCTGCAGAGATAATCATCGCGGTCTGGATCTTTCCGATTGCTTCCGGTTGACGTCCTGCCGCTTCCATGGCAGCTGCGGCTAACTTACCGATGCCGAATGCTGCTCCGAGAATGACGAGTCCCGCGCCTAATCCTGCTGCTAAATATGCAAATACTTGTGGTGCCATTTTATTTTCCTCCATAATAGGTTTGATTTATATATAGTGTACATAGTGTTTTCAAAAAAAATTAGTGCCCTTCGCTGTGTTCTTCCGACGGTATTCCTATTCCCATAAACAATGCCGTCAGCGTTGTAAAAACATACGCCTGAATAAACGCTACCAGTAATTCCAGCATGTCAATTCCAATAACGAGAATGAGCGGTGCTGGTGCAATGAGGTACGAATGGAACACAAAGATGAGTCCAATAAGAGAAACAACGACGATATGCCCGCCCGTCATATTGGCAAACAAACGGATGCATAGTGCAAACGGTTTCGTGAATAAACTAAGAAATTCGATCGGGATCATAATGGGCCAGAGCGGCCATGGCACACCGCCCGTCAGGTGCGCTAAATAATGTTTCATGCCCTGCGCGCGAATTGCTGAGAATTGAATCATTACAAATGCAACGATGGCAAGTCCCGCCGTCACCATAATATTGCCGGTCGCGGTTGCACCATAGGGCACTAACCCGATAAGGTTCATCAACAGAATGTAGAAAAAAGTCGTCAGCAGGTACGGAACATATTTCATGCCCGCCTTCCCCATACTCGGCAACGCAATGTCATCGATAACAAACGAAACAACGGTTTCTAAAAGATTCACAAATCCGCGCGGCACCAACGATTTACGATACGCACGTGCAGCAAGAATTGCAGACACGGTCAACAGCATTCCGCAGAACAATAAAAAGACGACGTGTTTAGTGATGGAAAGATCGATCGCCACACCGCCGATGTGAATGGGCGGAAATTTCGGAAGTTCAACATTTCCGACAAAGGGAAGGGCAAGTTCATTGGAATTTTGTAAATGCTTTAAGAGATGCCCAAAAATTTCTCCGGGCGTCATGGCTTCATGCCCTGACGCAGCATGCGCAGTATCTGCGACAGCGGTCACAACTTGATGTAACGTATCTGAATGTTCAACCATCATATTCTAACTTATCGTTTCGTCGAAACTCGTTTTTGAAGATAGCCAATTTCTAAGACTAAATTAATAACATAAAAAAACAACAACGTCAGCATGAGCGAGGCAGCATGAAATTGATAAACACGTATCAAGATCAACAACATGCCCCACATCAGGAACAATCTGCCGACCATACCGCCTAACACAAGTTTTAAAAATGTTGTGTGAGATTTCTCGAAGGAAAGTTCAATGAAAAGATAACCCAGCAAGAGATTCAACAAACTCATTGCGCCACCGGCAATAATGCTTCGCGTTACTTTTGCCGTAGCAAATTCAGAGATTGGATAAAAGGTCAACAGTGCTATTGCGATAAAGCAATACAACACGATGCGCAGAAATGTCCAATCGAACTTAATGCTGATCACTGCCTTTTATCGACTTTGTATCATTTGTTAAAGCTGCGACCGTCCGAAAAAACTGAAGAAAGCCGCCCACCATACCTAACACAAGCCCCGTCAATTTTCCAATCGGCGAGATACTGAATTTATTATCAATCCAATGTCCTAAGAAAAAGAACACAACAACAACACTCGCTAATTGAAAGCCGAGTGAAAGAAACGGAGCGACATCGCGAAAGATGTTCGCAGGTTTCTCCTTTTTTTCAGGAGTTCCAGAATCAATAGTCATACTGGTTCTCCACTACTACATAATATACTAATGTTTTACTTCATATAACGGAGCTTTTTCCGTCATAGATATTCTTCCGTCAAAAATACTGCCTTCATCGACGACTAACCGCGTTGCACGAACATCACCGCGAACAACGGATTTTCCTTCAAACACCAATTTTTCTGCTGCGCTTATGGTGCCGCGAACTTTACCGCCGACGGTGACATTTTTTGCAGTGACATTGCCTTCAATTTCGCCGGTCAATCCCACGGCTAACGCGTCACCGGCAGTGACATCGCCGATCAATTTTCCATCGATACGTACACTGCCCTGGCTTCGAATTTTTCCCTCAATAACCGTACCAACGGCAAGAAGATTCATTTCTTTAATCGGGTCATTTTTTCCAGACACGGCCTATCCTCATAAATTAAGATTGATCATATATCCTGCCGGATCGACAGGTATGCCATCTTTCCAAATTTCAAAATGTAAATGCGGCCCGGAACTTGTCGAGCCGGAATTTCCCAGCGTCGCAATCGGTTCGCCTCGATGCACGTGCATACTTGCGCCGCGCAGCAACGATTCATTGTGTTTATAAAATGTCATAAATCCATTCGAATGCGAAATGATAATTTCGTACCCGGCATCGTTCGTCCAACCGGCGAAGACCACATTTCCATCGGCTGCGGCAACGATCAATGTCCCTGTTTTACCGGCAATATCCAATCCAAAATGATTTTTCTCCGGCTCAAAGCCGCGGCTCACATATCCTTCCGTCGGAATAATTGCTGGAAAATTGATCGGCACTTCTCGTGTGTTGCTCGCTTGCATTGCAGGTGCGGCTGCGGTACGCCACTCGACTGGAGAGACCGCTGGCGTTTCTTTCACCGGCCGCTGTGTCTTCGATGAAGAAAATTTTTCCGGCATTTCACTTCTTGGCACGGTGACAACAGAACCGGAATCCGATACACTGACAATTTCTCCCATTGCCTGGCGCAACTTTAAATTGTAAGCATGCAATTCCACCAACTCTCCCATGACATGCGTCATTCGTTGATTCAAACTTACAAGCTCTTTGCCGTATTTATTTTCAAGTCCGGCATTGGGAATGGGGATCAACTCGCCGAGCGGTGTATAGGTCCACAAAAGAAGAACGAGTATGACAAGACAAAGAACACTTGCACTGCCAGCGACAAAAAATTGCCACGGTGCAACTTTAAAACTTTTTGCATTGGCGGCATCGCCTTCACGATTGATCACAACCGTGTACCGCGCGTCTTTCGATATATGATGCTGTTTTTCTACTGACAAAAAATTGCCTGCAACATTTTCGCTTGGTTTATTAGTATAAGAAAAAATGCTTGAAAAGCAAAGAGGTTTGATTGACTTCCAGCAGTATTTTCCGTACTTTAATATTGATAAGCACAGTAGTATTTTTATTACTGTCACAAAATTTTGTAACAAGTATCGGAATCATTATGGCACGAACAAGATTCATCACACATTATTGCGCCTATTGCCGAAAAGATACGAAGATGGAAGTTGTGGGCGGCGTTCAACAAGCCGACGCACCTGTTACCGATATCGTCAAGTCATGGTATCGCTGCACTAAATGCAAACATAGCGCACTCCTCGCCTTGGATAGCAAAGCGCTGGAACGCAAAGCCGGGCATGTCCCGATTGACCGTGAGCAATGTGTTTCTTACTCCAAAGAAAAAGTGTACACGATCGGCGGTTTTATTTATCATTCCGAATGGGATGATGTCGGTAAAATTGTCCGCAAAGATAAAACATCCGATGGGTACCAATCCATCGTTGTGGCGTTCGAAAAACTTGGCGAACGCAAGTTGTTGGAAAATGTCCAATTCACAAATGAAGATATTGTTGCACCCAATTAATTTTTAAAACCAATCGAAGGAGGTGATTTCGTGGTAGGCATTATTCTCGGTGAGAATGAACAGATCGATCGTGCGCTTCGGCGTTTCAAAAAGAAATACGAACGTTCAGGAATTCTGAAAGAAGTAAAAAAGCGTGCATTCTTTACCAAGCCTTCCGTGAAAAAACGCATGCAGCAGGCAAAAGCAGTTCGCCGCGCTCAACGTGCTATGATGGAAGAGATGTAGTCACCTCTCTCCTTTCTGTTTTTCCGTACAAGCCCTTGCTCACCGAGTAAGGGCTTTTTTGTTTTTCCCTGTTGATTTTCGGTTTTGGCTTTTTGGAAATTTACATTTAAGTTGAATCGTATGAAAAAATTATCGCATGCAGAAATTTCAGAACACCGAATACCGATCGATCGACTCGACACCATGCAACGGTTGCCGCTGGTGGTCATCGTCGATAATGTCCGGAGTTTATATAACGTCGGCTCGATCTTCCGTACATCGGATGGTGCCATGATCGAAAAACTTATCCTTGCCGGTTTTACGCCGCATCCGCCACGAAAAGAAATCGAAAAAACTGCGCTGGGCGCAACCAAGAGCGTTCCATGGGAATACGTGAAACATCCGATGGAGGCCATGGCACAGCTCAAACAGCGCGGGTTTAATATTGTCTGTTTAGAATTGACGGACAACAGCATTCCATATTATAACACAACGCCGAAACAATTTCCGATGTGCTTGGTGGTGGGAAATGAAATTACCGGCGTTTCCAAAGAAGTGATCGAACAATGCAGTGGAGCCATCGAAATTCCGATGTTCGGCACAAAACAATCGCTCAATGTGGCCGTGGCGTACGGCATTGCCGTGTTCGAGCTGGCAAAAGTCTGGAGAACACAGTAATTAGTTTTCAGATGTTTTCTTCACGGCATGCTGCAATAATTTTTCTGTCGTTTCTATGGTCACCCCTTGCCAAATTCCATTCCCCGGTATAACAAATTTCGGATGGGGATATTTTTCTTTTAACCGATGAAGACTTTGCAGTCGGACGGATGCATCGGCGTTGGTCATCTTCGCGGGAGAAGTTGCCTGCGCATTGTTTAAAAAAATACTGCCGAATAAAATATTCGATCCCGAAAAATAGATGACCATCTCCTCAGGATGGCTTCCGGGCATAAGACAATA
>DATKMP010000293.1:0-14144 GCA_035541775.1 Bacteroidota bacterium | reverse complement strand
ATAATCATTTCGATCTATTGGAATTTTGGACATAAGCTTCCCTTTCTCCTACTTCCCAAATACATCCACGCGATTGACTTTGCCGAATTTCCGTCCGAGGAAGCGCTCACCAACTTCTGTAAATTTATGCGGTACGTCGCTCACATAAAATTGTAAATTGGGTTTCAGTTTGCTGGTGTTGGCAAGTCCCTGGTCTTCCAATAATCGCTGTACCGTAACGGCTGTCGCTTCGCCGGAATCAATGAGCGTTACATTATTATGCAGCACGTCGGCAATTACATTGCGCAAGAGCGGGTAATGCGTGCAGCCGAGTACGAGCGTATCGATTTTTTCTAACGTGAGCGGGAAGAGATATTCTTTTGCAATGAGTTGTGTTGCTTTGTGTTCCATCCAGCCCTCTTCGGCGAGCGGAACGAAGAGCGGGCACGGCTGACCGAAAACTTTGACATCGGCATCCAATTGTTTGATGGCATTGGCGTACGCATTGCTGTTGATGGTGCCGAGCGTTCCGATGACGCCGATGCGTTTTTTCTTGCTTGCCGCAACCGCTGCTTCCGCGCCGGGTTGTATCACGCCGACAACGGGAATTTGCGCACGCTTCTGCACCACATCCAATGCAACGGCAGAAACCGTGTTGCATGCAATGACGATCATTTTCACGTTGTGCTTCAGCAGCACTTCCGTATCTTGCAATGTGTAATCGCGAACGACCTGCGGAGATTTTGGGCCGTACGGCACTCGCGCCGTATCGCCGAAGTAGACAATGTTTTCATGCGGAAGGCGTTCTGTCAATGCGTGCACGACAGTCAAGCCGCCGATACCGGAATCGAATACGCCGATAGGTTGTGCAGTATCCATAATTACACCGTAGTTATAACGAGTTCTTCTTCTAAAAGATTTTTTATCGTACTGAGAATTTCTTCGCGGATAGCAGCGCGGCGGGTTTCGTCTGTCAGTTTTATTCCGTCGCTGTTGAGCACATAGAAGGAATCCACAATTCCGTCGGCACGCGTAGAAATTTTTGCAACGTGAATATTCAATCCGAGTTTGGCAATGGTGCCGGTGATGAGATGCAGGAAGCCGAGCGTATCCGGTGCGTACACATCGATAATCGTAAATCGCGGATGCTCATCGAACTGGACATCGCAGCGGACATTGGGATTGGCTTTGCGCGCACGGCGTTTCCATTTCATCCGGTGCTTATCTAATAACTTAGTAATATCGATTCTGCCTTCGATCACTTCCAGCAAATCGGCAGAAATTTTTTCGCAGACTTCATCTTGCAATAATTTTTTGGAATGAAAATCCACCACACGGAATCGGTCGATCACGATGCCGTCGGTGCGCGTAAAGACTTCAGCATCGAGAATGTTCGCGTCGTTGGCGGAAAGGACGCCGCAGAAATTGGAGAGGATGCCTGGTGCATCTTTCGAAATAAATGTCGCTTCGGTTATGTTTCGCGTATGGCTGAACAGCGCCGTAGCGCTGCTGCCTTTGCTGATAGCAAGCAAATGTTTTCCGATTTCTTCCGGCGAGAACGATGCGGCGTACGGCGTTTCGGTGAGAAGCTGCAAGTGCAAACGGATATCGCGTTCCTGAAATTGCGCCGAGAGATGTTTGATGATTTCCGTGTGCAGGCGCATCTGGCGTTCTTTTAATTCCCAGTGAACTTCTTCAACTGTTTTGCGCCCTGCAATGACGGTGACAGCTTTGCGATAAAGATCGTACAAGAGATCGTTTTTCCATGCTGTCCATGCGTTTTTATTTACTGCCGATAAATCGGCGTATGTAAGCAGATACAAATATTGCAGCTGCTGAACATTTTTAAAAATTTTGGCGAACTCCACAATGGTTTGCGGATCGTTCAAATTCCGGCGGAAGGCTATCTGTTCCATCGCGAGATGGTAGCGCACAAGAAAGGCAACATCGTCTGCAATTTCACCAAAGTGCAGACGCGTGAGAATTTTTTTTGCAAGCTTTGCTCCGACAATTTCGTGCTTGCGCAGATGCAGCGGCTTCGCCATATCGTGCAGCAAGCATGCGAGCAGTAACACATCTTTTCGCGGAAGTGTTCGGTATAGATCGCCAAAAATCCCGTCGGCCGTTGCAAGCGCTTCAGCGTGAGCGATGGCAAGCAGCGTGTGTTCATCGGCGGTGTAATAATGATATTGATTGTGCTGGAAGAAAGACAGCATCGGCTTCCATTCCGGAATCCATCGCTCGAGCACGCCGAGATTGCTCATACTGCGCATCGCGTCGGCAACGCCGTCCGGTAAGTTCATGAAGTACCGGAACATAAACGTATCGCGTTCCGAAGAAAGCGGATGCAGGTTGTGTGCGCGACGGTGAATCACGTCCTGTAAATCGAACGATAGTTTTCGGTGTAGCCGCGCTTGATGAGAAAATGCTTCGAGCAAAAACGAATTCGTATTCGGCAGGCGCTGCGCGTACGTATATAAACGATTCGATTTAAACATAAATCGCTCATCCAATCGCTGGTCGAATTTTTCCGACATGCCGAGCGACCATTGTTCCATCGACCAATCGATGGTTTGCTGGCAGAGCGTTTCGATGGCACGCATGGCAGAATAATACTGCTGCATAAAGCGTTCGACTTCCGATTGTTTTTTGTACGAACGATAGTGCAATCCCGCAGCAATTTTTTGCTGAAACGAAAATTCCAGTGTGTCGTGCACGTTGCGTGCCTGCAAATGCATTTCATTGCGCACACGCAGAATAAAATTAAATGCATCGAATGCGGCATCGATAGCGGCGGTATTGAATTGACGGTGCAGCGTATTCGATTGCAGCATCATTAGCGTGGCAGTGCTGTTCAGCGGCATTTTCGGAATTTGTAAAATGCCTGTTCCGCGCAGCAGCCAGTACATTGCATGCAAATCCCGCAATCCTCCGGCACTTTGTTTGATGTTGGGTTCCAACAGCTTTGAAGAATCGCCGTACTTGTTCAGACGGTCGCGGCGTATTTCGGAAATTTGCCGCGCAAATTTTCTATGGTCGGAGGTGAAAATGGTTTCTTGAATTTTCTTTTGAAACTGCTGATACATTGTTTTGTTGCCGCACAAATATCGTGCTTCCAACAGCGACATCCACGATTCAAGGTCGGTGTCGATAAATTGCGTGCACTCATCGACTGTGCGAAAACTATGTCCCACATCTAATCCGGCATCCAGCAGCGAGTGCAAATACTGTTGTGCAATCGGTTCGGCGGGAGCACGATCTTCTTCGCTTGGCACCAACAGCATAATGTCGGTGTCGGATTCAAAACATAATTCTTTTCGTCCATATCCGCCGAGCGCGACAACAGTAAAGTTGCTCGTATCGTGCGGCAGCATTTTAAATAATGTTTGCAGCAATCGATCATGCCTTCGCGTCAGCATCAATGCCACGCGCATCCCTTGGCCGCTATGCTGATGAAGTTGTTCGGCGCGTATGCGTTCCTCTGTAAAAATTTTATAAATATGTTGGATCGCGGATTTGTTCATGTGCTCAAAATCTCTTGTAAATGAATGATACTGGAAAAACGTGAAAGGAAAAAGAGAAATTATACTATTGGAAACTGAAAATGAAAAGAAAATTCAGTACGTTCCTCTACGCTGAAAAATCCATAGACCGATAAAGAGGAAGCGTATGGCATTAAAACCGTTTGAGAATGAACCACTGACTGATTTTTCCAAGCCCGCTGCTCGGAAAGCAATGGAACGTGCGCTTGCAACCATACAGGCGATGCTGGGAAAAGAATATCCGATTGTGATCGGAAGAGAAGAAATTCATACCGATGAAAAATTAAAATCGATCGATCCATCAAGGCCGTCGGAATTTGTCGGAATGTTTTCCAAAGCAACCCCCGACATTGCGGCCAGAGCCGTTGCCGCAGCTTCCATGAAGTTTGAAGAGTGGAAATGGGTCGATGCAAAAGTGCGTGCGGAGTATTTATTCAAAGCGGCGAAGCTCATGCGCAAACGCAAGCATGAGTTTAGCGCCGTGATGATTTATGAAGTCGGCAAGACATGGCCGGAAGCAGATGCGGACACCGCAGAAGCGATCGACTTTTTAGAATTTTATGGGCGTGAGATGCTGCGGTATGCGGCAAAGCAGCCGGTCACAACCATTCCGACAGAAAAAAGCGAATTATGGTACATTCCGCTCGGCGTCGGTGTCGTTGTTCCGCCATGGAATTTTGCTCTTGCAATTTTAACCGGCATGACATCCGCCGCGATTGTGACGGGAAATACGGTTGTGTTGAAACCGTCGAGCGATGCACCGTTGACCGGATGGATGTTTTTCGATTTGATGCGCGAAGTCGGATTGCCGGCCGGTGTTATTAATTTTGTGACAGGTTCCGGCGAGGCAGTCGGCGATGTACTGGTGACGCATCCAAAGACGCGATTTGTTTCGTTCACCGGTTCGAAAGAAGTCGGCTTGCACATTTATGAGCTTGCGGCAAAAGTGCCGCCCGGACAAAAATGGCTGAAGCGTGTGGTTGCCGAAATGGGCGGCAAAGATTCTATCATCATCGACAGTCAAACGGATCTCGAAGCGGCGGTGCAAGCGACCTTGGTTTCTGCTTTCGGCTTTCAAGGACAAAAATGTTCTGCGGCTTCGCGCGCCATTGTGGTGGAAAGCATTTACGATAAATTTCTCGATGTGTTGACATCGAAAGTAGAAAAGTTGAAAGTCGGCGCATCGGATTCTTATCTCAATTATATGGGGCCTGTCGTCAACAAAGCTTCGGAAGAAAAAATTCTTAACTACATTCATAAAGGCATTGCCGAAGGCGGGCGCTTGATGTGCGGCGGAAGAAAAGCGGCGGGCGATGGATTCTTTATTCAACCGACGGTCATTGCCGATGTTGCACCGACAGCAACGATTGCGCAGGAAGAAATTTTTGGCCCTGTGCTTGTTGTCATCAAAGCAAAAAATTTCGATCACGCCTTGGAAATTGCCAACAACACGGAATTCGGTTTAACCGGCGGTGTGTGGACGACGAACAGAAAAAAAATCGAAAAAGCAAAAAAGATTTTTCATGTCGGCAATTTTTATGTCAATAGAAAAATTACCGGCGCGTTGGTGGGCGTGCATCCGTTCGGCGGCTTCAATATGAGCGGCACGGATTCGAAAGCCGGCGGCAGGGATTATCTGCTGTTGTTTATGCAGGCAAAATCCCTTTCAGAAAAAATACGATAAGATTTTTTTACAGCGTTCCATGTCCATAAAATACTGGAAGGTTTATCGGTCATCGTTGAATTTATTTAGAAAGAAGTATGGAATTAGATACGTGTTATCATTGCGGGGAAGAAGTAACGGACGATAGTGATTTCTGTCCTCATTGCGGGGTTCTCTTCGAAACGAAGGAAGAAATATTTTGCGACCTGCATCCGCAGGCACAAGCCGTCGCTGTGTGCATCATTTGTAAAACGGTGTTGTGTTCGGATTGTTGCAGAGTCGTGGGTGGGCGGGCATTTTGTGTAGCGCATCGCAGCGTGCAGGTGCAGGAAGATTGGGCGGAAGTTTTTCGGTCCACGGAGATTAACGAAGCGGAATTGGTGAAAGCTGTGTTGGAATCGGCCGGAAAAAAAGTGCTGGTGCAGAATTTCAATTCGATGGGATTTGTCTGGGATGGCGGCGGTGATTCTCCGATTTCGCGCAGTAACGTTAACAAGCCCGCAAAAGTGCTGGTCCCGATTCCCGAATATCTTGAAGCGATGCAGACAATTGCAGAATGGAGATCGTCCACGGATAATCTTCATCCTGAAGAAACAGAATCTGATATTTAAGTTAAATGGAATATTGTGAATGAAAAAAAGAGATGATTTGCAAAAAGAAATAGATTTAATAAATTCCGAAATGTCTATTATAAAAAATATATTTTTACAGACAGTTGGCATCCTACCTTCGTTCAAGATTACCGATAACAAAGTACTACCCTACGGGTTAAAGGCGCATACAAGATCAATCAGTTGGATTGTCGAACAAGTTATTACACAACAGACAAAATTCCATGCAAATGAATTTGGGCTGGAAAATGTTGAGTTCGATATGCCTGATACAGCGCTTCATGATTGCATTGTTTATAAAGACAAGAAACGTTTCTTTGTGAATGTAAAGGTTCACAATGCTGAGGGCAAGGAAAATAAAAACGATATTGCGGCAGTCGAAAAGCTTTATATGCAATACAATGGTAATGTGAACTATCGATTGATTTATGCATGTTTTGGAATCAAGTTCGATAATCTCACAATTAGTTTTGTAAAAGAATATGTTCATGTGTTTTCACCGCAATTCTTGCCTGTGTATGTGAACCCGCGAAATGATAAAATTCAAGCATATTACCATCATGAGCCAGAATATAGATCGAGAAAGAAATTTCTTGAATTGTTAAAAGTGAATTCAAAAAGTATAGTGTTGAGATAAAAATGAAAGATGTTGTACTAAATATCGATGCGTTAGAAGGAATTAAACAAATTAAAGATCATAGCATTGATTTGATTGTTGCCGATCCGCCATACGGGCTTGGTAAAGATTATGGAAATGATTCCGACAAAAAACCTAAAAAAGAATTTTTAAAGTGGACAGAAAAGTGGCTAAATCTTATAATCCCGAAATTAAAATCAACAGGTTCGCTTTATATTTTTGCCACATGGCGATATAGTCCGGAAATCTTTGTTTTTCTAAAAGATCAACTTATTATGGTAAATGAAATTATTTGGGATAGAAAAGTGCCGAGTATGGGGGGAAGTACCAGAAAGTATTCTTCGGTGCATGATACGATTGGTTTTTTTGCAAAGTCGAATGATTATTATTTTGATATTGATTCCATACGAATACCTTACGACGCAGAAACAAAGAAAGCTCGCACTCGTTCTATCTTTGTTGGAAAAAAATGGTTGGAAGTTGGATATAATCCCAAAGACATTTGGTCGGTCTCACGATTGCACAGAATTCATGCAGAACGCGAAGATCATCCTACTCAAAAGCCGTTGGAAATTATCGAACGCATGGTGAAAGCAAGTTGCCCGCTGGGTGGCATTGTATGTGACCCGTTTGCGGGGTCAGGAACAACTGTTGAAGCCTGTATTCGTTCATCGCGTCATTATCTTGCCTTTGAGTTGAATAAAGACTATTGCAAGATTATCGAAGATCGAATTACGCGAGCTACCAGAGAACAGGAGAGTGTTTTGTCTCTTGATAATTCTCAACCATTTAGTGCTGTTCAGTATGCGAAGCCGAAACCAAGTCAGGAAGCATTCTTTGAAAAAGCTGCAAAGCCGTACACGAAAAGTACCAACAAGAAAAAATCCTGTAGAAACAGAATCTGATCTTTTACTCATCAAAGGAGTTCGCCATGAAAATTCATGAATATCAAGCCAAAGAAATTCTGAAAAAGTATGGTGTTGCTGTGCCAAAGGGTGAAGCTGTTCTCACTATCGACGACGCAGTGAAAGCGGCGGAAAAAATCGGCGGCAGCGTGTGGGTGGTGAAAGCGCAAATTCATGCAGGCGGCCGCGGCAAAGGCGGCGGTGTAAAACTTGCTCGGAGTTTGGAAGAAGTCCGCGACCTTGCGGGAGAAATTCTCGGCATGCGTCTCGTAACACATCAAACCGGCCCGGAAGGAAAACTCGTCGGCCGTTTATTGATTGAACAAGGCATTAATATCGCAAAAGAGTTGTACGTCGGCATCACGCTGGATAGGCAGCGGTCGCAAAATTGTGTAATGGCTTCGACCGAAGGCGGTGTTGAGATTGAAAAAGTTGCGGCGGAAACGCCGGAGAAAATTTTAAAAGAATATGTCGATCCATCGATTGGATTCAGAAAATATCAAGCACAGCAATTATGTTTTGCACTTGGCCTGAGCGGCGATGCACTAAAGAACGGAATAAATTTTTTGATGTCGCTATATAAAGCATACGAAGCATCCGATGCTTCGCTTGCAGAAATTAATCCGCTTGTGTTGACAACAGAAGGGCATGTGATAGCGCTCGATGCAAAAATAAATTTTGATGATAACGCATTATTCCGTCATCCGGAATATGAAGCGCTTCGCGATCTGGATGAAGAAGAGCCGCTGGAGGTTGAAGCATCTGCATCAAATCTTAATTATATTAAACTTGATGGCAATGTCGGCTGCATGGTGAATGGCGCCGGACTTGCAATGGCGACGATGGATATTGTCAAGCTTGCCGGCGGTATGCCTGCAAATTTTTTAGATGTCGGAGGCGGCGCCAATGCTCAAACCGTCGAGACCGGTTTCAAAATCATCTTGAAGGATGAAAACGTCAAAGCGATTCTCATCAATATTTTTGGCGGCATCGTTCGGTGTGACCGCGTTGCAACCGGTGTTGTGGAAGCGGCAAAGAAAGTCGATGTGCAGGTGCCGATTGTGATTCGCCTTGCCGGTACGAATGCCGAACTTGCCGGAGAAATTTTACGCAACTCCGGTTTGAAATTTCTTGTTGCCGATAGTTTGAAAGATGCAGCCGAAAAAGTAACGAGCGCCATTGCGGCGTGAAGAAAGCTATTAGCAGTTAGCTGATAGCAATTAGTAAAAAGAATTTATTTAGATTCGATTACATTTTTCTTATAGACTCAACTACTTATAGACTTAAAGACTACAATAATGTCCTGGGATAAAGAATATGAAGCCGTGATTGGATTGGAAGTCCACGCGCAGCTGTTAACAAAATCAAAATTATTTTGCGGATGTTCCGCGGAATTCGGCAGCGGAGCGAACACGCACGTCTGTCCGATTTGTCTCGGTATGCCGGGTGTGCTGCCGGTGATGAATAAGCAGGTTGCGAACTTTACCATCAAAATGGGATTGGCGACCAATTGCAGCATTACACCGAAATCCATCTTTGCACGAAAAAATTATTTCTACCCGGATTTGCCGAAGGGATATCAAATCTCTCAATATGAAGAGCCGATTTGCCAGAACGGCTGGCTTGAAGTAGCATCGGACGATGGCTCGATAAAAAAAATCGGCATTACACGCATCCACATGGAAGAAGATGCCGGCAAATCCATACACGATCAGGATATCGACACACTTGTCGATGTGAATCGATGCGGCGTCCCGTTAATGGAAATTGTCAGCGAGCCGGATATGCGAACACCGCATGAAGCATATCAGTATCTTTACAAGATCCGGCAAATCGTTACGTATCTCGGCGTGTGCGATGGGAATATGGAAGAAGGCAGTTTACGCTGCGACGCAAACGTTTCCGTCCGGAAAAAAGGTGAGACAAAGCTCGGCACGAAAACAGAAGTGAAAAACATGAATTCCTTCCGCTTTGTCGAAAAAGCCATCGAGTTTGAAATCAACCGGCAAATCGATTTGCTTGAGAACGGTGAAAAAGTTGTGCAGCAGACGATGCTGTGGGATTCCGGCAAAGGCATTTGTCTGCCGATGCGTTCCAAAGAGGAAGCGCATGATTATCGTTATTTCCCCGATCCGGATCTCGTTCCGTTATTGATCAGTGATGCGTGGGTGAACGATATGCGTGCATTGCTGCCGGAAATGCCGGAAGCACGCCGCGACCGATATGTCAATGAATATCATTTGCCGGATTATGACGCCGAAGTGCTGACCACCGAACGCGATGTTGCAGATTATTTTGAAACTGTTGTCGGGCATCTTTCCAAAAAGAACGACGAGACATATAAACTTGCCAGCAACTGGACGATGGGCGATGTCATGCGCGTGATGAACGAATTGCATATTCTTGCATCGGAATTTCCTATTGCACCCGAGCGTCTTTCTGAAATGGTAAATCTTATTGTCGATGGCACCATCAGCGGAAAAATTGCAAAAGATGTTTTTGAAGAAATGCTCAAGACCAATGAAGCGCCGAAAACCATCGTCGAGAAAAAAGGATTGGTGCAGGTCAGCGATACCGGCGCCATTGAAAAAGTGATCGATGAAATTCTTGCCGCCAATGCGGGGCAGGTCGAACAATACCGCAGCGGCAAACAGCAGGTGTTCGGATTTTTTGTCGGCCAAACCATGAAAGCCATGAAAGGCAAAGCGAATCCGAAAGTGGTGAATGAGGTGCTGAAGAGGAAGCTTAGCTGAGGGAAGCCTGTAAGCCGATGAGCATTAAAGCCAAAAAGTCGATGAACCATAGAGCTTTTGAATTGGTAAGCAATTGAGCAGTCACGGAATGAAACCCGTTCGCCAATGAAATACTTGTATGGAAAAATTTAAAACATTGAACGTCTATCAAAGAGCATTGAAGTATTCTGTTTCCGTAAGAAAGGTTTGTAAAGGATTTCCCAAAGAAGAACTATTCGGACTCAGTTCTCAATTCCGTCGTGCAGCGGATTCGATCGTTTTAAATATTGCTGAAGGAGCGGGCAATAGTTCGAAAAAAGAGTTTGCACGGTTCCTCGACTTTTCGATTCGGTCAGGATTCGAATGCCTGGGATGTTTGGATATTGCCGGTACCAATGGATATATAATTCAGAATGATTTTAATTCTTTATCGAATGAAGTCAATGAAATTATTGCAATGCTGCATGGCTTAAAGAAATCATTGAAGAATAATAATTCAACGATATAATATTTCCATTGCTTAATGGTACAACTGCTCAAAGACTTAATTGCTCAATGGCTTTTGGGCTCGTAACTTTTTTAAAATATATTTAACGATTAACAACTTAGAGACTAACAAAGGAAACATCATGAGAAATAAAATAATAGCAGGAAACTGGAAAATGTTTAAAGACCTCCATGAGTCCAAAGAACTCTTGAACGGCCTCAAATCAAAATTGTCATCGCTGCCGAGCGGTGTGCAGGCAATTGTGTGCCCGCCGTTCACGACGCTCGCGCTTGCACAAAGTATTCTGGCAGGAAGCCCAATTGCATGGGGCGGACAAAATATGTATCCCGAAGATGAAGGTGCATTCACCGGAGAAATTTCTCCAAAGATGCTAAAAGCGGTCGGTGCTCAATATGTAATTCTCGGACATTCCGAACGCCGTCAATATTTCGGCGAGACGAACGAATTCATCAACAAGAAAGCGAAGAAAGCCATTACATCGGGATTAATACCGATCATTTGTGTCGGTGAAACACTCGCGCAGCGCGAACAAAATATTACCACACAGGTTGTCTCCGAGCAGGTTACGGGATGCCTCAAAGACATTCCTGCTGCCGAAGTGGAAAAATTAATTATTGCCTACGAACCGGTCTGGGCTATCGGCACGGGTAAAGTTGCGACACCGCAGCAAGCGCAGGAAGTGCACAATACGATTCGCACCTTGATTGCCAAATTGTACAGTCCATCGACTGCCGATAAAGTAATTTTGCAATACGGCGGAAGCGTGAAGCCGGAAAATGCAAAAGAATTATTGCATCAGCCGGATATCGACGGCGCACTCGTCGGCGGTGCATGCTTAAAAGCAGATTCGTTTGCTGCGATTGTTGAAGCAGGTAAACGATAATTTTTTTTAGTCTATCGAAGAGAAAGGCGAACTTCGGTTCGCCTTTTTTGTTTTGGCTACGGAGATTTATTCTATCACAATTTGTTTGTATCCTTGAGAGAATCAAAAAGGAAGATGATGATGTTGTACAGAAAATTTGGTAAAACAAATGAAATGGTTTCAACGCTCGGCTTCGGCTGTATGCGGTTGCCGTTGCTCGATGGAAAAACATTTTCAAAAATTGATGAAACAAAATCGACGCAGCTGCTTCATTATGCCATCGATCACGGTGTGAATTATATCGATACGGCGTATCCCTATCACGGTTCGGGTATGGGACGCGGCGGAGAAAGCGAACCGTTTGTCGGCAGAGCGCTGCAAAACGGTTATCGCGAAAAAGTAAAACTCGCTACCAAACTTCCAAGCTGGCTCATCCAATCGCGGGCGGATATGGATAAATATTTGAATGAACAATTGCAGCGGTTGCAAACGGACCATATCGATTTTTATTTGATTCATGCACTCGATCGTACCAACTGGCCGAAAGTCCGGAATGCCGGATTGGAAGATTTTGTTCAACACGCGTTACAAGATGGAAGAATCCGCCTTATCGGATTTTCATTTCATGACAAGCTCGAGTTGTTTAAAGAAATTGTCGATGCGTATGATTGGTCGTTCTGCCAGGTTCAATACAATTATCTGGATGAAACATTCCAAGCGGGAACAGAAGGGTTGCAGTATGCCGCACAAAAAGGTCTGGGCATAACGATTATGGAACCATTGCGCGGCGGCCGGCTGGCGCACCCGCCGAAAGAAGTCGAACTTCGCTTTCAACAGGCGGATCTTCATCGAACGCCGGAAGAGTGGGCGCTGCGCTGGATTCTCAATCATCCGGAAGTTTCTACCATCTTAAGCGGCATGAATGAGATGGAACAAGTCACGGAAAATATTTCTATTGCCGGCAGCGCCGAAGCGAATGTCTTTTCCGAAAAAGAGCTTGCCGTTATCAGTGAAGCAAAAAATATTTTCGCATCGAAAATAAAAGTCAACTGCACGGCATGTGAATATTGTATGCCGTGCCCGAACGAAGTCAATATTCCGTCATGCTTTTCGGCATATAACGATTACCATATTTTCGGCAGAAAAGATTTATATAGTTGGGTGAGGCCGAACCAGCGTGCATCGAATTGCATCGAATGCTGGGAATGCGAATCCAAATGCCCGCAAAATATTTCGATTATCGAAGAGCTGAAGAATGTTGCGGCGTTGTTCGAATAGAATTCACCATCCATAAATTTAATTTCAAAAATTCCAATTTTCTATAGCGCTATTCTCCATGAAAATAGCTCTATGGGAATATTGCCATGCCGCTATAGGAAATTGAAATAGCGCCATGGGTATATTGCCATGCTGCTATAAAAAATCCCAATAGCGCCATGAGTATATTACCATGCCGCTATTGGAAATTAAAATAGTGCTATGAGTATATTGCCATGCCGCTATAAAAAATTAAAATAGTGCCATGGGTACATTACCATGCCGTTATAAAAACTTTTTATAGTGGTATGGAAAATGGAAATAGCGCGATTTTCCGTTAAAACAGCGATATGTGTATGGAATATGCGAAAATATGCGAAATTAAGGGCATTTTAAAATAGGGAAAAACAGCGTTATTTAGTGGGTATTGGGGGAGTAAGAAAAAAAAATATAAAATATTTTTAAACGACGGAAAAATTTGCGTTCTGAAGAGTATTATATATATGAAGGATATGGGAGTTATCCTATTATTGACATTATCGGTGAATTTATTTAAGTTGAGCCATAGAATTCCGGGATAGATTGGTTGTTGATGGTTGGTTTTAAAGTTTCGGATTCCCGGAAGAAATAAAAAAATTATTGCAGCGAAAAGGTTCGGTGCAGCATGGGTGTTGGGAACATGATGGATGGCAATTTACAAAAACGCAATGCATCCATGCGCCGCCGGCGAAAAAATATTCGATTGAAGGGATATGATTATTCTCTGGCAGGTGCATATTTTGTAACGGTGTGTACAAACAATCGCGCACACATATTTGGCGAGATTCACCATGGCGAGATGATGGTGAATGATGCAGGGAATATGGCAGAACGCTGGTTTAAAGAATTAGAACATAAATTTCCAGATGTCCAATGCGATGTATTTATATGTATGCCAGATCATATACATTTTATCATCATCAACACCGGCAATAATATCCCCATCGTAGGGGCAGACCCGTGTGTCTGCCCCAAAGAAACGCATGTTTGCCCAAATGAAAATGATTTGCCTGTTTTCCCCAATGACGACAAAAATATGGGAGAACAAAATGTTATGGGCGAACACAAAGGTTCGCCCCTACCGAAAATTGTTCAATGGTATAAAACGATGACGACGAATGAATATATCCGGCATGTAAAAAATGATGGATGGAACATGTTCGTTGGAAAATTATGGCAGAGGAATTATTTTGATCGTGTTATTCGTAACAATAAAGAATTGGATAACATTCGTAAATACATTTATTACAATCCCGCGCAATGAGAAATGGATGAAGAAAAGAAATAAAATTATAGGCGACGTCCCAACAAACAAATGTCGGACGAACTCGCCACGTCGCCTGCGGAGATGAAAGAAATTACAACATGCACAATAGTACAGCATAAAAATAATTGAGGGATAATAATTT
>DATKMP010000292.1:0-2413 GCA_035541775.1 Bacteroidota bacterium | reverse complement strand
AACAATAAAGAAATTATGGAAGAGTACACCAATAATCGATTCCAAAATATAATCGGTTGGACAACCACCATTGTGTTGATCATTTTGAGCGGCTTCCTTTTGTTCACGGGCTCCGGCTTGTAAAAGAGGAAAATCGTTTTTATCTCAATAAAAAATACTGTACTTTAAAGCAGTGGAACGCAGGCGTGTCCTGCGTTTTTGTTTATCATTAAATCAAAGGACATTTCATGAAACAGTTCATCGCGATTGCCGTTGTGCTCTCGCTGGCAGGAGGCACAATGACCGGACAAACGAAAACACCGACAACGGAAAAAGAAAAAGTGAGTTATAGCATCGGCATCAACATAGCAAAAAATATACAGATGCAGGGTGTCGATATCGACCGAGACGCTTTGCTCGCAGGAGTCAAAGATGAACTGAGCGGCGCAAAACCGGCGCTCTCCGAACAGGACATGGAGCAAGTGCTCGAAAAATTCCAAAAAGAAATGATGGCGAAAGCAGAATCGCAGCATAAAGCGGATGGCGAAAAAAATAAAAAAGCCGGCGAAGCATTCCTTGCTGCCAACAAGAAAAAAACCGGCGTCAAGACGCTGGCCGATGGATTGCAATACAAAGTTATTACGATGGGAACAGGGCCTAAGCCCACAGCAACCAAAACAGTGAAAGTAAATTATCGCGGCACATTGATCGATGGAACGGAATTCGACAGTTCGTACAAACGCAATGAACCGATTGAATTTCCACTCAATCAGGTCATTAAAGGATGGACCGAAGGTTTGCAATTAATGCCGGTCGGATCGAAGTTTGAATTTTATATTCCCTCCAATCTCGCGTACGGAGAACGCGGCAGCGGTTCGATCGGACCGAATTCCACGTTGATTTTTGAAGTTGAACTATTGGCAATTAAATAATTTGTTCTTTTGCACGGGGCAATCGTACGGTTGCCCCGTTTTCATTTCTATGGATTTCCTGAACTCTTGTTTTGAATTTGCCCTGCACATCGACAAGCATTTGTTGGAATTGTGTGCAATGTACGGCATGTGGATTTATGCCATTCTTTTTGCCGTCCTTTTTTGTGAAACGGGCTTGGTTGTTACGCCATTTCTGCCGGGCGATTCGCTGTTGTTTGCCGTCGGCTCGCTTGCTGCGCTTGGTGCGATGCGGGTCGAATTTGCAATTCCGTTGCTGATGCTCGCGGTGTTTGCCGGCGACAATACCAATTATTGGATGGGGAGAACAGTCGGCCCGAAAGTCTTTCGTCAAGATCATTCGAAACTCTTCAACAAAGAATATCTCACGCGGACGCAAACATTTTACGACAAACACGGAAAAATTACGATCATCCTTGCGCGATTTCTTCCCATCATCCGTACGTTCGCGCCGTTCGTAGCCGGCATCGGAAAAATGCGATACCGAATGTTTTTGTTGTTCAGTGTCCTTGGATCGCTGTTCTGGGTGAATTTATTTATTGTGGTAGGATATTTTTTCGGCAACATTCCCGTCATCAAACAAAATTTTTCGTTGGTGATCGTTGTGTTGGTTTTAATCCCCGGATTGCCGGCACTGATGGAATTCGTAAAACATTTTTTCCGGCAGAAGAAAAAGATATAACCGATGTTTTTTCTTGTGAAATTGAGGAGGGCATGACCGATCCTTCCAAGATCAACCCGATAGTGCACGTCCAAGCGAGCGCCGTTTCGATCGTGCAAAAATACATCCGGCAATGCCAAAAAAACCTTCCGGAATTTTATCAGGCGCTGAAGCGGCAGGATTTTTCTTTTCTTATTCAAGAAGCGCATAAGATAAAAGGCACCGGCGCACTGATGGGTGTGATGAATTTAAATATGCTGGGAGAACGGATAGAAATTGCTGCTCGCGAAAACAATCTCAAGGAAGTTCATTCGCAATTAGACGCGCTTGCTCAATATCTCAATGTTCTTACAGTCGTTGCGCAAGAATAATTGTGCGCTACGGTTCCGGCAATTCTACGAATACCGGATCGTTTTCATTCTGAACAACCTTCCACTCTTCCCGCGCTTCATCAAAGTCGGATATTTTTGAAAGCGGCATTTTCATATAGCGGCCTTTTCCTTCCACTGCCACATTGCCATTGGGAAGAAGAATTTCTCCGCTGCCTTCAAAAATGCGTCCGTGGTCGTGTGTAATGCGGCATACTAAACGCAGTTCGCCGCTATGAGGAAGCGGTTGACGAAACTTGGCGGTGAACTCGATGGTGACGCCCCAGACCATCTCTTCCTGCTTCATCATAATCGCGCGGCCGATCGATTCATCCAATATCGTCATTGCAATGCCGCCGTGCAATCTTCCCGGATAACTTTGATGATATTCCTGCGGCGTAAAGGTGACGAGCATTTCGCCGTTGTCTAATTCATAAAATGACGCTTTGAGTCCG
>DATKMP010000291.1:0-4512 GCA_035541775.1 Bacteroidota bacterium | reverse complement strand
TACTTCGGACTGAATGAACAGCGATGTTAAAATATTTCTTTCACGCGTGTGCAATTTTCCCGTCGTCGCCCACGGAGCATTCACTACCGGCAGCGAACCTGCGGGCGGCAGCGTCACTTTTTCCATCATCTGTCCGAGTGCGCCATCGGCAAGAATCATCACCGGATTGCGATATTTTTCTGCGAGACGAAATCCTTCGAACATAAAATCGACCATCTCCTGCACCGACGACGGCGCAAGAACGATCAAATGATAATCACCATGACCGCCGCCTTTGACGGCTTGAAAATAATCTGCCTGCGACGGCTGAATGGTTCCAAGTCCGGGACCGCCGCGCTGCACGTTGACAATCACCATCGGCAATTCTGCCGTCGCGATGTACGACAATCCTTCCTGCATTAAACTAATGCCGGGACTGGAGGATGAAATCATCGTGCGCGCACCTGCACCGGCGGCGCCGTACACCATGTTAATGGCGGCCAGTTCGCTTTCCGCCTGCAAGATCACCACACCGGGATGCTTTGGCGCTTCCACGGTGAGATATTCTAAAATTTCCGATTGCGGAGTAATGGGATAACCGAAGTACGCTTTCATTCCGGCACGGAGCGCCGCTTCTGCGAGCGCTTCGTTGCCTTTCATCAAACGAACATCATTATTATTTTCTACTGCCATAAAATTATTTTCTAAAATTATTATTTTGCTGCTTTAGCTTGCCCGCCATCTGTATGGCGGGATTGTCGATAGACCGTAATGGCGCTATCCGGACAAACGATGGCACAATTCACACATCCGGTGCACGTATCGTTTTTCAATTGCGCGTACCGGTATCCTTTAAGATTGAAATGAGGCGAGAGTTCCAAGCAGTGCTGTGGACAAGCTACAATACATAACTCGCATGCTTTACAAATTTCTGCCGCCACCTCGATGGTACCACGAATCATATTCTATCCTTCTATCTAAAGCCGTCTTTGTTCAGTATCTCTCGTCGCAAGGAACGTGCCATACGGATGCGGCATGAGACACCGTTAATACAGCACTTTTCTTCTTGTAAATGGTTCCGCTTAGCACTTTTGGGAAGTTCGAGAATGTGTTTCCTGAATCCAATAAGTGATTTCTCGACGGTCGTATTTTGGTCTATAAAAATATAACGAGGATTGTTCTACGATTCAATCCTCTTTCTTTTTTTTACCGCAATACTTCTTCCGGCATGCCGGGAGGATGTTCGGCAATACGCTGCGCTTCGGAAACGGCCACCGCCGTGATGTTCACAATATCATTCACATCGGAACCCGGCGCCAGTAAATAGACCGGCTTGCAGATACCCAGCAGCATCGGGCCGATCGCTGTCGCGCCGCCAAGTTTTGCAAGAAGTTTATATGCGATGTTTGCCGATGCCAATCCGGGGCAGACAAGAATCGTTGCGTCGCCTTTAATTTGACTGAACGGATAAAATTCCGAAACGATATCCGGGCTGACGGCGGTGTCCGCCATGATTTCTCCATCGACAACAAGTCCCGGCGCTTTGGCGCGGATAATTTCCACTGCGTGCCGAACTTTTTCCGTCATCGGATGCATGGTGCTGCCGAAGTTGCTGAACGAAAGCATGGCAACGCGCGGTTCGACATTCATATATTTTGCTTTCTCTGCCGTGAGCAGCGCAATCTCCGCAAGGTCTTCGGCATCCGGTTCGATGTTCACGGTCGCATCGGCGATAAAAAAGGTTTGATTTTTGAAAACCATCATATACGCGCCGCAGACTTTTCGTACGCCGTCGCGTGTACCGATAATTTGCAGTGCGGGACGAATCGTGTCCGGATAACTTTGCGTCAATCCGGAAACCAAGCCGTCTGCATCGCCGCTCTTGACCATCATCATTCCGAAGTAATTATAATTGTACTTCAACAACGACTTTGCTTGTGCCGGCGTCATGCCTTTGCGTTTGCGCAAATCGTACAACGACGATATATAATTTTCGAACTTCGACGATTGGCGCGGGCGGATAATTTCGACGCCGCTTAAATCCAATCCGAGTTCTTTGATATGCTGCTGAATCATTTCCGGCGAGCCGAGCAAGATCGGTTTGGCAATGCCGTCATCCAACAGCATTTGCGCGGCGCGAAGAATTTTATCTTCATCGCCTTCCGGAAAGACAATACGCTTCGGCTGCGTTCGGGCTTTGTTGACATAGAAGCGCATCACTTCGCGTGATTTTCCAAGCCGGCCTTCGAGACAATCTCGATATGTATCAAAATCTTTTATGGGAGTACGCGCTACGCCTGTTTCCATCGCCGCTTTGGCCACCGCGATGGTTTCCCAGAACAACACGCGCGGATCGAACGGCTTGGGCAAAATATATTCTTTTCCAAATTCCATGCGCTTTGCGCCGTACGCTTTCAACACGGAATCCGGAACATCTTCTTTTGCCAACCGCGCTAATGCGCGCGATGCTGCAATTTTCATTTCATCGTTAATCGTTGTTGCGCGGACATCCAAGGCACCGCGGAAGATGAACGGAAATCCTAACACATTATTGACTTGATTGGGATAATCCGAGCGGCCGGTCGCCATAATGATATCGCCGCGCACGGCAACAGCTTCGGGGTACGTAATTTCCGGATCGGGATTCGCCATCGCAAACACAATCGGATTGTGCGCCATCGATTTAATCATCTCCGGAGTAAGAATGCCTTTTGCCGACACACCGCAAAATGCATCCGCACCTTTCATCGCATCGGCAAGTGTGCGCGCTTTCGTTTCGGCTGCAAAATATTCTTTGTACGGGTTCATGCCTTCCGTGCGCCCTTTATACACAACGCCTTTGGTATCAACCAATAAAATATTTTCCCGCTTCACGCCAAGTTTTTCGTACAATCGTGCGCAAGCAATTCCCGCAGCACCGGCGCCGCTGAACACCACTTTTATATCGCCGATTTTCTTGCCTTGAATTTCCGCTGCGTTGATGAGCGCCGCGCCGCTGATGATTGCCGTTCCATGCTGATCGTCATGAAAGACGGGAATGTTCATGGTCTTCTTCAATTGTTCTTCAATGTAAAAACATTCCGGCGCTTTAATATCTTCCAGATTGATGCCGCCGAATGTCGGTTCTAACAATTGCACGGCTTTGATGATGTCGTCGGGATTGTGCGTGTTCAATTCAATATCGAACACATCGATATCCGCAAAACGTTTGAAGAGAACACCTTTGCCTTCCATCACCGGTTTGCCGGCAAGTGCACCGATATCGCCAAGGCCGAGCACGGCCGTTCCGTTGGAAACAACTCCGACGAGATTGCCTTTGGATGTGTACTGATACGCATCTTCGGGATTTTTATGAATCTCGAGACACGGCTCTGCAACGCCCGGCGTGTATGCCAGCGATAAATCCCGCTGCGTTGCGCACGGTTTAGAAGAAACGACTTCCACTTTCCCGCGGCGTCCCTGCGAGTGATAATCCAGCGCTTCTTGTTTGCGTACCATAAGCTCTCCGTTGTTATATTAATTCTCGTGTGGAAAAGTATAAGAAGTTTCATGAAGGAAAGCAAATAGGAAAAGTGGCAATCCCTGTTACAACCTTATCGGTGGATGACCAACAACAACATTAAGGCATGCCATTCAATTTTATAATAACTATAGCCCAATTCTCACAATTATATTTAGCAAGAATTAATACTTTGTTCATCAATTATTCATTATCTCTTTAGTGTCCATATTAGGATAAAGAATAATTACATTTTGTTCATCATTACATGTTTTCCAAGGATCATTATCAGCAAACCACTTTTGAAGAAGATGCATACGTTTTATAACATCTACATCGGTTGTTTTATTAAGACGTTCAACTTCATTCGTCTATTTTTGTAACCAGTCCTTTTTTTCTTCTACCAAACCTTGACGAGCAAGAAATGCAATTAATCCAACTTCTTTGTTCTTTTGGATACTAAAATTATTGGTAAGCATCAGCAATCATTGAACCGCTGTATCCAAATGATTAATCTTTTCATAAGCACCAATGATAAATGCTCCAACAGCATTTTTAGTAGGATCATAATATTCTTTCGCAAGAATAGATAATCGTTCCGCAAATTCAAAGACTGAATTAAATTCACTGTTCTTAAGTTGATATACTAAAGGATCAAGGAAGTTTATCATTCCCCCTGTTCCCAACAGAAATTTATTCTTTCCATATTGCATGATTTGAATTTTTTTAACTTTATGTTCATGTCCCATCTTGTCTGTAGCCAAGGTATCAGACGAAAAGCAAATCGCATCTTTTGCGATTATACTAAGAACAATGCTCCTCTCATCACCATTTGATATTTAACATTTATAGATTAATGAAATACTGATAGAATATATTTGGATCAAATTTATTCCCTCTTCGACACTTAAATATTGCGCGGTTCAGCTAATGCCTATATAAAACTTTCACCATCTTTGCCGCGTAGCATAATTTGTTGCACTTGTTTGTTCTGTTCATAACAATGTCAAATCGATATACAAGCGATACAAGGA
>DATKMP010000290.1:0-6503 GCA_035541775.1 Bacteroidota bacterium | reverse complement strand
TTCAATTTTTGCATTTAAATATGATGCAACGCTCCGTGCAATTTTATCGAGCAATGCGTGCGCATCTTTTGGAGAGGAGTATATCAAATCTTTGATATAGCGAAAGTTTTTCGATCCGCGTCCTTCCACCATATACGCTGCAAGAGTCCATGGCGAACCTGCGAATCCGATGAGCGGGACTTTTCCGTTTAAATGTTTCCGTGTCAGGCGAAGGGCATCCATCACAAACCGCAGTTCTTTATTCGGATCGGGGACAGAGAGTTTATCGATGTCTGCTCGTGAACGAATCGGTTGTTCAAAACGCGGCCCACCGCTGTTTTCATCGATGAACAATTTCATTCCCATTGCTTTCGGCACAACAAGAATATCGGAAAAAATGATGCACGCATCGACGCCGAGAATATCCACGGGCTGAATCGAAACTTCCGCAGCAAGTTCGGGTGTTTTGCACAGCGAAAGGAAATCTGTTTTTGCACGGATAGCTCGATACTCCGGCAAATACCGTCCGGCCTGTCGCATCATCCAGACAGGCGTTCGTTCAACAGGTTCTCGTTTGCAGGCGCGTAAAAATAAATCGTTCATCAAACTCCAAAATAAAATACTTAGTGAGAAAAATATCGTTCAAGTTCTGAAGCAAGACTTTCCGAAGTTGCCTGCGGTGCAACAACATTGGTGTGCAAGCCGGCTTGTGTAACGGCTTCCGCGGTGGTTGCGCCAATGGCGGCAATGACCGTTTGTGCAAGCAAATCGGTGCCGAGCATTTCGACAACATTCACGACGCTCGAAGGGCTGAAAAACGTCGCCGCATCGATTCTCTTTTCTTGTAACATCTGTCGCGCGGTGTCGAGGTGGACGGGGTCAGGCAGAACGGTTTTGTAGGCAATCACTTCATCGATAGTCGCTCCCGCCGCACGCAACTGCTCCGGCAATTCGATCCGCGCAATGTTGCTCTTCGGAAATAAAATATGTTGTCCTTTCACGCCCAATTCATGCAGAGCGGCAGCAAGTTCCCTGGCAGAGGCATGCTGCGGTACGAAGGCGCTGGAAAATCCATTGGCATAGAGAGCCGCTTTTGTTTTTTCTCCAACTGCAAACAGCTTGCAGTCTGAGAGCGTGTGCAATGCATTGGGGCGAATGGAACGAATGCGCGAGATAAATTTTTCCACCGCATTTTTGCTGGTGAAGCAGACGGCAAAATATTCCGCCAATTTCCAGATTGCACTATCGCAGTCTTCCCACGAATCCGGATCTACAATTTGAATGGCAGGCAGGCACATGGTTTTAGCGCCGCGAGATTCAAGCAAGGAACGGAAGGTTGCACTTTGTTCTTCCGTTCGCGTCACAAGAAAAAATTTGTTCTGCAAAGCAGTCATAATGCACTCCTTAATTGTTCTAAAATTTCTTTACCTCCGCGGGACAAAAGTTTTTGTGCAAGTTCGACGCCGATTCGGTCAGCGTCGGAGATGGTGCCGGTATAATGATCGCGGATAATCGTTGTTCCGTCTAAATTTCCGATAACGGCTTCGAGATGAAGTTCTGTTCCTTGAATTCTGCTCCAAGCTCCGATGGGAATTTGGCAGCCGCCTTCAAGCTCACGCAATAACGCGCGCTCTGCAGTAATAGCATCAGCAGTCGGCTGGTGATGAAGTGAATGAAGAATATTGTTGGAGCGAAGGTCGTCGATACGCGTTTCGATGGCGAGTGCGCCCTGCCCGACGGCAGGCAGCATCAGCTCGAACGAAAGAATATCGGTAATACGTTTTTCCCAGCCGAGTCGCGTCACGCCGGCTTTTGCTAAAATCATTCCATCCCAATTCGATTCGTCTAATTTCTTCAAGCGCGTATTGAGATTGCCCCGAAGATCGACGATGTGAAAATCAGGACGGGCGGCAAGCAGTTGAGCTTTTCGGCGCAAACTGCCTGTGGCAATTGTCGCACCGTGAGGAAGTTCTGCGAAGGCCGAAATTTTGCTTAAGGGGCGCGCGATGAAAACATCACGTGCATCTTCGCGTTCCAAAAGAGCAGCGATGGCCAGCCCTTTGGGAATTTGTGTGGGAATATCTTTTAAACTGTGCACGGCAACGTCGATGTGGTTATCTAACAGCGCATGTTCCAATTCTTTGGTGAACAAACCCTTGTCGCCGATTTTTGCCAGCGGCGCATCTAAAATTTTATCGCCGGTGGTTTTAATGATGGTAATTTCGATAGTGAGATGGGGAAAGAGGAGTTCGAGAAGCGATTTGACATGATGGGCTTGCCAGAGGGCAAGTTCGCTGCCGCGCGTGCCGATGCGTACGTTAGTTTGCATCTGCATCCTCCTGCTTCTCTTCCGTCAGTTCGAATAATGCTTGAAGCGCGTGCAGTTTTTGCAAGCGATCGGAAAGCGATGCACCGGTTCCATTTTTCAACTGGGTGATAGGGGTATGAAGAATTTTATTGACGATACGTTTTGTCAGCAATTCCACCAACTCACGGTCCTTGGTTTCGAACCGATTGATTTGCTTTTCGATTTCATCTTTCCGAATGTTTTCCATGAACTGCGAGAGCGCGGTGATAGTCGGGTTGACTTCGAGCGAGGAATACCAGTGCTGCAATTCTTTCAGGACAGTATCCACAATTGATTCCACTTTTGGAACTTCTTCAGCGCGGCGGTGTAAGGTTTCATTCACCAGCATTTGCAGCGAATCGATGTCGTACAAAAATACATTTTCGAGTTCTTTGACGGCAGGGTCGATATTGCGCGGAACGCCGAGGTCGATCAAAAATAACGGCCCTGCGGTACGTTTGCGCCGGAGTTGCTCGATGTCCCCGGGCCGTAAAATAAAACTCGGAACTTCGACCGATGAAAGAACAATATCCGCGTCTGCCAGTGCGCTGCACCATTGATCGTACGTTACAACATTGCCCTGAACTTTTTGTGCGAGCTGTTCCGCGTGTTCACGTGTGCGGTTGGTGATGAGCAGTTTCCCGATATTCTTTCCGCGCAAATGCGTCGCCGTCAATTCGGCCGTTTCGCCGGCGCCGATTACGAGCGCTGTTTTTTTATTCAGGTCGTCGAAAATGCGTTCGGTAAGTTCGACGGCTGCGTAACTGACCGATACAGCGCCTTCACCGATAGCGGTTTCGGTGCGCGACCGTTTCCCCACTCTGAATGCCAATTGGAACAACCGGTTCATAAAAATTCCTGCCGTGTGCTGTTCCACCGCTGCGGCTAAGCCGTCTTTGACCTGCATTAAAATTTGCACATCGCCCAACACCATCGAATCGATGCCCGCAGCAACACGAAACAGATGGCGCGCAGCATCGCCGTCGCGCAGCGAAAATAAATCACCGGCAGGCACATAGAGCGCTGCATTTTTTTGTTCAATCAGAAATGTTTTGAAAGGATCGGCGGAGGTGTCCGGAGTTTCCGTAAGGACATAAAGTTCCGTGCGATTACAAGTCGAGAAAAGAACGCTTTCTGCACAGCCGAACTGCTTCAACGATAAAAGAACTTGACGGATTTCTGCATCGGAAAACCAAAGCCGCTCACGGACATCCAGCGGTGCCGTGTGATGCGATATGCCGACGCAGAGAAGATTCATGCTTGGTGGCCCGTGCCGCTAAAAGAATTTATGGAATCCGCTGAAAAAAATATTGATCACCGTTAATGAAAAAATTGAAATAGCAAAACCGATCATGGCAAACAACATCAATTTGCGCCCTTTCCAACTGCTGAAGCGCGGCGCAAATGTCATCCAGCCGTATAACAACCATACGACCAGTGTGCTGACGAGTTTTGCATCGTAATGATATTCTCCGGGAAAAACATGCCGAAGCCAGACGATGCCGAAGATGATCGCACAACCAAGAAGAAGAAATGCAATGAGGATGGCCGTGCCCGCCATTCGTTCCAGCGATTCGAGTGTGGGAAGTTTTTTGTAGATGACGCCGAAGCGTGTCGCTTTCATTTCATGATAGAGCATTAAATAAAGAAATCCGTACGCGCCGGCAATCGTAATGGCAGCGTAACCGATGAGTGCGGCCGATACGTGAATGCCGAACAAAGGGCTGCGTAAAATTTCTTTCACTTCATAAGTATCTTTGATGAAGAGCGACGAAATAAGCTGGAAAAAGAATGCAATGTTCAGAATGAAATAGCCGGTTTCGGTGCGGTGAGAGTTCCATTCGATCACGAGATACGTCGCGGCGACGGCAAGCGCGAGCACGGAAAATATTTCGAACACATTCGTTACGGGGGGATGCGAATATTCTACGGAACGAAGAATCAAATAGAAGAGATGAAGCACAACGATGAAAATCAGCATCGGTGTTTTGATCCGTTTCGCGAGCGTACTATCGGAAAAAAATGCCCTGCCGTACATTCCGACAAGCAGGAAATAAAAAACCGGTAATAGAATTTTTAGGATGTCCATTGAAAATGTCATGCATAAAAAAGTAGCAAAATCACGGCGAAGAAACAAGTAAAAGCTGCGGAAGTATTTTTGGAGGGGAAAATGAAACTTCAAATTGCGGGTAATGCATTTATCAATTGCCATTGCGTTTCGCTCGCGAGTTGACTATATTTTTGAGAGGAATATATTGAATTGAAAGGACGGCCATGCAACCCATTCTCGATTTTATTGAAAACAACCACGATCGGTATCTTGCAGAATTAAAAGAATTGCTGTCAATTCCGAGCGTCAGTTCGCAAACAAAGCGCAAGGCAGAAATTCTGCGTGCTGCGGAATGGCTTTCCCATCATCTTACCAATATCGGATTGCAGCATGTTCAGGTTCTTGAAACCGCCGGCCATCCGGTTGTGTATGCCGATTGGCTCAACGCGCCCGGCACGCCGACGCTTCTCATCTACGGACATTATGATGTGCAGCCGGAAGATCCGGTACACGAATGGAAAACGCCGCCCTTCGAACCGACACTGCGTGATAACAATTTATTTGCACGCGGCACGGCAGATGACAAAGGACAATTGTTCATTCACATCAAGGCGCTGGAAGCGTATTTAAAAAATGGCGGTACCGTGCCGATCAACATCAAAATTATTTTTGAAGGCGAAGAAGAAATCGGCAGCGAACACTTGCCTCAGTTTGTCGCGGAGCATAAAGAATTACTCAAGAGCGATTTGATTGTGATTTCGGATTCGGCGATGTTTGCGCATGGCGTTCCCTCCGTTACGTACGGCTTGCGCGGCTTAACCTATATGGAAGTGGAAGTTGTTGGCGCAAGCAGTGATTTGCATTCCGGTTCGTTCGGCGGTTCGATTCACAATCCTGCGCAAGCGTTATCGGAACTCATTGCATCGCTGCATGACAAGAACGGACGCATCACGGTGAAAGGATTTTACGACGGCATCATTCCTCTGACGAAAAAAGAAAGAGCGGCGTTTGCCAAACTGCCGTGGAGCGATAAAGCGTATGCAAAAAAATTAGGCATCAAACAATTGTACGGCGAAAAAGGATTTACAACACTCGAGCGAGTCTGGGCGCGCCCGACACTGGAAGTGAACGGTATCTGGGGCGGCTATACCGGCGAAGGCGCGAAAACCGTACTGCCGGCACGCGCGTTCGCAAAAATTTCGATGCGGCTGGTGCCGGGACAGAATTCCAAAAAGATTTCAAAACTCTTTGAAAAACATTTTAAAGCGATTGCGCCAAAGACGGTTCAGGTGAATGTAAAATTTTTGCATGGCGGCGAACCAGCCATCACACCGATAGAAAGCCCGGGCGTGCAAACGGCAGTTGCTGCCTTAGAAAAAGGGTTCGGCAAGAAACCGTTGTATCAACGCGAAGGCGGCTCGATTCCGATTGTGGTGGATTTTAAAAAATTGCTCGGCATCGATTCTGTTTTATTGGGATTCGGTTTGCCGGACGAGAATGCGCACGCGCCGAATGAATTTATCAACTTGGATAATTTCTTCGGCGGCATTCGCACGTGCGTGCATTATTACAACGAACTGCCGAAGTTTTGGAAAGCGAACAAAAGCATCTGAGTCGTAGGTCGTTGCATGAATACTATCGATGTTCCCTTGATGCGTGGGAACAGCTTGAATATTGGTTCTTGGGAATTTGTTTGATTGTTCGTTGGATTTTTTTTTATGTCTTTCCCGCTGTGTATTTGATGACTTCAGCTTTTTCTAAGGTGACCAATCCTCCACAGCCGGTTTCTTCAAACAATGCATCGACAAGCGGAATGAATTCGCGAATTTTTTCTTCCGTATCGACAATCTCCACAATGAACGGCAAATCTTCCGAGAGCCGCAATATTTTTGCCGTATGAATCACGCGGCTTTTCGCGCCGAATCCTTCCACACCGCGAAGCACCGTTGTACCGGCAAGTCCGGTTTCGCGCGCTTTCTGCACGATTACTTCATACAACGGCTGATGTTTATAACGATCCTGTTCGCCTAAAAATATTCGAAGCAGTTTTCCATCACTGGGTAATCGCATATTCTATCCTTTCTTCTTCAAATGAATTTGCCGAGAGTCGCGCCAAGAAATGTTCCG
>DATKMP010000289.1:0-9072 GCA_035541775.1 Bacteroidota bacterium | reverse complement strand
AAGGAAACGACATGCAATTATTAGAGAATGTCGATCGCGTGCTGCACAAAGCTGTGGAAGCCGGCGGGAATATCGTACGAGTTTATTAATTATTTTTTTATCAATACATAGTGGAGTAGTCAATGGCAAAACAAACTGACTTTGCTGAGAAAGCAAAAAAAGCATCGCAAGAACGCGGTGTAAAATGTCCGAAATGCGGAACAGCGCGAACAGCAATTTTATATGTGCAATCTGTCCGTTCGGCGCATGGATCCTATCGCTTCAACCGGCAGCGTGTCCAGGTATGCAAGTGTAACGAAAAAGAAATCTACGGATAATTGTTCGCACAAGAGCAAGGCGATTGCAATCGAATAAAATAATATTCATCGTGCTGGATGGCGTCGGCATCGGTGAATTGCCGGATGCTGCCGAATACGGCGACTGTGGAACCAACACGCTGGGCAATATTGCGCGCGCGGTTGACGGCTTGAAACTTCCAAATTTGTCGCGGCTCGGCCTTGGCAATATCACTACACTGAACGGCATTAACCGTGAAGCATCTGCAACTGGATGTTTTGGAAAAATGGCAGAACGTTCCAAAGGCAAAGACAGCACGACCGGACACTGGGAACTAACAGGCATCATTACCGAAAAACAATTTCCGTTATACCCCAAAGGATTTCCCGACGGCTTGTTGAAAACATTTCTTCGCGAAACCGGCTGCAAGGGTTTTTTAGGAAACAAACCCGCCTCCGGTACGGAAATTATCAAAGAGCTGGGCGATGAACATGTGCGCACGGGATTTCCGATTGTGTACACATCCGGTGATTCGGTGTTTCAAATTGCCGCGCATCAGGATGTTTTTCCGCTGGAGCAATTGTATGACATCTGTAAAAAGACGCGCGAACAAGTTGTTGTTGGCGAACATCGTGTCGGCCGTGTGATTGCGCGTCCGTTCGTCGGCACGAGCGGCAAGTATTCGCGGACGCCGAATCGGCGTGATTATGCCGTTGAGCCGCCGTCGCAAACGGTGCTCGATATTTTATTTGAAAACAAGATCAAGACCGTTGCCATCGGTAAAATCGATGATCTTTTTACCGGCAGAGGATTGACAGAAAAAATTCATACAAAATCCAATGCGCAAGGAATTGCAGAGATCATGAAGCAAGGAAAAAACATGTCGTCGGGATTACTGATGGCAAACCTTGTGGATTTCGATATGCTGTACGGACACCGGCAGGATGCGAAAGGATTTGCAAAAGCACTAGAAGAATTCGATGCGGCGCTGCCCGAAATTCAAAATACACTTTCGGATGGCGACTTGTTACTGCTGACCGCAGATCACGGCAACGATCCGACGGATCAAAGCACGGATCATTCCCGTGAGTATGTGCCGCTGTTGTGTTTCAGTAAAACAGGAAAGCGCAATATCAATCTTGGCACGCGCCACTCGTTTGCCGATGCCGGAAAAACGGTGGCTGACTTTTTTGGCGTTTCGGCGCCAATTGCTGGCGAAAGCTTCCGTTCGCTGGTGGTATGAAAAAAATTGAAACGAATTCGTCGTTAACAGAGTCTAATAACAAAGAGAACTTTTACGATGATGATTCGTGTTACTATGTTGGAATCAGTGTGATTCGCACGAACAGTTGAATAGATAGGAAACAAGAGTGAAAATTAGCAAACAATATACAAATCGTGAAAGTCAATCGTTAGACAAATACCTGCAAGAAATCGGCAAAGTCGATTTGCTTTCGCCGCAAGAAGAAATCAATCTTGCACAGCGCATTAAAAAAGGCGATCAAAAAGCGCTCGAGAAATTGACGAAAGCCAATTTACGATTCGTGGTGAGTGTGGCAAAGCAATATCAAAATCAGGGATTGTCGCTGGGCGATTTGATCAACGAGGGAAATCTTGGATTGATCAAAGCGGCGAAACGCTTTGACGAAACCCGCGGATTTAAATTTATTTCGTACGCCGTGTGGTGGATTCGCCAGTCGATTCTACAGGCGCTGGCAGAACAATCCCGTATTGTGCGCCTGCCGTTGAACCGCGTCGGCGCGTTAAATAAAATCGGAAAAGCATTCAGCACCTTGGAACAGGAATTTGAACGAGAGCCGAGTGCGAGCGAGTTGGCGGAAGAATTGGATATGTCGCTCTTTGAAGTTTCTGATACATTAAAAATTTCCGGGCGGCATCTTTCGATGGATGCGCCGTTTGCGCAGGGCGAAGACAATCGGCTGTTAGACGTTATTCAAGATAACCGTCAGCCGACGCCGGATTCCACGTTGATGGAAGAATCGTTGCGCGAAGAAGTACGGCGTGCGCTGGCAACATTGAGCGAACGCGAAGCGCAGGTCATCAAATTATATTTTGGTCTTGAGCAGGAACATTCATTAACGTTGGAAGAGATCGGAGAAAAATTCAACCTTACGCGCGAACGTGTCCGGCAAATTAAAGAAAAAGCTATTCGCCGTTTGCGTCATGCATCGCGCAGTAAAGTACTGCGCGCCTATCTTGGATAAGCAGTTGCCGTGTGCTCACATGCGTCAATCGCTTGACATCTTCAAATATCGAAAAGCCCTGCGTGTGCGGGGCTTTTTCGTCTTCAGAAAAAAAAATGTGCCTTCGAACATCGTCATGCTTTTGATGTTGTTGCTCGGAGCAGTTTTTTTTGCGGGATGCAGCTCGAGCGCGCCGCGGTTCGGAAGTCATGAAAAGAAAACACAAGACAGCGCGCCTCCAAAACATGAACCGCGATTTTCTTCTCAAGAAGCAGTCGAAGAAAAAAAAGAAGACGATAAAAAAGTGGAAACGAAAGAAGTCGAACGCATCACCAGCGGCCAACGGGATTTTAAGCAGGAAAAAAATTCTGCGATCAAGCCGCTGGATCAAAGCAAAATGATGAAGGAAATTTCAAAATACATGGGCGTGCCGTATTTGCATGGCGGTTGCAGTTCCGACGGTATGGATTGTTCCGGTTATACGATGACGGTCTATAAAAATTCTGTCGGTATAACGCTGCCGCGTTCCAGCGCCGAGCAATCGAAACTCGGTACGCCGGTAGAGTTTGAGAAGTTGAAATTCGGCGATTTGGTTTTTTTTAATACGACGGGCGAAACGGTTTCGCATGTCGGCATCTATCTTGGCGACGATTTATTTGCACACGCAAGCGTTTCGCTGGGTGTTACCATTTCGTCGCTGCAAAGTGCGTACTTCGCAAAACGCTACGAATGTGCGCGCAGAGTGATTGATTAACAGAAAGGTTCTGTTCATATAATGTCTATTTTACCGATCTATCTATATGGCACGGAAGTGCTGAAGAAAAAAACGAAGCCAGTAAAGGAATTGGATAATTCTACCGTCAAATTGATTTACGATATGTTTGAAACGATGCACGAAGCGAATGGCATCGGATTAGCGGCAACGCAAGTGGGAGACTTGCGCCGGATTCTTGTCGTCGATATTGCCGATGTCAGCGAAGACAATGCAGAAGGCGAGCAAGAAGATGCAAAACGTCCCACTTCGCCGGAGTTGCCGCGAACGATAGCGATGATCAATCCGGAAGTTCTTTCTGGAGAAGGGCGCATTGCGCTTCAAGAAGGATGCCTGAGTATTCCCGATATTCATGCGATGGTCGAGCGTCCAGAGAAAGTGCGGGTTCGGTACCGTGATGCAGATTTTCAAGAACATGAAATTTTTGCCGATGGGTTGTTGGCGCGCGTCGTTCAACATGAATTCGATCATCTCAACGGCGTGTTGTTTATCGATCACCTTGGAGCGGCAAAACGCGCGTTATTGAAATCGAAATTGAACGCCATCAAAAAAGGCGAAATCGAAACATCCTATCCGGTGGTTGCACAGGAGTGATGGCGATGCGCATTGTTTTTATGGGCACGCCGGAGTTTGCAGTGCCAAGCATTCGCACGTTATTAGAACATCGATATGATATTGTCGCGGTTGTGACGGCGCCGGATAAGCCGCGCGGCAGAGGACAGCAACTGTCGTTCACGCCCGTAAAAGAATTTGCGCTGCAGCGGCAACTTCCCGTTCTTCAACCTGAAAACCTGCACGACGAAGTATTCATTTCTCAACTTCAGAACCTTAAGCCCGATCTCATAATCGTTGTTGCATTTCGTATTCTTCCGAAAGAAATATTTTTGCTTCCCCGATTCGGAACATTTAATTTACACGCATCGCTTCTTCCAAAATATCGCGGCGCAGCGCCGATCAACTGGGCAATCATCCATGGTGACCGCGAAACAGGCGTCACGACATTTTTTCTTCAGGAAAAAGTCGATACAGGAAATATTTTAATGCAGGCACGTATCCCGATTTCTCAGGATGCAACTGCCGGTGAAATTCACGACGCACTTTCGCTTCTTGGCGCGAACGCCGTTTTGCATACTGTTCAGATGATAGAGAGTGGAACAATCGATCCACAGCCGCAAAATAATGATCTTACGACGCCTGCGCCGAAAATTTTTAAAGACGACTGCCGTATTACATGGCAGGCGCCGGCAGAAAAAATTCATAACTTTGTTCGTGGGCTTTCGCCGCATCCGGCAGCATGGACAACCCATAAACATAAAACCATCAAATTGTTTAAAACGTCTCTTGTTGAAAATCACGCGGCGCAGCCCGGTATCGTTCTTCAGTGTACAAGCGACTCTTTAATCGTGGGGACGCAAAAAAATGCGCTTGCAATTCTTGAAATTCAGCAAGAAGGGCGAAAAAAAATGTCGATTGCAGAATTTTTACGCGGCTACCGCCTCAGCGCTGGCGACGTGTTAGAATAACATTGGTTGATGTCGGCTACTTGTAACTCAAGATAAATCTCGTATATTGATGCGACGGTTTCTGGAAAAAGAATTTATTGATCAGCATATTGTAAAGGGTCTTCATCCTATGTTCGCAGAATTCGATAAAACACTTGCAGCGATCATCGATCATACGTTGCTGAAACCGGAGGCGACGCGTTCGGAAATAGAAGCGCTGTGCAACGAAGCCCGTCAATATCAATTTGCCAGTGTCTGTGTCAACGCATCGTATGTCGCACTGTGTGCGAGTTTGCTTTCCGGTACGACGGTCAAAGTTTGTACAGTAATCGGTTTTCCGTTGGGTGCAACCTCCACGGCAGCAAAAGTGTTCGAAGCGGAACGGGCAATTCGCGACGGCGCATCGGAAGTGGATATGGTGTTGAATGTCGGATACTTGAAATCCGGGAACACTCAATTTGTGGAAGACGATATTCATGCCGTCGCGGTTGCAGCACATCGTGTTCATACGATCTTAAAAGTCATTCTTGAAACATGTTTGCTGACCGACGAAGAAAAGAAAATTGCATGCACGTTGTCAAAACATGCCGGCGCAGATTTTGTCAAAACATCGACAGGATTTTCCAAAGGCGGCGCAACAGTAGAAGATATCGCGTTAATGCGAAAGGCAGTCGGTGCAGCGATGGGCGTCAAAGCCTCCGGCGGCGTTCGCACGCAAGAGCAAGCGCGCGCAATGGTTGCTGCTGGCGCAAGTCGTATTGGCGCAAGTGCAAGTATCAAAATCGTCACAGGCGAACAAACTGCTTCACCATCATAGTAGGATCGAACGGATGGCACCTTACCGTGTATTTCTTTTTTTAGGATGCGTATTCCTTGCCGGATGTGTTTCATCGGAAGGAACAGGCGGCGGAGACCACGCGCGCATTCCGGTTCAAATTTTAGGACCGATTGATACCGTGCGGCATTTTCCACATGGGGTTCTGAAGAAAGATACGGCATCACTTGCCAATGCCCAAACGAATCATGCAGGAGTCAACGGAAAGCTGAAAACAGCGCCAAGATTTAAATCGAAACAAGATACCTTAAAGGCATCGATCGTTGTCAAGAAAAAATCGCCGGCGCGCATTGCTCTTCCTATCGATCGATCGAATCATGCGGGGTTCACCGTGCAAATTGGTGCATTCCGCGGAGCGTCGAACGCGTTGCGCGCACAAAAAAATGCGAAAGCGAGATTTAACGCTCAACCGGTGTTCAATCAATATATTACGAAGGCCAATATGTATCGGGTAAGCATAGGAAAATTTGAAGATCGAACCAAAGCATTTTCTTTTCTTGAGGAAATGAAAAAACGGTTCCCAAAAGAATACACACCATGCTGGATTAATTTTTTACCGCGATGAGTACAAAAACTCTATATACACGAAACGGTTTTCTGTCGCTAGTACTTCTTTGCCTGTTCAGTTTGAGCACGGCGCAAGAAAAACAACCACCACAAAAAGTGATGGTTCTGCCGTTGCGGGAATATGAAGCGACATTGAATCCTTCGGACTTTGATGAAGAACCTGCCGCATTGCAACAGGCAAATCGTACAGACCAGCCACAGCCGCCGATTGACATTTCTAAAGATAGTGTCGTGATTCATGAAGAAGTGGTGCAGGGATTTCGCATCCAGCTCTTTTCTTCCTCGAGCATTGATGAAGCAACAGCCACAAAAGAAGAAGCTGCCCTCAAATTTATTTCCGATTCAATCTATATTGTGTTTGATGCGCCCGTGTATAAAGTACGGGTGGGTGATTTTATCAGTCGTTATGAAGCGAACCAGCGATTGCCGGAATTTATTGCACAAGGGTTTCGTGATGCGTGGGTTGTGCCAGACCGTGTTATTCAGCGCAAAGTCCTCCGCGTGGCGCCGGGACACTAATCTTGTTTGTTGCACTTATCGTGCAGCTTGGTACATCTTTTCAATAAGATGTGCATATTTTTGTTCCACTACCTTTCGTTTTACTTTTAACGACGGCGTGATTTCGCCGTTTTCCATGGAAAGCGGTTCGGCAAGGAGTTCAAAGCGGCGCACTCGTTCATAATTGGGTAAATCTTTTTGCAGGCGGGTAATTTCATCAGTGAAAAGTTCTTTGATTTCTTTGCGCTCGATTAAATCGGTATCGCTGGAGTAGTGGATTCCCGCCACGCGGGCGAATTCTTTCAATGTGCTGAACTCCGGAATAATGAGTGCCGTGCAGTACATTCTTCCGTCGCCAAGAAGAACAAACTGGTCGATGTACGGGCTCTGCAAAAATAAATTTTCCACGGGCTGCGGGGCGATATTTTTTCCGCCGGAGCTGATGAACAAATGTTTTTTGCGGTCGGTAATAATCAAATGCCCTTCCGTATCAAACATCCCGATATCGCCGGTGTTGAACCAGCCGTCGGCATTAAATGCTTCTTTGGTTGTTCGCAAATCATGATAATACCCGGGCATAATATTAGTGCCCTTGGCAAGAATTTCCCCATCATCGGCAATTTTAATTTCTACTCCCGGTAACGGCTTGCCGACGGTTCCAAATTTATAATCATCCAATCGATTGACAGCAAGAATCGGCGCGGCTTCTGTTAATCCATATCCTTCCAGAATAATGAGTCCCATCGCTTCAAAAAATTCACCGATGGGTTGTGCTAAAGCGGCGCCGCCGGAAACAAAATATCGCATTTTGCCGCCGGTACGTTTTTGAAACGAAGAAAAAACCAATTTATGTGCAAGTGCATATTGTGCTTTCAAAATCATATCGGCAGATCCATGCCGTTGCGCTTGCGAATATTCTTTGCCGACACGAATTGCCCATTGGAAAAATTTTTGCTGGGCATACGTGGCGGTTTCCAACTGACGCATCATGCGCGAGTACATCCGCTCGAACAACCGCGGTACGGTAGCCATAATGGTTGGATGCACTTCCAGCATGTTCGTGCTGACGGTTTCGATGCTTTCGGCGTACGCAATAGTGCATCCCGCTGATAACGCGATGTAATATCCCGCCGTTCGTTCAAACGTATGGCACAACGGCAGGAAGGATAAAAGTTTGTCATGTTCATCCACGGATAAGACATTGGCAGCGCCGTAAATGTTGCTGACAAAATTTCGATGCGTGAGCATGACGCCTTTAGGATTGCCGGTGGTGCCGGAAGTATAAATAATCGTTGCGACATCATCCGGGACGGCTTTCAAAAGTTGCTGCCGGAAGAATGCGGCATGTTTCTTTTCAGCAGAAGCGCCGCGTTGAAGAATTTTGGAAAAGCTGTAGATCGATTTTGATTCATCGGCTGCCGATTCCGCCATCACAATAATATATTCTAGGGAAGCAACTTCTTCCCGTATCTTGAGAACTTTATTGAGTTGAAGCGTGTTAGAAACAACAACGGCTTTAATGCCGGAGTCGTTAAAAATATAGGCAAGCTGTTTTGGTGTGAGTGTCGGATAAATGGGAACATCGATGGCGCCAAGTGCGATAAGAGCAAAATCCGTGTACACCCACTCCGGGCGGTTTTCTGAAATAATTGCCACGCGGTCAGATCGGCCGATAGTGAGCGAGGAATATCCCAATGCTAAATGCTCGACATTCTTTCGTAATTCGCTGTAAGAAATTCCTCGATAATGTCCATCGATGTTATGCATTAATACCGGACGGGCATCGTTTGCAAAACGAGTTGTCAGGCGATCAAATAATTCTGTCAGCGTTGAAAATTGCACAGCTAAACTCATTGGTTCTCCAAATTATCACTACCGTTACGGATGCATAAAAAGGTACGGCAACACTTTTTTATAATCAACATCGTGAAGCATAAAAACCGTCATGAAGTTAGTCGGATCGCACGGAAAGAAAAATCGAAATAAAAAATCGCGGCGCCAATTTTAAAAAATTGGTCCGGAAAATAGTGACATGAAATATCTGAAAAACGATTTCATAAAGCCATTGCGAGGATCCCGATTTCATCGAGACCGCGATGACGGTGTCGCCGACTTTTTCAAAAACCTCTGTCATGATGGATGGTGCAATAAAATTCTTCACAATATCTGTCAAGTGAAATAAGAACAAAAATATTTTTATTTTTTATCTTGAAAATTAACTTGACAAAAAAGATGTAACCCGATATATTTACAGTAGTTGTGTTGCTTAATTCTTTGGTCTTGGTCTCTATAAAAGCCGCGGTTAGAAAACAAGGGACACGGCCACCAACCGATTGTAGATTAAGGTTGTCTTTGACAAAAAAATTGAAGACGGTCGATTTTTTTAAGATCGACGGAGTTCTCTTATTTTTTTAATCG
>DATKMP010000288.1:0-2010 GCA_035541775.1 Bacteroidota bacterium | reverse complement strand
CCTTTCGTACGCCATCGGCGTTTCTCTTCCTCAAACGAGGAGAGGATTAATGGAAAAAGAGTATTTTGTTTGATAATCAAAGACTGTAACCATCAATCAAAGAGTTTTTCAGATGTGTTTTTATTAATTTTCAATTTTTTTTCTGCATCAAAAAATAAATATGCAAAAAATTCCAACCGAAGGTCTTTTATGCGCCTCTCTTCAAGCAATTTAAAAACACCTACAGCCGCCTGCCGAAATGGCAACACGAAACAGTCTGTCACGCATGAAAACTCTAAATCCATTAAAAATAAATAACATTAAGGTTCGTTAATATTGTTTACATGTCTGACAGAGTTTCACTAATATCATACACGTAAAAACTATGAGTCCGCAAAAACAATTTTATATTGAAACCTACGGCTGCCAGATGAATATGGCGGACACCGAAGTGGTGCAGCGCATTATGCACGATGCCGGTTACATTGCAACGAACGATGCAACGCACGCGGATGCAATTTTTGTCAATACATGTTCTGTGCGCGACAACGCCGAGCAAAGAATTTATGGACGCCTCGGTGATTTTAGCCGTTACAAAAAAGAACGGCCGGGAACGATTGTCGGCGTCCTGGGTTGTATGGCGGAACGTTTGAGAAAAGATTTGATGGAATCCGAAAGTTTTGTGGATTTGGTTGTTGGGCCGGATGAATATCGCAAACTTCCTGTCTTGGTCGAAGCGGCGCTGGAAGGCGAAAAAGGAATTGCCGTCAAACTTTCTCGCGTGGAAAATTACGACGACATCGTTCCACTGCGCACCGATGGTTTGAGCGCGTGGGTTTCCATTATGCGCGGCTGCGATAAATTTTGCACGTACTGCGTTGTGCCGTTCACACGCGGACGCGAACGCAGCAGAACGCTGCACAACATTGTAAAAGAAGTTGAAGAATTATCAGCGCGCGGATTTAAAGAAGTAACGCTGCTTGGACAGAATGTGAATTCCTACCGCGATGAGAATTTTGATTTTGCCGATTTGCTTATTCGAACTGCGCAAGTCGATCGAACGATGCGTGTGCGTTTTACCACATCGCATCCACAGGATATGTCGGAAAAACTTATTGATGCTATTGCCGCGCAAGAAAATATTTGCAAGTACATTCATCTTCCCGTTCAATCCGGTTCCGATAGAATTTTAGAATTGATGAACCGCACATACACGGCATCGCACTATTTAGCGTTGGTCCAAAAAATTAAAACGGCCATTCCCGGCATCAGTCTTTCGACCGATATTATTTCCGGATTCCCGACAGAAACAGAAGACGATCATCAAAGGACGCTGGAGTTACTTCGTGAAGTAGAATACGACGGCGCATTCACGTTCAAATATTCTCCGCGAGAAAATACCAAAGCGTTCGCCATGACGGATGATGTTCCAGAAGAAATTAAAACGCGGCGCTTGAACGAAATCATCGAACTTCAACGCGCAATTTCCGTTCGGCAAAATTCTGCAATGATCGGCCGGCATGTTGAAGTACTTGTCGAAGGCGCAAGTAAAAAATCTTCAAAAGATTTTTGCGGGCGAACGGATACGAACAAGATGGTCGTGTTCCCCAAAAATGGCGATGCCATCGGTGATTATATTCACATTGCCATCGAGCGTGTAAATTCTGCAACGCTGTTTGGCAGACAAGCCCATATAATTCAACATGTAAGTGTGGACAGATAAAGGAGACCGCGATGAAAACATTTTTGAAAATTTTGGTCGCTGTTTTTTTGTTGTTCAGTACTGTGCCCATGTGGGCACAAACAGGAAACGAGCCGGATATTCGCCGGCGATTGGAAATGATCGAACGCGGGCAGGGTGATGCCGTGCGTGCAGAATTGCCGTCGTTGATGACGAATTATCAAAACAATCCCGGCGTCATGTATTTACAAGCCGTGTTGACGACGGACGGCGCAGAAGCGGCAAAAATTTATCAAAGCATCGTAGATAATTTCCCAAAAAGCGAATGGGGCGATGATGCGCTTTACAAG
>DATKMP010000287.1:0-2471 GCA_035541775.1 Bacteroidota bacterium | reverse complement strand
AATCGCCGAAGACCAATCGGCTGAACCACAGAACTGCAATGGAAAACGGCGGCTGATCGACATACCCCCAGGCGAGATGGTTACTGCATGCGATATAATAAAATTCATCGCGGAATATTCCGTAACCACCGGCAGCATTCACCGCGAAATGAAAACATATAGTGCAGAATGCGAGAAAGAATAAAATGGCATTCGGATGAGATAAATATTTTTTCAAAGATGAGCTATATTCAGACACCTTTATTGTTCTCCGTAATAGTTTTTTTTGATTTGAAATCGTTTTTATTCAATTTTCGACCGCACCTATTTTCTCGTTCCCAACCTCTGGTTGGGAACGCTCCTGTTAAAATCTTCTTCAATAGTCCAATTCATTACCATATCGTCTGCACATCAATCAATCCCTTTTGTCCCATATAATTTCTGGCACTGGAATATTTCCACCGTTCCGGTTCATCGATGTAGCCACGCTGGAGAGGATTATGATGAATATATTCAATCTTTTGCCTCATCATTTCTTCTGTCTGTATTTCTTCAGGATGCGTACCTTCCTTCCAGACTTGATATTCACTTTCTGTTTTGTGTCGCAACTTTGCTTGTTTTAATTTTTGAAGCATTGTTGTGTTGTGGTGAGCTTTATAATAATCGATAATGGATCGCGCTGTATAGGACTTAAACAATTGCAGCACTTCCGTAAGATTATCACAGGAAAGAACGGCATGAAGATGATGTTCCATCAGCACGTATGCATATATAACAAGATGTTTATGTTCTTGATTGTAGCGAAGAGATTCCAAGACAATGTCTGCAACATCCGGATTGGAAAACAACGGCAGCCAATCGACTGTCGTCATTGTCACAAAATATGGATAAGCGGTATCGAATATTTTATATCTGCTTCGTCCCATAAATTGTCATCTGAAGCGAGGCTTCAGAAGATTCCGTTCCCAAGCAGAGCTTGGGAACGAGATGAAAAAGTATTGTTATTCTACTTTCGGTCCGCTGCCGATCACCATCTTTCCGGCATAATATTTTTGTTTGATGCCGCCGGACTGCTGCGTAAATTGTTCCACCCCGTCGCGTTGGATGACACAAAGATTAAAAACTTTGCAGTTATGCGGCAGCACATTCGCACGGTCTGCGGAGGGCTGCAATTTATCGCACGGAAATTCGCCGCACTCATAACAAAATTGTACACCTTTATCTTGGACGCACACATACGTTGCGCATTTCTCCGGTATGACCGGACAATTTCCTTCCACACCGCGGCAACCTTCGCAAGGAATTTTTTCTTTCGGAAATCCACGCTCGATCAATCGCTCGTAGAGTTCAGAATTTTCTTTGCAGGTATATAATTCGCAAATGCCGCAATCGATGCCGCACGGCGCTACCATTTGTAATCGTTCTTGAGTTATCATAGTAATCCCAGCATTATTTTCAGAAGATTATTTTTTAAACCTACGAATAGGCATACATAAAGTTACATTATTATTTGGCATTTCATATTCTGTGTTCTGTATTTTTTTACGATACTATTTTTCTTTAGATTACTTTTGATTCGATGTAACGTTTTGCTGTTTGGTGGATATTCTCTTTATGAAGCAGGACATTATAAGTTTTCAGCAGCTGTACAAACAATATTCCGGCGATGTCTTCCGGTTTGCATACTGGTTAAGCGGCAACGCAGGCGATGCGAACGATATCACGGCGGAAACATTTGCGCGTGTATGGATGGCTGAAACAGATCTCCGTATCGAATCCGTCAAAGCATATCTTTTTGCCATTGCGCGCAATCTCTGGCTGCACGAAAAACGAAGGACAAAAAAATTGATCGATCTCGATGAATCTTTCTTCGATCCTTCGAATTCACCGGATGTGGCCGTGGAACAACGGTACGATCTTGAAGTTGTCCGCCAGGCGCTTCAATCGCTGCCGGAAATCGATCGGACGATTTTTATTCTGCGATTCGATGAACAATTATCGCACGATGAAATTGCACAGGCAACCGGACTGACGGTCGGCAACGTCAAAGTTCGACTTTTTCGTGCTCGAAAAAAACTATCCACTCTCACTTCTTTAAACCCAGGAGCATCACTATGACCATCAGCAGCAACATCATCACCGATTTATTGCCGGTGTATTACTCCGGCGAATGCAGCCGCGAAACAAAAGAATTAATCGAAGAATATTTTCAGGCGCATCCCGAATTTGCACAGCAGGCAAAACTCCAATTCCAGAATCCATTTCCGGAGCGATTAGCACAGCCCTTGAAGCAATCCGCTGAATATCAATCGCTGAAACGAACCAAGCGCCTGCTGCGTTTACGTTCAACATTGATGGGCTTTGCTATTTTCTTTTCACTCGCCCCTTTTTCCGTCTCGAATGTCGACGGTAAAACTCATTGGATGATGTTAGAATCGCCGACAGCTGCATGCATGTATGGTGCGATCGGAGTTGCATGCTGGATAGGTTAT
>DATKMP010000286.1:0-8361 GCA_035541775.1 Bacteroidota bacterium | reverse complement strand
CTTCCGGGCGCGAACCGTTTTTCATTTTCTCCCAGGTTTGCTGCGCAACAGTGCATTGCGTCCGCGCATCATCCAATTGTTTATCCGTAATACTTTTTGTCTGCCAGAGTTCTTCCATCCGTTTTTTATTCGCATCGGCATTTTTATAATTTGCTTCTGCCTGCGTAATATCTTCTGCACGCGATCCTTTCACTGCCAATTGATATTGCGCTTCCGCCATTTCGTATCCGGCATTCGCCTGTTCATATTGATATCGCCAATCGACATCGTTGATGAGCAGCAAGGTATCGCCGGTTTGAACAATCGATCCTTCATCGACTTTTAATCGCTGCACAATGCCGCCGGCCTGTGCACTCAACGTTACATCCGTCGCTTCAATTGTTCCCGTCGAAGTAATGACTGTTCCATCGTCCTTCCCGCAGCCAATCAACGTTACAGCACAAAAGAAAAGTAGCATCGTATTTTTCATAACATCCTCTGAGAAAGTTCTTGTTCAAATTGTGAATCGAAAAGATGCAGCTTCATTTTCCCTTTATCGGTCATAACGCCTGCGAACAATACCTTAATAATTTCTTTATATGCTTCGACCGCAGAAAATGAATTCGCAGAAAGTACTGTTGGATTAACAATGCCCTGCGTGGCGTGAATTAACATAAGCTGAAATATTTCCACGTTTAAATCATTCCGGAAAATTTTTTCCTTCTTTGCCTGGACAAAAAGCTGCTTCAATTGCGCAATGACGACTTCGCGCCGAAATGTATCGATCTCATTCCATACTTGAGGAGACACCTTTCTTAAATCCGATTGGAATTGAGAACTGATGCGGCTGATTTGCCTTCCAATCACGACGAGGAACGCTGCCATCTTCTTTTCAAACGATGCCGGTGAATTGATAATTCCCGAAACCTCTTTCCCGATGCGTTCCATATGGCTGCGAACACCGGCTATTAACAGCTCGTCTTTGCTTGGGAAATATTTATAAATCGTTTTCTTGCTCATTCCCATGTCCGCGGCCACTTCATCAATCGTGACTTTGGAAACACCCGATTCAAAAAATTTTTTGGATGCTGCTTCAACAATTCGTCGTTTCTCATCTTGCGCTGCCATTAGATTACCCTTTGGAAACTATTACTGTATTGTCAGTTTCCATTATGGCAAAAAATGAGCCGACTCAGCAATCATCGGCTTCTCCATTGGAAACTATTTTCGTTTCTTACGTTTCCAAAATAATAAACCTTTTCTTTCGAGTCAAGAGAATTCTTTCGTACCGAAAAAAAGGAGAGGCCCTCCCGGACTTGAGTTTTCACTCAAAGAGGCTTCACCGGAAGGGCCGGAGGGAAATACACTCCACTTATTTTATTGCAGATTTCTGAAAAAATTTTGTGATCACTGCCGTCAAATTTTCTGGCGCAACCGGTTTTACTAAAATCTCCGCTACGCCATTTTGTAATAATAAATCTCTGTCTGTTTCGGAATCATGCCCCGTAACAATCACTATCGGAATGTCTTTTGTTGCGGGGTTCGATTTTAACTGATAGACAAGTTTATCGCCGTCAAGGCCATTCATATCGCTGTCCGAAATAATCAATCGCGGTTGATATTCACACGCTAAGTGAAACGCTTCTCTCCCATCCGATGCGTGCAAAATATTAACATCAGGAAATGCCCGTTGAATATATCGCGCGTGTAAAACGCGAATGCCATGTTCATCATCCACAATAAGTACTTGCTCGCCCGTGTGCGGCATGCTTTTCGGCAGCGAAATAACAAAGGTCGTCCCTTCGTCAACCTTGCTTTGCACACTGATGGTTCCATGGTGTTTTTCTACGATCTCCGCGACAATCGGCAATCCCAGTCCGGTTCCTTTTTCGCCGCTTAATCCTTTGCGCGTATATTTTTCTTCAATATGGAACAGCTTGGGCAAATCTGCTTCGGGAATTCCTACTCCTGTGTCGCGTATGGCGATGACCCATTGGCTTTGCTTTTCTTCTATCAGTTCTATGGCGATCGTTCCTTGGGCCGGTGTGAATTTGAGAGCATTGCCGACGATATTGCCGAACACCTGACTTAACCATGAATGATCACCTCGAACAATCGCACGATCCGACACCGTTGAAATTAAGGTTATATTTTTTTGCCGTGCCAATCCTTGTAAGGAACGAATGGTTTTTTCTGCAAGATCATGTAAATTAATATCGGCATAGTCGATTTTAATTCGTCCCGATTCCAATCGCGACCAGTCTAACAACTTATTCACTAACGTCAACTGATCCTGCGCTGCTTCTTGAATATAATTGACGAACTGTAAGGACTCGTCACTTTTTAATTGGTCGTATTCACGAATCAAAATATCGCAAAATCCCAAAATGCTGCTGAACGGCGAGCGCAGATCATGCGATAAGATGGAAAAGAGTTTATCTTTTTGCGCATTGAGTTCCGATAATTCTTTTTTCGATTTTTCCAGCGCCCAGACATATTCATGAAGTTTTCGTTCTATCGTTTTCCGCGCGGTAACATCTTCCAACATTCCTTCAAACCCGATCATCGTTCCCTCGGCATCTTTAATCGCACGCGATGTTTCCAGCACCGTTAAGATGCGCCCATTTTTACGTCGAAGATGCAATTCGGTATTCACAATATAACCGCGTTGTTCTAAGGTCTGCACAAAATCTTTTTGTTCATCGGCATTGGCAAAAAATGTGGTCGAGACATCCATATCGATGAATTCGTAAAACGATTCGTATCCCAATAAGCGTAAAAATGCAGCGTTGGCATTGATAACTTTTCCTTCGACAGAGCTTTGAAAGATCGGCATCGGAGAATTGGCAAAAAGGTTGCGGTATTTTTCTTCGCTCAATTTTAACGACCGGTGCGCTTCACGTTCTTTGGTAACATCACGAAACTGAGTGAACATCAACCGGTTCCCTTTTTCGTCATTGACAAAGGTACTCACAACCTCCGACTCCAATCGTTTCCCCGACCATAATTGATATGTACGATGAAACCGTTGTGTGATTTTTCCCGTCGCGAAGCGTTCACGATGATCTTCATCGAACTGTCCTTTTTCGACCCCATCGCCAAAAAGATCTGTATGGTTGCAGCCGATTATTTCATCTTCGGCTTTGCCAAACATTTCGCAAAACACGCGATTGACTGCCACGATGATTCCGTTTGCATCGGTAAGGCATAATCCATCTAACGAATTTTCCCAGACCGAACGGAAAACATCATTCGACCCAAAGATTACTTTTTCTTGTAAATGCCGTGCAGCGTTCGCATCGTATCCCTGATTTATATTTTTACCCGTGGTTTGAGTGAACGGGATGATGCTTGGTGTTTTTTTTGTCGTTTCCATATGTCTCCTGAGATTTTCATCTCACTCCTTTGTTTCCTCTACAGAGAGAGACACAAGTGTAATACCGGAAACCAAACTATTGCTTTTGAGACGGAATGGGGGAAAAAGAGAAAGCATGAATTGTAGATTCTACATTCTGCTTTTTGAAAAAAAAGGCGTTATGATCGCTCACAACGCCTTCAGAAAGGTGACATTATAAAAAATTATTTCAGGTGTCCAACAACTTCTTCTAATGCATTGGTAAAATCATGCGCTGCATTATCAAAAACGGTGATGCTTTTCCGCGTATATTTTTTGGGATCTTCTTTAGAAGGTTGTGTTTCAGAAATCGAAACATAACGCGTATCGTTTTTTGCACTTTTGACATCGACAAAGTAAGTAATTCTTCCCGTCTTCAATTTTTGTGTGAATTCGCCTTCGTTCGCAGCAATTTTTTCCGCTTCTTTCACTGCCGTCAAAATGCCTTCCGCAACATCGCTGAAGACGATAACACTGCGATTGGTGAACTTTTTTTCGCCTTCTTTCGCCACCTGACTTGCGGTAACAGTCAGATATTTTTTGTTGTTCTTTGCCTCCCTTACATCCATAAAATATGTGGTGGCTCCCGCTTTAAGGATTTTACTGAATAAAGAATCCATGGCATTACTCCCTTGATAAGTTTATAATAGTGAATTAATGAATACTATTTTTCTTCTTTATAACCATGTGGAACATTATGTATCTTTGTACAGTATGCTGCTCTCCGTTACAACAACAAAACATCCTCTATTATGAAACTACCATTTTTGCGCGATGATGTCAAGAAAAAAAATGCCCCTCAGATTCTTCATCTGAGAGGCATTGTTGTCATGCGTACTGTGCAGCATAAAACCCCTAATTTTATAGGGTTTTCTTGCTGTATGACCGAAGGGGATTAGTACATATCTCCGCCCATTCCGCCAGGAGGCATTGCCGGAGCCGGATCTTTCTTTTCCGGTTTTTCGACAATCGTTGCCTCTGTCGTCAGTAAAAGACCGGAAACGCTTGCGGCATTCTCGAGAGCAATACGGGAAACTTTGGTCGGATCGATAACACCGGATTTGATCAAGTTCTCATATTTTTCTGTTTGAGCATTAAAGCCGTAATCGTCTTTACCGTTCTTCACTTCGTTCACCACCACAGCGCCGTCAAGTCCGGCGTTCGCAGCAATTTGACGAAGCGGTTCTTCCAACGCGCGGCGAATAATTTCGACACCCGTCTTCTGATCGTTATTTTCTGTCTTCACTTCATCTAATTTTTTGATGGTGCGAATGAAAGCGACTCCGCCGCCCGGGACGATTCCTTCTTCCACGGCTGCGCGTGTTGCATGCAATGCATCTTCCACACGAGCTTTCTTTTCTTTCATTTCGACTTCGGTCGATGCGCCGATTTTCAGCACAGCAACGCCGCCGGAAAGTTTTGCAAGACGTTCCTGCAATTTTTCTTTATCGTAATCCGACGTGGTCTTATCCATTTGCTGTTTGATTTCGTTGATGCGCTTTTTGATATCTTCTTTTTTGCCGGCGCCTTGCACAATCGTGGTGTTGTCTTTATCGATAGTGACGCGTTCGGCTGTTCCAAGATATGCAACCGTTGCATTTTCCAACTTGAATCCCTTTTCTTCCGAAATGACTTGACCGTTCGTCAACACGGCGATATCTTCCAACATCGCTTTGCGCCGATCGCCAAAGCCCGGAGCTTTCACTGCGCACACGCGCAAGGTACCGCGCAATTTGTTGACCACGAGCGTCGCAAGCGCTTCGCCTTCAACTTCTTCGGCAATAATCAACAACGGACGTCCGGCTTGTGCTACTTTTTCCAGCACCGGTAGCAAATCTTTCATCGCACTGATTTTTTTATCGTGAATGAGGATGTACGGATTTTCTAATACGGTTTCCATACGATCTGCATCCGTGACAAAGTACGGCGAAAGATATCCGCGGTCGAATTGCATGCCTTCCACAACATCGATGGTTGTTTCGGTACCTTTTGCTTCTTCCACTGTGATAACGCCGTCTTTGCCGACTTTTTCCATCGCACTGGCAATTTGATCGCCAATAAAACGATCGTTGTTGGCAGAAATTGCGCCAACCTGTGCAATCTTTTCTTTATCGTCGCCGATTTTCTTGCTCAGATCATTCAAACCTTCAACGACTTTCTTCACGGCAAGATCGATTCCGCGTTTTAAATCCATCGGATTCGCACCGGCGGTAACGTTCTTCAATCCTTCACGAACAATTGCTTGTGCAAGCACTGTTGCGGTCGTTGTTCCATCACCGGCGACATCGGAAGTTTTCGAAGCAACTTCGCGCACTAACTGCGCGCCCATATTTTCTACGGGATCAGCTAATTCAACTTCTTTCGCAACTGTTACGCCGTCTTTGGTCACTGTCGGCGCGCCAAATTTTTTATCGATGGCAACATTGCGGCCTTTCGGTCCCAGTGTCACTTTCACAGCATTGGCAAGTTGATCGACGCCGCGCTTCAACGCTGTGCGTGCATCGACATCATAATTAATTATTTTCGAACTCATAGTGTATTCTCCTTTTATTTGGGCATAATGGCAAAGATATCGCTTTCGCGCATAATCAAAAGATCTTCGCCGTTCATTGTGACTTCTGTACCGGAATATTTTCCGTACAGAACTTTATCACCCGTTTTCACTTCTAATGGAATGATTTTGCCTTCATCAGAAATGCGGCCCGGGCCGGTTGCAATGACTTCGCCCCAAACCGGTTTTTCTTTTGCCGTATCGGGAACAATGATTCCGCCTTTGGTCATCTCTTCGGCTTTCGACGGTCGAACTACGACTCTATCAGCCAATGGTTTTAGACTCATAGAACATTCTCCTTATATTGTTAATTTTTATAGTTTTATAGAATTTTAGAGCACTTAGCACTCTATCTTTATGATTGCTAATATACAAAAACTTCACAGCGCTGTCAAGAGAGAAGGAAGTATCAACAAAGGAAAAAAATCTCCATGCAATATTGAATCGCGCAAAATTAACTACCGCGGAATCCTTTGTCTATCTTGCAGCACAAAACCGCTTATACTTTTAATTCATGTTCGTGGCATTGAAAAAAAATCATCGTATTGTAATAGCAGATGAGAAAAAAAGTTCGACTATTTTTTAAAAATGATTCCCTCCTTTACGCATTCTCATTTCTTGCATGCACCATTATTAGTGTACTATTTATTCAAGAACGAATTGACATTCTGCCGATCCACCTGTATCTTTCGTTCAGACACAAAAGGAATTGCCTCTTATGGCTGATGCGTTAGAAGAATCGACCTCGCGCAAACTTGCCGCGATCATGTTTTCCGACATCGTCGGATTTTCTTCCAAGTTATCTGAGAATGAATTCCGTGCGTTGGAACTTCTGAAAACGTACGAGACACTTATCCGTGTCCTCACGGCAAAGTACGACGGCAAAGTGATACGGTTGTTCGGCGATTTTATTATGGTGGATTTCCCCAGCGCCGTCAATGCCGTTAAATGTGCAATCGAACTGCAAAAACGTTTCTGGTTTTTTAGCCGAGACAAAGCGGCGCTCGATCGAATCGAGGTTCGCATCGGTATCCATCTCGGCGATGTCGTCATCCGAGGCAACGACATTATCGGCGAAGGCGTCACCACCGCATCACGTATCGAGTTGATTGCCGACCCCAGCCGTATCTGTATTTCTGAAGATGTGTATCATCAGGTCAAAAATAAAATTCCTGTCCAGACATTTTCAATTGGCGCCTTAACGTTGAAAGATGTTCCTCATCCGATCGAAGTGTTTGAAATCCTGATGGAAGGAATTCCAGCACTTGCAACACCATCTCAAACCGCACAAGAACTGTCAAAACATAAAACGGCAGAACAGTTTGCGGTACGGGAAGACGAAGAGACAAAAGAGGCCCAACACATTGAAGAAGTTCGAAAGAAAGCTCAAGACGAACACGCAAAGATTGAACAAGAGCAGAAAAAAATTTCAGCGCAATACGAAGAAGCAGAAAAACTTCTTGCTGCCGGCAGGTTGAAAGAAGCAGAGAAATCGCTTCAGCAAATTTCTTCATTTCACACAAAACAAAATGACCCTGTCCAGCCAAAACCATCCGAAGACGATCAAAGAGCCGCACAACATTTTGCCGCCGCAAAAAAATTTCTTTCTCAGGGCGAGTTAGATGCAGCGGAAACCGAGGTGAACGAGATTTTCCATCTCTTCCCGCTGCATGCCGGTGCGCATCAGTTGACCATGCAAATTGAAGAAGCGCGGCTCCGGTTGGAAGAACAAGCCCGGGCAAAACAAGCGGAAGAAGCTAAGGGATTTATTTCCGACGAAGAACGGCAGGCAGCAGCATTATTAGCAGAAGCACGAGCGTTGTTACAGCAAGAGCAATTTCAAGATGCAATTTTTAAACTTCACGATCTCTTTCTTCTTGACCCCAACCATACCGCAGGGCGCCGATTAGAAGAGATGATTCGTCAGGCACAGCAAGAAAAAGCCGAAATGCAGCGCATTGAAGCGGAGCAACAAGAAGAACAAAAACGTGCCCGTCAACTTTCAGAAATTCAGCGCAAACTTGAAGAACGCCGCCTGCGGCAGCAATTATTAGCACAGCAAGTGGTGCACAGGAAAAAAGTAAAGCGTTCACAACTTACCACTGCCGCAGTTATTCTGGTCATCGCAGCCGTGATCGGCATTCCGCGCGCTATTGATTGGATGTACCCTAAAACAGCAACGATTGCTATCGTTCAATTTTCTTCCACATCATCCGATCTCCCTGAGCCCGGCGGCCTTGAGGCATTGCCCTTCTTGTTATCCGATGTTTTTTCTCGCTGCGATAACCTTACAGTGATTGCGCCGTCATCATCTCTGTTGTTTGATGCGAGATCAACACATCCGCAAAAAATTGCAGCAACGCTTGGAACCGATTATATTCTCAGCGGCACAACGCAAGAAAACCATGGGCAATATTCGATTTCGTTCAAACTTTAT
>DATKMP010000285.1:0-12252 GCA_035541775.1 Bacteroidota bacterium | reverse complement strand
CATTCGTCTCAACGTATGGACGGAAGAAGAGAATCCGCATGTGCCGACAGTGACCGGTGTCTGGAAAACTGCAAACTGGCACGAACGAGAAACGTACGATATGTTCGGAATTATTTTCGATGGCCATCCTGATCTTCGCCGCTTGTATATGCCGGAAGAATTCGAATATCATCCATTGCGAAAAGATTTTCCGTTGATGGGAATTCCCGGGTCATTAGAGTTGCCCACAAAATAATTTTATGAATCAAACAGCAGAACATATCTCGCATAAATCTAAAATTCTTCAAGCACTGGAGAACGAGCACACCACGGTAACATTCGATGATCCGCTCGAAAGTGAAATGGTGCTCAATATGGGCCCGCAGCATCCGGCGACGCATGGCGTGCTGCGATTGTTAGTGAAGTTGGACGGCGAAACCATTCTTGCGGCTGTTCCGGAACTCGGCTATTTGCACCGCGGGTACGAAAAGCTTGCGGAGAACATGGGATTTCATGAATTCATTCCGCATACCGACCGGCTCGATTATATTTCTCCGATGTCCAACAACACCGCGTATGTTCTTGCCGTGGAAAAATTGCTCGGCATCGAAGCGCCGCCGCGCGCGCAATACATTCGCGTGTTGATTTCGGAACTTGCGCGGATTTCTTCGCATCTGATGTTTATGGGTTCGCTGGCGATGGATGTCGGCGCATTGACGGTGTGGATGTGGACTTTTCGCGAACGCGAAAAGCTGTACGATATTTTTGAAAATATTGCTGGCGCACGTTTTACCACAAGTTATACACGCATCGGCGGTGTTGGGCAGGACGTGACACCGGAAATTCTATCGATGATCGGCACGTTCCTTTCGGAATTCCCAAAAAATCTGAGCGATAGTGCCAAATTGATTAACACGAACAATATTTTTATCGGCCGTACGGATGGCATCGGTGTCATCCAACCGGAACAGGCCATTGATCTTGGCATGACCGGACCGGGTTTGCGTGCGTGCGGCATTGAACATGATCTGCGGCGTGCCAATCCCTATTTGATATATAACGATCTCGATTTTCACATTCCAACGTACGAAGGCGGTGATTGCCTTGCGCGGTATTATGTGCGATTGGATGAAATGAAAGAAAGCACTAAGATTGTCCAACAGGTGCTGCAAAAAATTCCGCAGGGAGATGTGCATGCGTTTCAACCGAAGAAAGTTCTTCCGCGCAAAGAACGTATCTATACGAAAATGGAAGAATTGATTCATGATTTTATGCTCATCAATGCCGGCGTCGAACCGCCGATCGGTGAAATCTATCACGCGGTCGAATCGCCCAAAGGCGAACTCGGATTTTATATTAAGAGCAACGGCGAAGGTCATCCTTGGCGGATGAAAATTCGTTCGCCGTCGATGGTGAACTTGCAATCGCTTCCCATTATGGCAAAAGGCGCAATGATCTCCGACGTTGTGGCGATTATCGGCAGCATCGATCCCATTATGGGAGAGGCAGACAAGTGAATGCAGAACGATGAATGAAGATTGACGGATTAAATTTTATGATTTGTCGATCTGCGTTTTATTGATTTGATGATCGAGTGATTTACGATTTTGTGATTTGTTGATTGAATGATGTTCGATTTGGTGATTTGTGACTTAAAAATTTATGTTGAACGAAACGAATCTAAAAAAACTTGAAGAGCTGCGGAAGCGTTATCCGACGTCGCAGTCGCTTGTTCTGCCCGTGTTGTGGATGGTGCAGGAGCAGGAAGGATATATTTCCGAAGATTCGATGAAGTATGTCGCCGTGCTGCTGGAAGTTCCGTTCAGCCACATTCTGGGCGTCGTCACGTTTTATACGATGCTGCATGATAAGAAAGTCGGGAAACATCACATTGAAGTCTGTACGAATGTCTCTTGTATGCTGCGCGGTTCTGCAAAAATATTAGAACATCTCGAACAGCGGCTCAACATCAAAGCCGGTGAAGTGTCGCCGGATAAAAAATGGTCGCTCGAAGAAGTGGAATGTATGGGTGCATGCGGCAATGCACCGATGGTTGCCATCGGCGAAGAGTTTTACGAAAATCTAACGTTAGAAAAATTGGATAAACTGATCGACAGCTTACAATGAACCTTCGACCCATAGATGCAGAAAAACTTACTTCGTGGGAACCTGTTATTCTCCCGCGCATATCCGATTTGCATAAGATCGATGTGTATCGTGTGAACGGCGGATATGAAGCGCTGAAAAAAGCGCTCGCGATGAAACCGGAAGACGTCACGGACGAAGTGAAGAAATCCGGTTTGCGTGGACGCGGCGGTGCATGTTTTCCAACAGGATTGAAGTGGACGTTTATGCCGAAGCAATCGAAAAAAACAAAATATTTGTGCGTCAACGGCGATGAATCCGAACCGGGCACATTCAAAGACCGGCAGATTTTTGAATTCAATCCGCATCTTCTTATTGAAGGAACGCTCATTGCCTGTTATGCCATGGGTATTACCACGGCTTACATTTACATCCGCGGCGAATACAGCAAGTGGATCACCATGGTACAAACGGCATTGGATGATGCGTATGCTCAAGGTTACGTGGGGCAAAATATTTTAGGAACAACCTTCTCCATCAATATTTATCTGCACAAAGGTGCGGGTGCATATATTTGCGGTGAAGAGTCTTCACTGATGAATTCCATTGAAGGCCAGCGAGGATATCCGCGCGTCAAGCCGCCATTCCCGGCACAGTTCGGCGTGTGGGGATGCCCAACGACGATCAACAATGTGGAAACTATTTCCAACGTTCCGGTGATTATGCAAAACGGTTGGGAATGGTATTCCAAAATCGGTTACGTAAAACAACCGGGGCCTATTCTTGTCGGTGTGAGCGGACACGTGAACAATCCCGGCGTATTTGAAATGCCCACCGGCGAGCCATTGCTCGAAGTAATTTACAAATGGGTGGGCGGTGTTCCGAATAACAAAGCAATCAAAGCGGTGATACCCGGCGGCTCTTCAACCATGATTTTACGCGGCGATCAGTTGGAAGGAATTCGGATGGATGCCGATTCGCTCAAAGCGGCAGGTTCTTCTATTGGTACGGCGGGACTCATTGTGATGGATGAAGATACGGATTTGATTAAAGTCATTGCGCGCATAGCACAGTTTTATTATCACGAATCTTGCGGGCAGTGCACGCCGTGCCGCGAAGGAACGGGGTGGATGTTTAAAATTCTCAAACGTTTTGAAAATTATCAGGCGCGAATGGAAGACCTCGATGTGCTGATGGATGTTGCGAACAACATCGAAGGCAATACCATCTGTGCGCTTGGCGATGCCGCTGCTTGGCCGGTACAGGCCATGCTCAAACGCTTTCGCGATGAATTTGAAAAACGTGTCTATGCTTCGCAGCCGCGCATTGCGGTGGGATAACGAAAATCACTTTGTCGAGATACAGTAAGCCGTGTATCTTTACGCTATACTTTCTCCTTGCATCTCAATTTCCCTTTGTGGACATTACAAAGAGATGCCATCGAGTGTTTTTGAATAAAACCAAGTACATAAAAATTGAAACGCTATGCAACAAAGACAATTAGACCGAGAACAATATTTCAACGAACAGTCTTATACCACGGAGAAATTCGTAATTCCTTATATCAACGATGTCATGAAAATAACTTCTGACATCAAAGTCGCGGAAATCGGTTGCGGCGACGGGGGAAATTTGAAGCCATTCCTCGATAGAGGTTGCAGTGTCGTTGGAATCGATATATCGGATTGGAAAATAGCGCAAGCGGCAAAGATGTTTGAACACCATCCACAGAAGGCAAATTTAACACTGATCAATAACGATATTTATAAAATTCAGGACGACGTACTTTATAAATTTGATTTGATTATTCTGCGAGATACCTTGGAACACATACCGAATCAGGATTTATTTTTAGAACACGTCAAATCATTTTTAAAACCCCATGGAAAAGTATTTATTGCGTTTCCACCTTGGAGAATGCCGTTCGGCGGGCATCAGCAAATGTGTCAGAGTAAGATGTTAAGCAAACTTCCGTACTTTCATATTTTTCCGAACGCGCTCTATCGGCTGCTGTTAAAACTCTTTGGCGAGACGCAAGATTCGATTCATGGACTTTTGGAAGTTAAAGAAACTAAAATGCCCATTCAGAAGTTTCATAAACTCCTCCATAAGCGGCAATATAAAATCGAAAAACAAACATATTATCTTATAAATCCGAATTACGAAATTAAATTTCGATTGACGCCGAGAAAACTTCCCATGGTGTTCAATATTCCCTATTTACGCGATTATTTTGTCACCACCCTGTACGCCATCATTTCGTTAACTCATGCCGGGGAATGACACTCTGTTAAGATTGTGTGTCCATTTTTCTGCCGCGCGTTTCAGTGGGTGATGGAGCTTCATTGCTGCAAAATCCTATTGCCACAGAATGTATTCCTCTCGCAAAAACATTGACGGCTCATCAGTTCCTTTGGACAACTTCATTCCAAATGCAATACATTCTTTACCAACCAATCAATATGAATCATCCGTTATGAAAAAACTTCCAGATGAAACCCTAGAGCAATTTCAGTCATGCCGATTCAAATGCAAGTATGATATTTATTTGTGCGTTGGCTGAATTTCATTTTTAGGATGAAACAAAAATGTGCGGCACTATCGAAGGAACATCAAATGCATTGCTTTCGTCTATACACTTGAAAAGGCGTAAAAGATATGGAAGCAGGAGAAACAAGCGGAAGCGTCGCAATTTCTTTCCCGAAATCAAAGTGGCAGGAAACTGTAAATCTTGTTGGAGTTCGTGAAAGAAGTTTTGTACCTTCAAGTGTAAGAACAAAAGAGCGAATGGCACAACACGAACAGGTACAATTTCCGGTGGCGACACTCCGCGAGTTCGACGACGAGCGTCTCATCCATTTATTTCAATCGGGCAATCAAGACGTCTATCGCGTGCTGGTCGAGCGCCATCAAGAACGCGTCCGCAATTTGTTATATTCGATTTTTCACGACCGCGATTTCATCGACGATCTGGCACAGGAAGTTTTTATCAAAGCGTACCATGCATTGCCGAATTTCCGTTTTGAATCTTCCTTTTACACATGGTTATATCGTATTGCTGTGAACCGGAGCCGCGATGAATTACGCAGGAAGAAAACCAAAAAATTCTTTTCGTTTCAGACTTTAGACGACGGGGCAGATCAGGAAATTGAAATGAAGCTTTCGGTAGCCCCCGAAAGCAGAGACGACCATGAACTTGTTTCCCTCGGATTACAAAAGCTGCCGGAAAAATTCCGCACGGCAGTGATTTTAAAAGATATTGACGGACTGCCGTACGAAGAGATTGCAGAAATAATGAATTGTGAATTGGGTACGGTAAAATCGCGCATCTCGCGCGGACGCACGATGCTGCGCAAAGCTATTGAGCCGTTGCTCAAGGAGGTACATGCATGAAGAAATTGAGACAAAATAATTTTTTAGAAACCCTGTCGTTGTATGTCGATGGGCAATTGAATAAAGCAGATGCTCAAGCAGTCGAGCGTTGTATGCATGAAGATGCGGAAGTCCGTTCGTATGTAGAAGAACTGACGCGTATGAAAGCTCTTCTTGCGAAGAAGCCGAAACTTGAACCGCATCTTGGATTCTGGACGCGGCTTTCCGTGGAATTAGAAGAGCAGAAAAATTTGAAACCCAATTTGCTGCCGTTTCCGCGGCGATTTGTTCCCATGGTATCGATAGCATCCATCGTTGTTCTTGTTGTTGCCGGCGTCTTCGTGGTGCAAAATAGAAATCGACTCACTCAATTTCTGAATGAAAAATCTGTTGCAGCACGCGAGGTCTATCAAAAAAAATTGCTGCAAGGGAAATTGCTTCCGCTCTTTTCGAAAATCGATAAAGATCACACATTACAATTTGCGTTGTTCGGCACGCTGCCGTTAGACGATAAAACGCATACCACACTTCGTGTCGATGGCAGCACACGCAACGGATATCGCATTATCGTGGGGCAAGGACGCCAGCGGCCTGCGATGCCGGTGACGGTAGAAAAAATGCTTGCGGAAGTTCAGCCGAATGCAGAACAACATCGCGCCATCGATTCGTTGTTGGAATTAGCAGGCAAGCAAATTGAATCATCGGTCCTGGTTGATGAAAATAATGCCGTTGCGATTGCACAGGATTTGCCGAAGCTCAATAAATTTATGGTGACCGGCATTGCGTCGTGCCTTGAGCCGGTGCAGCGTGCACGTTTGGAAAAATATCTTGCGAAGAACGATGCACAGTATGCCATCAATATAAATCAAGCACCGGTGGAACAGGCAGAAAAAATTTATCAGAAGATGCGGCCGCATGATGCCGAAGTGCAGTTTGTGGTGATTACGCAGGATACCGTTGCGTCGTCCCGCGTTCAAATCAACATTCAGAATATTCGCCAGCAGATGGAAGAAAATTTTGCCGCGATCGAATCCCGGCGGAATGAATTAGTCCGCAGGATGATGGCGCGAGATTTCAACCGGGCGATGCGTAATGTTCCAACACCGCAGCAACCGATGCAAGTATCTTCGCCGGACGATGGAAACATTTTGCAAGTCGAATATCCTGCGCCGCATGAAGGCCAGACGAATTCCGTTGAACAACTGCTGGTTGCTCCGCGCGTTCGGCATTCGATGACGATTCATCAGGAAGCAACGCCGCAGGATCAAGAACGTGCGCGTGTCAATGCTTCGCCGAATAATGGTGGAGAATAAAAAATTGTTATTGTGACATTGTCGAAAGGCGATGGCGTGGTAAAAAAATGAGAGTCAGTTCGATGTTTAGGACTGACTCTTTTTTTATCTCTGAAATTTTAAAAGTTCTTCGACAGTATGAATGTTGTGTCTCTTTTGGACGAAGGAAAGATATTTTACAAGCACTAATGCCGTTGCATACGCATCGCCGGAAGCGCGGTGGCGTTCGGGAATGGTAATGCCGAGTGCTTGCGTCACAGGGCCGAGCGCTTTGCTGGGAAGATGGGGAAGGATTTTTTTGCTGAGCTTAACAGTACACAATTGCGGATTGTTCAATCCGAGGCTGCGTTCACGCATTGCCGTCTCGGTCACGAATCCCCAATCGAACGGAGCGTTGTGCGCAACGAACACTGCATCGCCGAGGAACTCGGCAATGTAGGGCACAACTTCTCGTGCCGACGGCGCATCTTGTACCATTAAATTATCGATACCGGTAAGTTGAGTGATCTCTGAAGGAATGGTTATCAGCGGATTAATGAGTGTGGAAAATTCATCGATCAGGATGCTATTTTTCACTTTCATCATAGCAATTTCAGTCATTCGGTCGGAAACAGGACTCAGGCCTGTTGTTTCGACGTCAACGACAACGAACGTTGCATCGGCAAGAGATGTCGTAGAATCATTCATCGTTCAATATTGTAATTGTACATCCATAAAATATGCTCGCAGAGAATCACTAAGATTTTCGAAGTTCTTGATCTTTGTATTGCAATTCGTACAGCTTTCGATAAATTCCGTTCAACGCAAGCAATTGCTGGTGCGTTCCCATTTCGCGCATTTCGCCTTTGTGCATCACGATAATTTTATCGGCGCTTTGAATCGTTGAAAGCCGATGCGCAATGACGATAGACGTTCGGCCTTTCAGCATTTTTTTAATTGCTTGTTGGATGAGGAGTTCTGTTTCCGTATCGACACTGGAAGTCGCTTCATCCAAAATCAAAATGCGCGGATTGAAGGCAAGTGCTCGTGCGAACGAAAGCAATTGTTTTTGTCCGGTGGAAAGTGTTGCGCCGCGTTCTTTGACCACACCGTCATATCCGCCGGGAAGCTGTTCGATAAATCTGTTCGCACCGACCATACGTGCGGCTGCTTTCACACGGTCAAGAGGAATCGTGTCGTTGCCTAAATTGATATTTCCTTTTATGTCGCCCGAGAATAAAAAGACATCTTGCAGCACGACGCCAATATGCTTTCGCAAATCTTGCGGAAGTATGTGTTGAATATTGATATCGTCAATGAAAATTTCACCTTGTTGAATATCGTAAAAGCGGCTCAAGAGATTGATGATCGTCGTTTTTCCGGCGCCGGTGTGCCCGACAATTGCAACCGATTGTCCTTGCTTGATGGAAAATGAAAGGTTCTTCAAAATCCATTCCGGCGAGCGATTTCCGTCGGACGGTGTGTTGTAAGCAAACCAGACGTTTTTGAATTCGATATCTCCGCGTACGTGGTCGAGGGCAAGCGGTGTAGCATGCATCGAAAGAATCGTTCGATCGTCCAGCAATTGGAAAATACGTTCCGACGAAGCCATGGCCGTTTGCAGAATATTATATTTTTCCGATAGATCGCGAATGGGGCGCCAAAACATTTCATTGAATTGCACGAACGCCATGACCGTTCCAACCGTCACAGCGCCATCCAACGCGTTGCCGCCGGCGTACCAGATAATAAGCCCGACGGCAATTGCGCCGATTAAATCGACACACGGATAAAATACCGCATAATAAAAAATTGAATCGATATTGGCTTTGCGATGTGCGGCATTGATGTCGGCAAAGGTATTGAATGATTTTTGTTCGCGGTTAAAAATCTGATCGACCAACATACCGGTGATGTGTTCCTGCATGAAGGTATTGATGCGCGCAATTTGTATGCGCACTTCCCGATATGCTTCACGTGCTTTGCGGCGGAAGAGGAAGGTTCCATAAAAAAGAAACGGAAGGACACTGAGCGTGATCAGCGTGAGTTTCCAGTTCATCGAAAACATAAAATAAAAAATTCCGATGATGGTGAACACGTCGCTGAAGACCATCACAATGCCGGATGAAAACATATCGTTCAGCACTTCCACATCGTTCGTCACGCGTGTGACCAATCGCCCGATCGGATTACGGTCGTAGAATTTCAACGAGAGCCGTTGGAGATGATGGAAAATTTCCATGCGCAAATCATAAATTGTCCGCTGACCGATCCACTGTGTAAGGTACGCGTTCGCATATTGAACGAATCCCCGAACAAGCAGCACGGCGAGAAAAATCAAAGTGGTAACAAGCAATCCATGCGGGTCATGTTGCGCGATATTGGTATCGACGGCAATTTTAATGAAATAGGGCCGCACCGCTTCCATGGCGCTCACGAGCAAGCTGAGCAGAATGCCGAGCGCCACATACCAGCGATACGGGCGAAGATATTTTATCAATCGCCGCATCAGCCGTGCGTCGTACGCTTTTCCTAAAACTTCTTCTTCCTGCATAGTTATAATTGCTCTAATTCTTGTTCGAGAAGCTGCTTGTTGTGCAGATCGGCATAAATGCCGTTGAGTGCGACCAACTCGTTATGAGTGCCGCGTTCGACGATGGAACCGTTCTGCAGTACGATAATCATCTGCGCATCTTTCACGGTGGAAATGCGATGGCTGATAATAATGCTCGTTCTGTCTTTCATAAATTCGCGCAGCCGCTGCAACACGCGTTCTTCAGTATAAGTATCCACCGCAGAAAGCGCATCGTCTAAAATTAAAATCTTCGGCCTGCGCATCACTGCGCGGGCAATACTTGTGCGCTGTTTCTGTCCGCCGGAAAGTGTAATGCCGCGCTCGCCGATGGTCGTTCCGTAGTGTTTGGGAAATTCTGAAATGTCTTTTGCAATCTGCGCAATGTCGGCCACGTTTTCAAGTTCTTCTTCCGTCGATCCATCGACGCCGTAACGAATATTTTCCGCAATCGTATCTGAAAATAAAAATGTTTCTTGCGGAACGAATCCGATATTGGCGCGCAACACTTCCAGGGGAATCGTTCGAATTTCGTTTCCATCGATCAAGAGACTGCCGGCAGAAGTATCGTACAAACGGGGAAGAAGATTGACCAAGGTCGATTTTCCCGATCCCGTATAGCCGACTATGGCAAGCGTGGTGCCGCGTTCGATTTTCAAATCGATATTCTTCAGCGTCGGTTGTGCAGCATCTTTATGTGTGAACGAAACATTTTTGAATTCAATCGTTCCTTCGATTTCTTTTATGGACGTATCCGTGGCGCCGGAATTCTGAATGTCCGGCACTTTGTCAAAGATGATGCCGATGCGTTCCATCGAAGCTGCGCCTTGCTGCAAAATATTGGTGACCCAGCCGAGGGCGATCATCGGCCAAATCAACATCGAAAGATAAGCAGTGAATGCTGTCAGCGTGCCGATCGAAACAGAACCGGAAATCACTTTCAATCCGCCGAAATAAATCGTGATGACGAGTGAAAGTCCGATCAGCACGAACATCAGCGGCCATATAATTGCTTGCGCCTGTGCAAGCTCGAGATTTTTTTTAAGATAATTCCAGCTTAATTTGCGAAATCGTTCTTCTTCAAATTCTTCACGCACATACGATTTGACGACACGAATTCCCGATAATGTTTCTTGAGCTTGAGTGGTGAGCGTAGAAAATTGTTCCTGGCGTTCCATAAATTTTTTGTTGATGACTTTTCCGAGCCGATACATAGCAAGGGAAACAAACGGCATCGGAATCAATGTCAGCAGCGTCAATTGCCAATCGCTGGTGAACATCATAATCAGCACGAGAATCAAGGTCATACTCGTATCGGTCGGATACATAATGCCGGGGCCAAGCGCGTTGCGTACAGAACTGATATCGTTTGTCGCATGCGCCATCAAATCGCCTGTCGGCGTATTTTGAAAATACGAATACGGCAGCTTTTGTAAATGCGAAAGCAAATCGTTGCGCAAATCGTATTCAATGTGGCGCGACATGACAATGATGGTCTGACGCGTGAGATAGGTAAAAATTCCTGCGATGAATGCAAACAAAACAATGAAGCCCGCCCACATCAGCAGATCGGATGAAACAAGCGTTTTGGATTCGATGCCGTGTTTTAATTCGTCCACAGCGTACCCGAGAAATTTTGGCTGCACAATGGTGAAGAGATTGCTGCCGACAACCGTCAAGATGCCGTACATCAGCGTCCGTCGGTAACGGAGCAGATAGGGTTTAAGACGTAAGAGAGGACGCATTCACATTCATTCAAATCAAAAAAAAAATTATCCAATCACTTCAAATTTTGTGTACGGGTGCAGCACTTTCGGGATGATGATTTTTCCTTCCGGTGTTTGGTAGTGTTCGAGTATTGCAGCAACGACACGCGGCAATGCCAGACCCGATCCGTTGAGTGTATGAACAAATTCCGGTTTGCCGCCGTTCCCGGAGCGGAATTTTACGTTCATGCGACGCGCTTGAAATGCTTCGAAGTTGCTGCACGAAGAAACTTCCAGCCATTTATTTTGTCCCGGTGCCCAGACTTCGAGATCGTATTTTTTTGCCTGCGTAAATCCCATATCGCCGGTGCACATTAACAATGTGTGATAGGGAAGTCCGAGAAGCTGCAGTAAGTGTTCGGCATCTTGCTTGAGTGATTCTAATTCATCATAAGATTTTGAGGGATGGACAAATTTCACGAGTTCGATTTTATCGAATTGATGCAAACGATTCAATCCGCGTACATCTTTGCCGTACGAGCCCGCTTCGCGGCGGAAACATGGCGTGTAGGCAGCGTACTTGATTGGAAGTTTTGCTTCATCGAGAATTTCATCGCGATGGAAATTTGTGACAGGAACTTCGGCAGTGGGAATCATATACAATTGATCGCGATTGACGATGTACATCAAATCTTCTTTGTCGGGAATTTGTCCCGTGCCGCGAGCACTGTCTTCATTCACGACGATCGGCGGTTGGAGTTCAGTATACTCATGTTCCGATGCTTGGTCGAGAAAGAAATTGATGAGCGCGCGTTCGAGTGTTGCACCTTTGCCGATGTAAAATGGAAATCCTGCGCCGGCAACTTTCGCGCCGCGTGTAAAATCCAAGATGCCGAGCTTATCGGCAAGTTCCCAGTGCGGCTTCAGCGGAAAATCCGGTTGAGTGATTTCACCCCAGCGAAAAATTTCCTGGTTATCGTCCGGCGTTTTCCCGAATGGAACAGATGAATGGGGAATGTTCGGAACGGTCAGAAGGACATTGTTCAATTTGATTTCAATCTCGCGGAGTTCAGGATCGATTTCCAGAATGCGATTTTTTACCGATTCCATTTCAGCAATCACCGCGGTTGCATCGCCGCCTTCGCGTTTGATCTTTCCGACCTGCGCAGAAACTTGATTGCGTTTCGCTTTCAACGCATCGCCTTCTTGAATTAATGCCCGGCGTTTATCATCTAAAATAAAAATCTCATCGATATTTACATCGATA
>DATKMP010000284.1:0-7605 GCA_035541775.1 Bacteroidota bacterium | reverse complement strand
GTTTGCCGGGGCGGCGGCAATGGTCGTAAAAGAAAAAGCTGTTGTTTGATACTGGCTGGTGCAGCTATCATTCTTTGCAAGAACGTGCCAATAATACGTTGTGCTGTTATTGAATGGCCCGATCGTACGAACAGTATCCGTAATGAGCGAATCGCTAAGAACCAATGTTGCAAAGGTCGAACTGGTGCTCACCTGCAGTGAATACAACAATGCGTTTGCATTGGCATTCCATTTCAATACCGGAGAAATAGATTGATTGACAGTAGCAGATGCTGGAGCAAGTAATGTCGGTTGTGACAGTTCAGTTAAAAACGTTTGCGCCGAAGACCATACACTTGCGCCGCCGATATTTTTTGCCCGCACGCGCCAGTAATATCGTTTATAATTTAACAACAACGATAAAACTTTCGTTGTTGTTGTCAACGTGCTGTCGTTGATGGCGGGCGCGGCGAAGAGTGTCGATGTATCGACCTGTACTTGGTACGTCGTTGCATTCGCCACGGCATTCCATTTTGCTGAAGAACTCAAGGCGATGGAGTGAGCGTACGGGAGTGGCAGCGTTTCCACCGGCGTTGCGGGAGGTGCAATGACGGTCGTGAAATTATATACGGTGGACCAAGCGCTGGTGCTGTCGGCACTGCTGGCATTTAATCGCCAGTAATATTTTGTACTGTATTTTAACGAATCGCTCGTAAAGGTGATTGTCAATAATCCGTTGTCGGCAATCGCCGTATCAAGAATAACGGATGAATCTGAAAATGAAGTGACTGACGCAACCTGCAAACGGTACTTCACCGCGTGTGCCGTTGCTGCCCATGAAAATGTCACATTCACCGATTGGTTGATGGCAGCATTGGACGGCAGTGATGGCAACGGAGTTTCCGGAATGGTCTGGGCCAATGTTCGCGCTGATACGATGAGCCCAAGCAGCATTCCAAGCATTGCACATCGTTTAATCAATGAAGGATGACATGTAATTTTATTAGTTATCAATTTTTTATTCAACCATTACAACAATGCGTCAGCGTATATATCGTCTTGTTTGATTTAAAAAAATCAAATGCATAAGACACGCCACTGTTATAAATGCAGAAGTTGTGCCACATCGAATTTGCCAATGCACACAAGGATTGAGAATATAAAACCACTATTCTGGTCAATATTCTTCATTTGAATAAATGGAAGCATAGTACGATATAGAAGAACCAGCGGTAAAAAAACAGAAGAGCGTTCGATCAATCCCCAAAAAGTACCGCTCGTTTTTAAAACGATGTTTTCGTTTCTGCGATGATTAAACCGCAAAAAATAATTGCATGGCAATCGATGTCAAAAATTAAACTTGCAAATCGATTCGATTTGCCGCCGACGTAACTTCTTGTCCGCTGTTATCATAAAACACAACGGATTTAACGAGTTGCTGCGCTTGTTCTTTTTCTGTATCTAATTCTTGTTTCAATTCTTTTATCGCAAGCTGTGGATTGGCTTGGCTATTAGGAGCAGTTGCCTGCGTGTAAAGTGCTTGCGCGGAAGAGGATGCACTGATAATATCCATGATTGTTCCTTCATCGAATTTATGATTCCTATCGTTGTTTCTATAAATCCACCAATTTTGTGCCATTGTCATTTTCTATCGAATTGCTGCATTTTAAGCGCTATTCATTTTTCAAGTTCTGTATAAATAGAGAAATTTCAAATTGAAGGTGGTGGGAAGGGAAACTTTTCATCAAGAAAGAATTCTCATTCCATTTTGAGAATATTGTTGCTATTTTAACATGTATTATTATTTACAATATACGATCGAAAATCATGAATGTGCAAATTCGAAAAGTGCAAGAGAACGATGTTAAACGAATTCAAGAAATTTATAATCATTATATTGCCCATACCGTCTTAACCTTTGAAACCGATATTTTAACTGAAGAACAAATTCGTGCAAGAATACAAAAGTACACGCCGCAATATCCATGGTACGTTGCTGAAGTTGAGAATAATGTGATCGGGTATGCGTATGCATCGGAATTTATCGAGCGCACGGCATATAAATTTACCAGTGAGGTCACTATCTTCATCGATAAGGATTTTACAAAAGGCGGCGCGGGCAAAGCATTGCTTTCGCAATTGATCAACGACATGCAAACGCTGGGATTCACGGCGCTTGTTAGCATTATTGCTCTTCCGAATGCTGCGAGCATCAAGCTTCACAAAGCATTTGGTTTTGAACATGTCGGGCATATTAAAAAAGCGGGCTACAAACTTGGAACATGGGTTGATGTAGAGTTCTGGGAATTATTATTGCGAAAATGAACGAACCCGGCCTCGTTATTTTTCTGCAAAGAAAGTGTTCATTCATTGATAAATTCTTCGTATCATTCTATGCTTAATAAATGATGTCGAACAATCACGTAAAAATACAAGTATGAAAAACGATCTTATTCGCCGTATTGTTGGAGCATTCGTCTTCATCGTCTCTGCCATTCAATTTATTTCCACCGCGCAGGTTTCCGTTTCGTTTTGGGACCCGGGTGAATTATCCGCGGCCGCTTGCTTAATGCAAGTACCGCATCCGCCGGGAGGGCCGTTGTTCACGCTCGTCGGCAGAATGTTTTATATGCTTCCGGTACCCGGGAGTTTGGGATTTAGAATGAATCTTGTTTCCGCTATTGCCAGTGCGTGTACGGTGTTGTTGTTGTACCTCATTATTTTAAAAGTCATTGAAAATTTCAAAGGCAAACTCTCCGGCACTTCGTTTGCGTCCGCGGGAACATATTGTGCTGCAGCATTCGGCGCGTTGACGTTATCCTTCAGCGATACGTTTTGGTTCAACGCCGTGGAAGCAAACTATTTTGCGGCAAGTACGTTTCTGTATACTTCCATTTTGTGGCTGATGTTGGTGTGGAACGAAAAAGCGGATGAGCCGGGCAGTGAACGGTATCTTCTCTTGATTGCGTACATTGCAGGATTATCCGGCGGGCTGCATTTGATGAGCGTGCTCACCATTTTTATCGCCACTTTTGTGGTTGTGATGAGAAAACAAATTGCGGACGATGGACAATATCGTAGTTCCAGTTACGTTTTGCTTGGGCACGTAGCGTTGTTGTTTGTTGTCGCAGCAATTTTATGGGCGGGTGAAAAAGGAACCAAAGCGCCGTCCACCGAAGAGATTGCATCGTTTGAAACAAAATTTAAAATGGCGATGGTTATTGCCAGTGTTGCTGTCATGGCATTATTCCGGAAAAAAGTTTTTCATCGCAATTCTATTTATATCGGTGTCGCCGTCGGCGGAGTGGCTCTTACCATTGTGTACCCCGGTGTCATTAAGTACGTGCCGGAATTATTACTTTGGGTTTCCGGCGACCATCTTGCCGGCGGATTGCTCGTCTTGCTGGGGTTATTTTTAATCGGCGGAATCGCGGCGTACTGGTCTTTCAAAAACAAATATAACGTCCTTGCATTTTCCATCGCGGCAGTACTCGTAACGCTTTTGGGTGTAACGACGTACATTTTAATTGTCATTCGGGCGAATGACACTTTGCCGATGAATGAAAATCATCCGAGTTCGTTTGTCCAGCTTATTTCCTATCTCAATCGTGAACAATACGGCGATTTTCCGTTGTTCAAAAGACGCTGGTCGCCCGATCCCGAAAAAGCAGGTATCTATTCCAACTATTCCAGCGATTGGGACTTCTTTTCGAAGTGGCAAATGGACCACATGTTCCAACGGTATGTGGGCTGGAATTTTATCGGACGAGCCGGCTACAATCAAGATGATGGCGTAAGTTGGTCGAAGTTATTCGGCATTCCATTTTTCCTCGGACTATGGGGGTTGTATTATCACTTCCGCAAAGATTGGAAAATGGCATCGGTGTTCGTCATCGCATTTGTGTTGATGGGATATTTAATCACGTATTATCAAAATCAGCAGCAGCCGCAGCCCCGAGATCGTGAATATTTTTATTGCGGCGCGTATTTAGTTTTTGCACTGTGGATCGGACTCGGCATACAAGGATTGTTCGATTTGTTCCAAGAGAAAATAAAAAATACTCAATTTGTAAAACCGGCATTTATCGGAACATTGCTGCTCTGTGTTATTTTCGTTCCCGGAAGAATGTTTCAAATAAATCACGTCGTTCATGATCGTTCGAAAAATTGGGTTCCTTGGGATTTCGCATACAATCTTCTCCAGTCGTGCGACAAAGATGCTGTCTTGTTCACCCAGGGCGATAACGATACATTTCCGTTATGGTATTTACAAGATGTGGAAGGCGTGCGGCGCGATGTGCGCATTGTGAATTTAAGTTTAGTCAATACGCCATGGTATATTGCTGAGATGAAAGCCCAACCAGCATATCCTGATGCCCTGCCGGTACCTATGGGACTTACCGATGCAGAGATTGCCAACATTCAACCGATTGCATGGGAGCCAAGAGCATTGGGGATTCCGATTTCTCCTGAAGCGATTTCGCGATATCAGGAATCTCATGGCATCGTATTAGATACCGCCATTACAAACCATGGAAGAATTACTTTCTTTATGCGCAATACGCTGCAATACGGTTCTACCAAAGCGCTCCGTGTTCAGGATATTGCGGTGTACGACATTATTGTTGCAAACGATTGGAAGCGCCCGATTTATTTCGCTGCAACATGTTCTCCCGATGCAAAAATTGGTTTGGATGAATACTTATGGTTCAAAGGACTTGTGTGGAAATTGGAACCTCAAAAAGCTTCGCAAGCAACCAACGGTATTGATGTTGCGACATTAGACGCGAACTTGATGCATGATCCGGCAAGTTATTCAAAAACTCCGCAAACAGGATTTCTGTTTCGTGAGCTTGCAAACCCCAATGTATTTTTTGATGAAAACACCAGCCATATCATGATCAATTATCGGCTTGCATTCAGGGCATTAGCGACCTATCGATATAATGTCGATAAGAATCCGCAGCAAAGCATTGCGGCTTTGGAGAGAATGGAAAAACTTATGCCTCCTAGTAAAATTCCGTACGGATGGGAATATGCTTGGGAAATGGCGGGATTATATTATGCTCTCGGAAGAATTGATAAAGTAAAAGATATGGGCCCCGAGATTGAGTCAGCATGCCAAAAGCTTGTTAATTCCGGTGGAGTGAATTTCAATTCCTATTATAATCCATATCGAGCGCTGATTGATTACTATGAAATGACAAAAGAATATAATAAATCTCTTGAAGTCTTTCGTAAGCTTGCAGTGCTCTATCCCAAAGATCCTAATCTTCAACAAAGGATTCAAGCATTAGAGCAGCTTGTGAAAAACTCTTCACAAGATTCTGCGAAAGCGATCAAATAGAATAAACGCTTACATGCGAATGAAGATCAAAGGGCTTAGAGAAATCTAAGCCCTTTGTGTTTTAACATCCAACGTAGTTTGCCTGCCAGTAGCATATCATTCAACTGCTTTATTTCAGCCAGCGAATATTTTTTATTCTTCTACCCTCTATCGAAATTTTGACCATTCCTGTTAGGCATAATTCTTGTTGAAGATAAGAATGGCTACAAGGATATGTTCTGTGTTGTTCAACAGAGAGAATTGAAACAAATAAAAAAGAGAATTCGACTATTTGTGTAATATCGATGAGGAACATGGGATGAATGCTGTTGATCTTCAGAAAACGTTTTTAGGGAAAAGCGGCAATTCTGTCGGTGGGTCGCTCAACATTGCCAGTGAAGGAATTCCTGATTATCTGCTGCAAGAAGACAATGTGCTCTATGTTGCCTTAAAAACATTAGCGCAGAAAAAAGCACACCTCAAATGGTGCTGGTTCATTATTGCAACAGGTCAATCTCAAGGTCACTATCAACATGTTCCTCTTCCAAATTTAAAAATTGAAATCGTCCGGTGCACAAGCAAAAAAGAAAAACGAAAATTGTATCGTTCCGCCAATGTCTTTATTGCGCACAAAGGATTGGGAAGAGAAGCGATAGAGGCGATGAGAGTGGGTGTTCCCGTTGTTCAAATGAATCATTTTCGACTCGATTCTATTATTGAAGATGGGAAAAACTGCCTACACGTACCTATGAATAATTCCAAAGCGATTGCATTGGCTTTGGAACGTGTGTTAGTCGATACCGATTTAGCAGACCACTTACGTGTCGGTGGAACACTGGCTGCGTGCACTGCTTCGTACTTCACAGATCAAAATGCAACTTTCGTGCAAATGAATCCATTTGAATCGGCGGCATCGAGCGAAAGAAAAGATCGATCATTGTCATCCAAACTTGTACCGCTGACGTATTCTCCGATCGATCAGGAAAAATTTTAACAACAAATTCAGGCGGCTGGATCTGCTTGTAAAAAATTCCACAGCGGATTCTATGAAAGCAATCAAGTAACACAAGGGGCCGAGAATAGAACTTTCTGTTATCGGTACGGGTCGGGGAGTATAACTTTCTCTCAGTAGTAAAAAAAATTTTAGCGTTTCACGGTACGAGTATCAAATATACAATCGTTGAATTGTGTACGGTATCTGATATCATGCTCATTCGTTGACAATAAAAAAAGTGCACAACTCATAAAGAATTGTGCACCTTGTAGGTTTCTGTTGTTTCTTATTATTTGAGAAGCATGAGTTTCTTGACTGATTTGAAATCTTTCCCATTCGAAAGAGAGGTCGATTTCAAGACAGAGAAGTAAATTCCAGAACTCATATTGGATGCATTCCAAACCACATTGTGATAGCCAGCAGACAATGTTTCGCTTACGAGTGTAGCAACTTTTTGGCCGAGGATATTATAGATGATAAGATCGACCTTGCTATCCATCGGTAAGGAGAACTTTATTGTCGTTGACGGATTGAATGGATTCGGGTAATTTTGTGACAATTCATAATCTTTCGGAATTGCAACGCCACTGCTCGAAAATTCTATCTCACCGTTTGTAGTCTGACTGCTCAAGCGATGTGCCTGTGGATCGAGGACCATCGTTGCATTGATTCCAATGGTTGACGATGCTCCAAGCGCAACAGTGGAATTCACGGCGAACTTGAACGCAATGACTGTTCCCGATTGCATAACGGGGTTGGGCGTGACTATCGAAAAATCTAACGCCGCAATGTTGAGTTTGCCGCTGGCATCGCTCTTTGCAGCTATGTACCAATTTGCTTTTTGCGGCATCGCTTGACCCGCTTGGTACTGACCGGTATAAGTGAGAATCTTCGGATCAACCTGCAAGCTTGCATTGAAACCGTCAATGCCTGCGTCGCCGGGTTTGATGTTCAAAGGAATCAACACGGTGTCGCCAGGGCGAGCGCCAAGCGTGGAACTCGTGCTGAAGACGACCGGATTGGCAGCTGTTCCCTTTTGTAAAGCATTCTTCTGATTTGCTGTCGATGCATTTGCTATTTTGGGCATCGTGTTCACATCTTGCGAAGCACCATAACTGAAATCGACATCACCGCGCAGTGCGCCGTAGAAATCTTGATTTTTTCTTTTTCCTACCAGCGTATAACTGATGGTGGATTTTTCTGCTTTACTCCATGCAGCCACCGAATCACTGGAGTGTTCAACGGTTGCAACATTCGCTGAATCCACAAATACCCAAGGGGAGATGCCTAATCCTTTTAGGTACGT
>DATKMP010000283.1:0-11056 GCA_035541775.1 Bacteroidota bacterium | reverse complement strand
CCCGCTGGTCATTTCATTTACAAATCTATTTTCTTGCCAACCGTTTCAAGTGTCACAAACAAATTGTCGAATCCAATGAATCGGTGATCCAAGATCGGTCGATTTATGAGGACGCAGAAATTTTTGCGAGAAATTTGTACGACATCGGAAAAATGTCCGAACGCGATTACACCAATTATGCTTCGCTTTTTCATGTGATGATGGAATATTTAAAGGCGCCCGATCTTATGATCTATCTTCGCGCCAATGTCGATACACTGACGCGCCAGATTCACAAACGTGGAAGAGATTTTGAGATGGGCATTCAACGGTCTTACCTTGAACAATTAAACGCGTTATATGAAGATTGGATATCGCATTACAAACTCGGCCCGCTTCTTATTCTTGAAAGCGACGAATTAGATTTCGTGGCTCGCAGCAAGGATTTTGAATATATTATCCAGCGCGTCAAGGAAAGTTTGCCGCAACTGCAGCTCTTTGAGCAATAAAACGCCCGTCGTTCTTATTTATTCTTTACCTGCCTTCTATTGTTGAAAATTACAACGCCCCGAAAATTTTTTATATTTTTTTAAGAATTTACTTGCAAATAAATCCTTTCTGTTGTATAATAGAAGTGCCCCACTTCCCTCCTTATTGAGTGGGGCGTAAAACCCCCGAGTCTCGACGTTGCTGTTTGACGTCGAGACTTAGTTTTTTTATGGAGAGATTTTTTTGTTCACCATAAAAAACAAGATTGTTGAAATGGTTTCGTTTTGTTGTCCACAGAGATCTTTTGTATATTAGGAACAGATTAATTTTTGCAAGAACGATTTAAAAATTTTCGATGAGAATTCGTCCTAACACATTATTGCTGTACATTGTAAAATGCGTGACAGGCGTTCTTCTGGTTGTCGGTTTGGCAACCATCATTCATTATCCTGACTACGCGTGGTGCCTCATTTCTGTTATGCTGGTGCTTTCTCCAGATAGTAAAGAAGCAATGCCGCTTGCCATGACTCGCATGAAAGCCAATCTTACCGGCAGTACAGCGAGTATGTTGTGTTTGCTTGTTTTTCCACCCAACCTCGTTGCGGTAAGTATGGCTGTCGCATTGTCCATTACCTTGTGCTACGCGTTTAATGTTATGGCAAGTAGTCGATCTGCCTTAGCCGCGGTCATTATCGTGATGGCGCACAGTTCGGGATCGCCGGTCTGGGATGTTGCACTCGAACGGGTTGTTTCAGTTATGGCGGGATGTTTGTTAGGCGTGGCGATTACGTACGCATTCCATAAAAAAATCTGGACAATCGCTGATATTGACCCCGTGGAAGAAAAAGAAGAAAAACGGGATACAGAATAAGTTCTGCATCCCGTAGAAGAATCTCAAAATCACATCGAACAAAAAAGAACAACAACTTCCGAGCGCTGTTATTTTTTGTTTTCATTCAACAATTTATGGTACGTTTTTTTATTTTTTACGATATTGATGGCAACCTGCAATTGTTTGTCGCGCGGAAAAACCGATTCCATCCGCGCTTTGTCGCCTTTCATACGTCCAAGAATTTCCGAGTACAACACTTCGCCAACTTCTTTGCGAAACCGTTGAATCTGCAATTCCTTTTCTTTCTTCGCCATGACTTCTAATTTATCGACGCCGTCAAAGAATGATCGATCGTAGCGCGCGGTAGTTGCTATTTCGCGCAATTCTTTCAGCTTCTCGCTTCCTTCTTCCCGATATTCAAATCCTTTTTCTTTGAGGAAGCGTTCAAAATCTTTGATGATGTCGTCTGTGACTTTGAAACTATCCGGCAGGGTTTTCTTTTCTGCAGCATAATGATTGGCGTACTGGAAAAACATCGATTTGTGAGACAGTGCTTCAAGATACGGAATATGTACGCTGTCCGTCACGGCAGTATCAGGTGCAATGCCGCCGCCATCCCACACAATGCGATTATGTTTTGTTGTGAAGCTGTGCTTCAAACTATCCGGTATGGCAGTGGCATCGCCGTCTTCATCGCGATGTTCGTAATCCACTTCTTGAATACATCTGCCGCTGGGCGTATAATATTTTGCTGTCGTCATTTTCAGCGATGCATTTTCCGAAATTCTCGAAATCGTTTGCACTAATCCTTTACCGAACGTTCGCGTTCCGACGATCACGCCCGCATCTAAATCCTGCACCGCGCCTGCAACAATTTCGCTCGCGCTTGCGCTGTAACGGCTGACCAACACGGCCAACGGAATATTGCCTGCCATTGGTTTTTCAGTGGAAAAATATTTTCGCTCCGAATCGCTTTTCCGACCGCGCGTAGAAACGACAAGCGAACTATCCGGCACAAATTTCGAAACAATATTCACGGCGCTTTCTAATAACCCGCCGGGGTTATCGCGCAAATCCAGAATGACGCCTTGCAGATGGCCGGTCGCCTGTAACTCTTTAAGTGCATTGCGCAGGTCATCATCGGCTGTGCGCGAAAATCGTTCCAAGCGGATATAGCCGATGCCCTCCGCAACATAACCGGCATACGTTACATTGCGTACGGATATTTCTTCGCGCAGCATAACAAACTCCAGCGGATCTTTTTCGCCTTCGCGCATCATTTTCATTTTGATGGGCGTTCCCGGCGCGCCACGGACGAGCATCCGAATATCCTGCAACGGCATTCCATGAACCGGTTTATCGTCGATCGCAATGATTTGGTCGCCCACTTCCACACCTTGCTTCGCCGCAGAAAATCCTTCTAACAAATCAATCACCGTAATCGCGCCGTCTCGCAAACCAATCGTTACGCCGATACCGCCGTATTTTCCCGTTGTCACTAAATCGATTTCATCGCCGTCTTTATCTTCAATATAGACAGTATAAGGATCCAACGTTTTCAACATGCCGTCGATGCCGGCACGCATAAAATCTTCCGGATCAACTTCGTCCACGTAATTCACCGCAACTTCTTTATAGACTTTGGTAAAGATATCGATACCGCGATACATTTTGAGAAGGAGTTCAGAATCGCTGAGCGCAACAAAACCAAAAGCGCTTATCCCCATTATGGTGGTCGTCAACGCGATCATCCATATTCGGTGACGGCGCTGCAAAAACCAATTTTTCATTTTGCATCCTTCAATTTCATGGTTTACTCGTAAGCCGGTCGAATTCCTGCCATATTTCATCATGTAAATCATCGATCGATTTTAATCCATCCAGCACCCGGTACCGGCTATGACTTTTTGCGATCTGCAAATAACCACCGCGTACACGTTCATAAAAGCTGATGTCGTTCGATTCCATGCGGTCACGTTTTGCCTTCGCACGTGCAATACGTTTTTCAATTTCTCGAATGGGAATATCTAAAAAGAATGTCAAATCCGGCTCCAACCCATCGACTGCAAATTTGTTGATGGCTTCGATCGCGGCAAGATCGATCTTCCGCCCATACCCTTGGTAGGCAGTGGTCGAATCGAAATAGCGGTCGCAGATCACCGTCATCATTCCTTCCAGCGCCGGCACAATGACTTCTTTTACCAACTGCGAACGGCTTTCTGAAAATAAAAACAATTCGCTCGCATCCGTCAAACTGATGTTTTCTTTATCGAGTAATATTTTTCGAATCTTCTCGCCGATTTCTGTGCCGCCCGGTTCGCGCAGCAACAAAACACGATTCCCTTGCATGGTGATACGATCCGACAACATTTTTACTTGTGTGGATTTGCCGGAATAATCAAGGCCTTCAAATGTGATTAACATGGCATGTAATTTTAGAGGTTTATCGACTTCAAATGTTCACACATACGTCCCATTACTTATGAAGCAAAGTACCAAAAATCGTTCTGTGATGCAACCAATGTTGTAGCGGGAAACGAAATGTCGTCCTTGCTCCTCAGCACTTTTTTTGCTACCATAGTTTTATCAATGCTGTCATTACGATAACAGAATGCCCAAAGCAACAACGTTACATAGCCCGTCGCATTCCGTGCCGCCAACATCGCATGCTCAGGAGTTGTTGGAAAAAAGGAAACAGGAATCGCGCGAAGAAGATTCTGCGCTCATTAAGCGAGCGCTTGCAGGCGACCAGCGTGCGTTTCGCCGTATCCGGCAAAAATATCAAGAAACCATTGCCCGTCTTATCGGACGAATCGTACGAAATAAAAAAGAAGAAGTGGATGATTTAACACAAGAAGCGTTCATTAAAGCATTTACTTCGCTTGCAAGTTTTAATGAAGAATATGCATTTTCCACATGGTTGTATAAAATCGCCACCAATAACGCTATCGATTACATCCGCAAACGGAAGCTGCAAACTTTTTCCATCGATAAACCGCTGGAATCCGAAGAAAGCGATTATTCGTTTGAACTGCCGGATTCCGAATTGGTGCCGGATCAAAAACTGATCGCGGCACAACGAAAAAAAATGTTGGATGATGCGATGAACGCTCTTCCACCCAAATATCGTTTGGTTATGACGATGCGGCACGTGGATGAAAAAGAATATCAAGAAATTGCAAAAGTCCTCAAACTTCCGCTCGGAACTGTCAAAGCGCATATTTTCCGCGCTCGGGAAATGCTTTACAAACAACTTAAAGACAAAATGCGGCATTATTAATGTAACCTCCTGCTCTTCTTTTCGTAGTAAGAAGCAGCGAGAATATGTACTATGCAACGTAAACTCTTTATTGGAATCCTTTCTACGGCCGCAATCGTAGTCGCCCTTGCCGCGTTTGCAGATGCATCGCCGCTGAAGCATCGCGAAATACAACGCGGAAAAGAACGCAAGCTACAAGTCGTCATGGAAGTTTCGTACGGCGCAGTAACCATTGAACACGGAGCAGGGAATAACGCCGTCGTTCTGGATTATGATGAGGCAGACGAGGCACGAAATAAATTACAAATATCTTACGATGTCTCTAACGGCTGCGGCTATCTTCATATTAGATCAAAAGAATCGACGCATTTCTGGGGCGGCGGTGATTCCGATAACAATAGTAACAAACATCATCTGTACATTAAGTTGACCGATGCACTTCCGATTGATTTTGATCTTTCGCTGGGCGCAGGAAACAGCGACATCGACCTCACCGATTTACAAGTGAATGAATTAAAAATATCGACCGGTGCCAGCAGTATGAAAATGCATTGCGATAAATTGAATCGGCTTTCCGCAAACGACGTGACCATCGAATCCGGTGTGAGCAGCTTTAAGGCAGATGGGTTATGCAATTTGAATTTTCGCAATTTGAAATTCAGTGGCGGTATTGGGTCGTACAAATTAGATTTTGGTGGCTCTCTGGCACAAAGCGCGCGCGTGAAAGTGGAAGTCGGGCTCGGTTCCATCACCATTACCGTACCGAAATCCATTCCCTCAAAATTATTTTATGACGATAACTGGCTTTCCAGCATTCACGTGGATGATGATTTTGAAAAAATTCACAGCGGCGAGTACCAAACAGAAGATTTCAATAACGCAACAGCACGATTAACGTTCGATGTCGAAGCAGGTCTCGGCAGCGTCAAAATACGTCGAGCGCAGTAACAACCGCCACTGCTTTTTCTTTCTCTTACCCAACCCCGAAATGAAAAAATTGTCCCCAAGATCGCGGATGACTTACTTCACGCGTGCGAATGAGGTTCAACAATGCCTGACGATAGGCATCACCCGGTGCAAGTCCGTTCGCAAGCTGCGTATAAAAAAATTCGCTGAAATATTTTGCTGCGCGCCGATCAGCTGACCATTCATTCATAAAGACATCCGACGTTCCGTTAAGGTGTAAAAACAATGCTTGGTCCGATGTCAAACCAGTTCCCTGCCCGGATTGATTTGAAAGGAGAATCATCGGCACAGCTTGCATCTCCGATAATTTTGAAAACGGCAACGTAATCGATTCTTCGACTGTTAAGCCATTGGAAAGAACGAATGTTCCAAGCGGATGTTCGGCATTCGAAGCGCCAAACTCGGTAGAAAGCTGTAAAACATCTGCATTCACCGATCGTAAATTATCCCACGATGCTTCGATGCCGATTCTGAGCGTTGCACCCCGGAAGAAACTTCGCACATCATGCAATTCATAATCGATCGACCAATTTTTCCCCGTGGGATTTCCAAACGCAACAATATCGCGAATGCGCGTTGCATCCACTGTGTGGTATCGCAGAGAAGCCATGGACGGCACATAATCCACACTTGTCATTTCAATCACATACCGGACGTTATTCTGCCGATCCTGCTGTTCAATGGCATGAAAGGGAAATCCTTCCATCGCTTTATTGGAAACAATGACCAAATTCTTATCGAACAAATCTTCCACCGGAAGCAAGAGCAGATTGTATAATTGTGTTGACAGGACGGCGAACCGAGTCATTGCCGGCATACTGGCAACGCCGCCTTCGCCGGAATAGACATTCGGGTCTTGCAAGAGCCGCTGATATTCGTGCATCAAGTTCAAAAGAGTATTTCTGCCGATTGCCGATTGTCGCACAACCAATTGCGTATGGGTCATTGCAAAAATATATAATCGGTCGTCGGACGGCAAAAATTCTACAACAAGTGCCCCGCGCGGAATGTATTTTTCTAACGACATTACATCGACGGGCTGCGGTGCCACCAACGTTTCATAATTGGGCTGCACGGCAATTATTTGACGGCTTTCGTTTTGCACAAATCGTTTTGCCGATTCAAGGTCTGCGCGGAGAGCGGCAATTTGCATTTTCTGTTCCGACAATTCTTTTTGAGAAAGCTGGGCGCTTAATTCTAATTCGATCCAACAAACATTTTGCATTCGCGTACGAAGATCGAGTGTCCGTTGTTTTACATCGGGACGATGAAGTGCCACTTCCACGGACCGAAACGATTCTCCCAATTGATGAAGCCGTGAAAGCTCCATAATTTTCAGCGCTTCCTCCGTTTTATGCTGCTGAATTAATACCGCACTTAATGCGCGGTACCATTCTTCATGATTCCGCGTTATGCCGAGTTGTTCCTGATACACCGAATGAATTGCAGGATCGGCATACTCGGCATCTGTATTCTGCGCAAGCATGACAGCGTTCAGGTACTGCGCCCGTGCCTGTACCAAATCATGGTCGCGCTCTGCCATTGTGCCGAGCATATAATACATATATCCTTCGCCTGCAATGTGCCCGCATTCATGGAATCCATGTGCGGCTTGTTCATAAAATTTTCGTTCCTGCTGCGCTCGCTGTGCAGGTGGTATCGTTGCGAGGTTGCAGCGGCCAAGAAAAATCGAAAGATAATTTTCTGCAATCCGGTCTCCGGACACACGCGCTGATTCCAAAGCATCGAAATAATATTTTACCGCATCGGAAAATTTGCCGCTGTGTTCATATAATTGTGCAATATGAAACAGGCCGACAGCTTCTTCCTCTTTGCCCGTTCGAGCCCGGCGAAGAATATTGACTGCGTCACGATAATGACGCAGCGCTTCATTCAAATTGTGCTGTGCTTCTTTCAATTGGCCGTACGCGATATGCAACTGTGAAGCAAGAGAAGGATTTTGTGAACTAGAAATCGCATTGAGCGCTTGCGTTAAAGAATTATCCGCTTCAACATCCTGGTGTTGAATGTGATATACTTTGCTCTGCCCCAACAGCGCGGCGGCAATTCGTTGCGGATCTCCCATGGTTTGCGATTGCGAAAGAGAAATTTTGTACTCTTCCAGCGCTTGGTCGATACTTTCATTTGCTTGGAACACCGATGCAAGATGGAGATGCGCATCGGCAGCCGCAGTTTTGTCGTCGAAGGCAGATGCAGATGTGAGCACCGCCCGATATTGTGCAATCGCCTGGCCATACTCCTGGAGCTCGGCATACAAATCGCCCTCCTGCAATACGGCCCGTTCTTCGCCGTGAACATCGCCTTCTTTCCGCTTGACGGCGATCGATTCATTGAACGACTCCATCGCAGATCGAAATTCGCCTAATTGTACTTTCACTTGTGCAAGCGAAACGAGTGCCTCGCCAAGTCTTGCCGAATTGTTGTTTTGTCGGTACGCAGCAATGCTTTGTTCCAGCAACGGCTCTGCCTGACGAAACGAATGTTCATTCACTAAAGCAAGCGCTTTGTCATACAATTCTCCCAGATCATTCGCACTGCGGTCGTTGACATCGCATGCTATCCACAGCATGCTGACGGCGCCAATCAAGATCAAGTGCAGCAGTCTCACGAAGGTAACGATCGATATGGTGTATGGAACATGATTTTTCCTTTTCGTTTCTCAATAGAATATAGCAAGTCGCAATTCTATCTTCAAGAAAAGATTTCGTGTGCGCTACGATTGTCTTTTAAAATCGGAACGATGTCATCCGCATTGTTGGACATAATTCCATCGACCCCCAGATGTAATACTTTTTGCGCATCCTTGATGGAATTCAACGTATAGACATAGACCGCAATACCATGGGCATGTGCATCGGTAATAGCGCGGCGAGTTAACTCGCGTTTGGCGCACACGTACACTGATGCCTTCACCGGCAGGGCTAACATCGATGGCAGCTTGCCCATATCGCGCGTCATGTGAAAAAGGACGCCCGTCGTGGACGACGGGCTTATTTTTTTTAGACTGTCCACAAGATGATGATTGAACGAAGAAAACACCACGCGGTGATTCATGTTGCACTGTTCGACAACCTCGAGCACTTTTCGTTCTACCAATCCATCCGGTTCACGATGTCCCCAATCGGATTTGATTTCGATATTCACGAACAATTTTCCGCCCACAGCGTGCAGCACTTCGCGCAACGTCGGAATGCGTTGTTCGGAAAATGAAGGATGAAACCATGAGCCGGCATCATAATGCTTCAATTCGTCCAGCGAATAATTTCTCGCCGGGCCATTGCCCGTCGATGTGCGCTGCAGCGACCGGTCATGAAAGACGATCACCTCTTCATCTTTGGACAGGCGCACATCTAATTCGATCATGTCAATACCATCCGTTTGTGCCGCATGTTCAAATGCCGCAAGCGTATTCTCGGGAAACTTTGCAGAGATGCCACGATGCGCAATGATGTACGGTCGATGATCCGGTTCCGGTATTGGCTGCAATGCGGGCATCGTTAAATGTGCGTTGTGCCTTTATAAAGAACATCCAGAATCAGCTTATGCACATAACCGATTTCGTGCATGCCGTTCACGGCGGCAAGACGCCCGCTCTTTTGATAATAATCGATGAGCGGTTTGGTTTGCTGCTGATAGACATCGAGACGGCGTTTGATGGATTCGGGTTTATCGTCATCGCGCTGATAAATTTCTCCGCCACATTGTTTGCAGGTGCGTTCGCCTGCAAGCAGCTGCGAAGCAATATAAATACGCCCGCAACCGCGACAGAGCAATCGTTCGCTCAAGCGCCGGATAATTTCATTATTATCGACGTCCATGCTGACGACATAATCCAATTTGATGTTCAGCTTTGCGAACAATCCATCCAATGCGGATGCTTGCGGCAGTGTGCGCGGAAATCCGTCTAAAATAAAATTCTCGCGCGCTGCATCGGATTTTAGAACTTCTTCAATTAATCCGATCACGACTTCATCCGGTACTAAATTGCCGGCATCCATAAATGATTTGGCTTTCAATCCCAGTGCAGTTTTATTTTTGACTGCTTCGCGCAGCAAATCGCCTGTGGAAATATGCGCGCAATGGAATTCTTCGACAAGAAGTTTTGCCTGAGTACCTTTCCCCACGCCTGGAGGTCCAAAAAGAATAATTTTCATACGTTCCTTATGTTCTGTGAAAGTAAAGTGATAATAATAACTGTGTTAATGTAAGAAATTTTTGCTTTGACCGATACCGCAATTTTAAAAAACTACTTGCAGGTTCAATGCGAAGGATGTGAACGTCGATTGATATTCGAGCGACGGCACCAACACCAATAACGGGCCGTGAACCATGCGCGTTCCGATTTCTAGACCGCCACGCAAGCAAACATTCCAATCGGCACGTGTCATGGATATGCCACCGCCGAGCATCGGTTGGAAAAAGAAAACATTCCAATAGCCGATCCGCTTATGCGCCGTCACATCGAAAATATAAGCATCTAATGTCTGTGTCGTTGTGATATTTTTTGTATAATAGGAAATTGCCGGAATCGAATCCGGTTCTGCAACGGCCGATGTATTCGTCGATGGATAATGTCGATAACTGAATGTTACGCCAACCGTCGGCGCGTGCAGATCATCTTCTTGCTTGACAATATAATACGTCATGCTGGGAGAAAGAATTCCGTTTTTGAAGTCGCCCGCATTGGCTTTGATGAACGTCAATCCTGCATCAAGAAACCCTTTATAGGAATATCCAGCTTGAAACCCGTATGCGGTCGCTTCACTGTTTGTTTGCATCAACAAACTGCCGCTGTACGCATTCGTACCGCGCGAAATATATTCGCCTTGAGCAACCATCAACGAAGTGAAAATTATGTGACAGAGAAGAACGACAAAAAGGTGTTTCATGGTTTTTGTTGCTCAAATTTTTTCGAGGAAGTAACTGCTAATTGTCCACATGCCGCATTGATGTCTTCCCCCGAACTGCCGCGAACAATCGCCGTAACATTTGCGCGCCACAGGGCATCGGCAAATGCTTTCACACGTGGCAGCGGCGTCGGTTTCAACGTCGCAGCAAAGCCGGTGGGATTCATAAAATTGACGGAATGAAATGGGATCAAATTCAACTTGCATGGAATTCGTTTACTCAAGCTAATGATTGCCTGAAGATCATCAGGTGTGTCGTTAAAACCATCAAATAAAATATATTCTAATGTCGGACGGCTGCGGGTTAAGCCATAATAATATTCCAGCGCCTTGATGAGTTCAGCCACAGAATATTTTTTTGTGATCGGCATCAGCTGCATTCGCTTTTCATGATCTAAGGAATGCAACGAGAGCGCAAGTTTTACTTTTTTATTTTCATCAGCCATGCGGCGAATGTGATCGGCATAGCCGGCAGTAGAAATGGTGATATGGCGAATACCGATATTTAATCCGCGGTCATCGTTGATGATGTCGATTGCTTGCATCACATTTTCATAATTCAACATGGGTTCGCCCATTCCCATAAACACCAGATTGGTAATA
>DATKMP010000282.1:0-7007 GCA_035541775.1 Bacteroidota bacterium | reverse complement strand
ATTTTCCTGCGGATTCCAATCCGTGGCCAATCGTATGGCCGCAATTCAAAATCATCCGCAATCCTGCTTCGCGTTCATCACGCGCCACAACATCCGCTTTGATCGCCGCGCAGCATGTTTGCACATGCAAAAGTGCTTCTGTTTGTAAATTCAGAACGTCATCGAGATGCGATTCGAGATACGCAAAGAATTCCACGTCGCGGATGATACCATACTTTACCACTTCGCCGAACCCGCAAACGATTTCCCGCATTGGCAATGTTTGTAAATATTCTGCATCCATCCAGACAAATTTCGGCTGGTGAAACGCGCCGATCATATTTTTTCCCAGCGGATGATTGACGCCGACTTTTCCACCAATGGAACTATCCACCTGCGCCAGCAGTGTTGTCGGCACTTGAATTATTTTTACTCCGCGCTGGTACGTTGCCGCAACAAATCCCGCCAGGTCGCCGATGACGCCACCGCCGAGTGCAATGATGGTAGTGCTGCGAGATATTTTCTTCGTCAACAATTCCGTGTAAATCGCATTGGCGCGTGCAAGATTTTTTTGAGTTTCTCCGGCGGGAACAACGATGGTCGTCGGCTGAAATTGAAAATGTAAAAGATGTTTCACGAACGGCGCAAGATATTGTTTCGCGACATTCGCATCGGTGATGACGATGACAGAATTTCCAATGCCGTGCTTGCTGCAGGTTGGTGCAAATTGCGAAAGAATATCTGCCCCGATATAAATGGGATACGAACGTTCACCCGCCGCAAGCGAGCCGAGTTCTACGCGAATTTCATGCTGCAACATAGATTATTCCTTTCTGGATCGTTCGTTTAACAGTTTTACAATTCGGTCCACTGTCGTCCCGATCCGCATCGCTTCTGCTTCGACCACAATATCGGCACGAGTATAAAACGGTTCGCGCGCCGCAAGCAACGCTTCGATGCGCCTGAGCAATGCTTCGCCTTTCAATTGATTGCCATGTTCATCTTTCAGCATCGGGCGATCGTTGCGGCGCTGCACGCGCTGAATAATTTCTTTCGGCGATAATTTGAGATACAATAAAATGCCATGACGGCGCGCAATCTGGAAGTTTTCTTCGTTGGTAATCGTTCCGCCGCCCAAGGCAACAATTGATTGTTGGAGCAGCGTTGTTTCTTGTAAGGTGTCCCGTTCCAAGGCACGAAATATTTTTTCGCCATCGTCCCGAAAAATATCGACGATTTTTTTTTGCGCTTTTTTTTCAATCAACGCATCGATATCGTAAAAATCATATCCGAGCGTATTGGCGAGAATGGGGCCGAGCGTACTTTTGCCGCTTCCCATAAATCCGAGAAGAAAAATCAGAGAATTTTTTGGCGAAGACAATTCCGGCATACCGATGGCTCGTATATAAAAAAGGCGCACCGCAGTGCGCCTTCCTTGTTGTTATTCTCGATCGTTACTTGTAGTACGTCTCGCGATGATCGACAATGGTCGCCTTCTCGCGCAATTCCAGTTGCCACTCGCTCATCATACGTCCTTCTTTTTCCTGCAGAAGCTGTTGACGTATTGCGTCATGCTCTGCATTGTAGGTACTTTGATTGAATGGCGATTTATCCATCATCTTGATAATATAAAATCCACGGTCGCCTTCAATCGGCGTGGAAAGCTGGCCGACATTGAGCGCTTGTGCCGTACCGATAAATTTTAAATCGCGTCCAACACCAGCAGGAGCTTCCACGGCTTTGAAGGGGCCGGTTCGCATGGCAAGTAATTTTGGATTCGATTGTGCAGCAGCCAACAAATCCGTCGATGGTGAAAGTTTTTTATAAAACGTATCGACCTGATCACGAATTTTTTCCATTTTCATTTCTCGAAGCGCCATCATCCTCACAAGATTTTTCACTTCGTCAAGCGAACGGACACCTTCTTCGCGTATGGCGCTCACTTTAAACACCGCCACACCGCCGCGCACTGCAAGCGGTTCGCTTATTGTACCGACTTTACTGGTAAATGCAAAATTGGAAATGATGTCGTTGCTGCCGATACCGGGAATGCTTCCCATCTTGGTGAACTCTGGAGTTTCACGTACTTCGTACTTGCTGTTCTCCGCTGCTTTTTCAAATCCTTCATCTTTGGCAAGATATTGAAAATCCTGCGCGCGTTGATTCGACGCATCGACGGATTGACTGCTGGCGCGAACTTTCATCACTAAATCGGCAATCTTCACTTCACGTTTGTCTCTGCCCGTAACTTTAATAATATGCCAGCCAAACTGTGTGCGTACCGGGCCCACCACTTCACCTATATGCGCTTTGAATGCTGCTTCTTCAAACGGTTTTACCCACGCTCCTTTTTTATTCCAGCCAAGATCGCCGCCTTTCATGGCAGAGCCATCCTGACTGTTCTCGCGCGCTAACGTTGCAAAATCGGCACCGGATCGTGCTTGCTTGAAAAGATCTTTTGCCCGTTGCAAAACTTTGCCGCTATCTGCACCGGGAACAAAATTCAGGAGAATGTGGCTCGCGTGAATGTATTCATCTTTTCCCTGCCGTTCATCAAGAATTTTCAGAAGATGGACGCCATCATTATCTTTTATTGGACCGACAATCTCGCCTTTCTTTGCTTTAGCAATTGCAGATTCTTTCACCGACGTCAGTTGGCCGCAATTAAAAAATGTTTCCGTTACAGGATTTTCAGAATACGTTTTCGCAAGTTCCACAAAATCCATCTGTCCGGATTTTACTTGATCTAATAATTTCGATTCATCATTCACCACCGCTTCCGTATCTTCCGGCGAAGGAATCTGGTTGAAGATGACATATTTTACTTTACGGGAAGCTTTCGCTTTGAATTCCGACGCATGTTCGTTATAAACCTTCTTTAAATCGTCATCGGTCACGGTAACGGAATTATCCGGCACTAATTTATTCACATCAACCAAAACAAATTCTGCATCCATCGTCACATTCCGGTTGATAAACTCCTGCTGTATTTCGCCTTCGCTCACCTGTACCGTCGCAAGCAGCAAACTTTGAAGTTTTTTTCGTTTCTGCTGTTCGCGGATAACATCTTCTATTTTTATCCAATCTTGTTTGGCTTGTGGATCGCTCATCGCACGGTAGTACGCATCTTGATGGAACGTACCGGCGGAATCGCGGAACAGCCGCGTTAAAAATTCCGGCGGATTCGGGCCCATCACCACATCACGCACTTCTTGATCGGTCACGGTAATACCCAGTCGATCGATTTCTTGTTGAATGAGCATGTCATTGACCGTCTGTTCCCACACTTGCGAACGGATTTGCCGCTCCATTTCTTCATCGACGTCCGTACCATTTTGTTTCTTTTGATTTTCCACTGCTTGCCGAACAGTTTCAGAAAACACCTTAAAATCAACTTCCTTACCGTTCACCTTGCCCAGCACGCCGCTATCATTTAAAACTGATCGGCCGCGCCGACCGCTTAAATCCAATCCCCAATCGAAGACGATGAGGAGGATAAAAATAACCGCAGCACCAGTAATGATGAATTTTGGGGACTTCTCTCGGATATCATTTAACACAGCCATACGTTGGGAAACTCCTTTTCTATTTCCGCTTCTTTGCAAAATTTTGATATTGATAAATATAGCCGACAAACACTTTATATGCAATGACTTTCTTATTGACTTTGTAGGCATATCCGGTTATATTTTTCAACGAAATTTTTCTAGAGAATCCACTTGTGGAACGCGCGAATTGTTTGTTGTTCGCGTTTTGTTTATTAACCATTGATGTATTGGGAGATCGTTTGTGAAAAATCAACTTACCAGAATCGTCATTATTGTGGCAGCGACGGTGCTGTCGCTTGTCTTTCTATGGCCTACCTATAAAGATTATCAGTTCAAAAAAACTTTGAGCGGTCTGCATGGGCAGGATAGTCTTAACTATGTCGATCAACATCACGAGGATATTGCCGATGCCAAATTGAAGCGGGTAAAACTCGGCTTAGATTTGCAAGGCGGCATGCGCGTTGTATTGGAAGTTGACGTCGTGAGTTTGTTAGATGCCATGGCAAAAAACAAAGATGACAATTTCCAAACCATTATAAAAGAGATGCGTGCGGAAAATACAGAAAATGAAGTGTCGTTGATTCCGATCTTCGTTAAAAAATTTCAAACACGCGGCATTCGCTTGAGCCGTTATTATCTTACGGTGCGCGATGATGATGATAAAATTGCAAAATACCTGGAAGATGAAGCAACCAAAGCTGTGGATCGCGCCAGCGAAGTTGTCGGCAACCGTGTGGACCAGTACCACGTTTCCGAACCGAACATCCAAAAGCAAGGCAGCCGGCGCGTCATTGTGGAACTTCCCGGTGTAAAAGACGAAAATGAAGTTCGCCAGTTGCTGCAAGGAACGGCATTGTTAGAATTCCGTTTAGTGAAAGATCCACAAATCACTTATAAAGTGATGGAAACGATCGATAAATTCCTGACCGGAACGCTGCCGGCAGATTCTACCTCCCCGGAAGCAACGACGAAAACATCTGAAACCAAAAAAGCGGAGCCGAAAAAAATAACGAATGCCTTGACAGAGTTGACCGGAGAAACTGCTCCAACGACTTCCGCAGATACATCATCCGAAGCAAAGTTTGCGCACGAACATCCGTTTTTCTATTATGTGCGCTCAGACCGCCGCGGTACCGGCGATGGCTTTGTGCAAGCAAAAGATAAAGATCGCGTTTCGCGGCTCTTAGAACGGCCGGAAGTACAAAATCTTCTTCCGCCGGATTTCGAATTTCTCTGGTCGGCAAAAGCACAAAAATTTGCCGACGGAACTCAGTACAATGTTTTGTATGCTGTGAAGAAGTCTCCCGAATTAACCGGTAGCGTCGTCGTCAATGCACAAGCCAGTGTCGATCCCGAAGATAGCCGTCCGGTTGTGAATATGGAAATGAACAGCGAAGGTGCACGCGAGTGGGCGCGCATTACCGGCGCCAATATCGGCAAACGTATTGCCATTGCGTTGGATAAAGGCGTTTCCTCCGCGCCGGTGGTTCAAGGAAAAATTCCCGGCGGCCATTCCCGCATCAGCGGCATGGAATCTGCCAACGAAGCGCGCTTGTTGGAAATTGTGCTCAAAGCAGGTGCCTTGCCTGCGCCTGTTTCAATCATCGAGCAACGTTCCGTCGGTGCTTCGCTTGGTGAAGATTCGATTCGTGCAGGGTTCTTTTCCTTCACGCTTGCTTTTTTGATAACAGTCATCTTTATGGTCGTCTATTATCATGTTTCTGGCGCCATAGCAGATTTCGCTTTGTTCTTTAATGTGATTTTTATTATGGGAGTGCTGGCAGCATTTCAAGCGACACTCACACTTCCCGGCATCGCCGGCATTGTGCTCACCATCGGTATGGCTGTGGACGCGAACGTGCTGATCAATGAACGCATTCGCGAAGAAATGGAAGGCGGCAAAACTGTCCGTGCATCTCTCGATGCAGGATACTCCAGAGCGTTTGCTGCAATTTTCGATTCACACGTAACAAGCTTTTTAACAGGACTTGTGTTGTATCAATTCGGAACAGGGCCGGTGCAAGGATTCGCGCTTACGCTTATGATCGGTGTTGCAGCGAGTTTGTTCAGCGCTGTTGTTATCACACACGTCATCTTTAATATTATGCTGGATCGGGGAATCACTCCGAACTTCGGTTAAACAACAACCACAGCAACTGAGTATCATACAGAATCGATAATAGGAGATTGAAATTCAATGAGACTGTTTAAGAAAACCAATATAGATTTTTTAGGTAAACGAAAAATGTGGTATGCCGTATCTGGCACGATGATGCTGATCGGTTTGTTTGGCTTACTGTTCCGGGGCATCACCTTAGGAATTGATTTCCGTGGCGGCACACAATTAATCGTGGCATTCGATCAAAATGTCGAAATTTCAGCTATCCGTATGCCCTTGGAAAAAATCGGCTACGGAAAAGCCGAAATCAAATACTACGGCGCTCCCAACAACGTCGTTATTCTTGTTTCAGAACAAGAAGCCGGCACACAAGCTGGTGATAAAATTAAAAGCGCATTAAGTTCGGCGATGGCAGGCCACAATGTTCAGATATTAAAAGAAGATAAAATTGGGCCAAAGATCGGACAGGAATTACGCCGCGATGCTTTGCTTGCCGTCTTATGGGCGCTCATTGCTATTCTTTCCTATATCGCTATACGGTTCAAATTCAAATACGGCTTGGGGGCTGTGATCGCCATTGTGCATGATGTCTTTACGACATTCGGTTTTATTGCCTTGCTGAACGATGTGGTAGGAATAAATCTTGAAATGACGCAAGAAGTCATCGCAGCGTTTCTTACACTTATCGGTGCATCCGTGAGTGATACGGTTATCATCTTCGACCGTATCCGTGAAAATCAAAAAATTTATCGCAGCATGCCATTAATGGATGTGATGAATAAAAGTTTGAATGAAACGTTAAGCCGAACCATCATCACCTCCGGTACCATCTTTATGGTGTTGATGATTTTGTTGTTCTTCGGCGGTGAAGTGAACCGCGGATTTGCTTTCACGATGGCCTTTGGTATTGTCACGGGCACGTATTCATCAATTTATGTTGCCAGCGCATTCGTTTTAGACTGGACAAATTACCGAAACAAAAAACGTGCGGCAGCAGCTCTGAAAAAATAATCAGCAAGGTAACGCGCCATGAAATTTAAGACAAAAGAAACCAAGGGGATAACGGTCGTTGAACTGGAAGGAAATATTCTGGGCGGGCCGGATGCTTCGGCGCTGAACACACAATTGCATACGTTCGTCACCACGGAAAAAAAACACATCGTTGTCGATTTGAAGGACGTGAATTTCATCAACAGTTCAGGCCTGAGCATTCTCATCGGCGGTTTGACGACGATGCGCAAAGCCGGCGGCGATTTGAAACTGGCGAACGCGTCAAAAAAAATCGAGAGCGTGCTGGAAGTCACCAAGTTGCTCAATGTCTTCGAGCTTCATAAAACTGTTGCGGACGCAGTAGCATCTTT
>DATKMP010000281.1:0-5279 GCA_035541775.1 Bacteroidota bacterium | reverse complement strand
GTTAAGCTGCTGCAGCACGCAGTATCTAACACTCCGGGACTTGCAGCAGCAAAAGAAAACGGAACATGTAATTGAAACAAATTTGATTTGCATCCATAGACAAAATAAAATACAGCATGGCCAAACTCATGAAGCCATATCGTACTATACAAGGCACAATAGACAATTAAAATTTTGAAAAGTATTTGGGCTGCCTTCATGAGTGTTCCTTTTTCATCCACAACGTATCGAGTGTTATACTAAGCGGTTTCCCTTTTCGTTTTTTATAACGCAGTGTTCCGATAACAGCGAAGGCAATGGTTATAATCCTGAAGACATTCGAAGAGGCATTGCCTAACGCATTCGCACCGGAAAACAAATCCCAATAGAGATTCATAAATAAATGCAAGCCCATCGGCACCCATAAATTATTGTCCCACTCGATGTACAACCATGCAAAGAACATTGCGCCGAGAAATGTCGTTGTAAAAATTCCTATAAGTATTGCAGCATCGGTGCTCTGCCATAAGTGGCCTAACGCAAACAGCAAGGCGCACACAAGGACGGAGGGGAGAAATCCCATTTTCGTGAACCGAAAGAGCTGCCCGAATAATACTCCCCGAAAATACATTTCCTCAAAAAATGCCGCGAGGAGAACGCCGGTAAAAATTTTATGAAACGTGATGCCGGAGTTGAACGTTAAAAAGAACGAAAACCCGACGAGCATGGGCAGGCATACGATGAATGCAAAAAGAAATCCTGTGAAAAATCCTTTCGCAAGCCCGAGACTCTTGAGGATTTCCTGGGGTTTATGAATGATCAGCAGCCCGATAAACAGCGGCACACCGACAATACTATAAGCGAGTAAAAAACTAATATTATTATTAGAAAGAACTCCAAACAAATATCCATCGAGGGCATGAAAATATAATTTATTCAGGAAATAAAATAACCCAAAAGAAATAATGGTTGTCAAAAGAATTTTATGTGTTGGTTTCATGGTATGCTATTCAGATTGATGAAAGTGTTGATATTAATTTAGATTTTAGTGCGGTGAATAATGAGTACTTGAGATACCATAATAGAGCATCTTTTTTCTCTTTTTATCTATTTATTGGTTTGGGTTAAGAAGTAAAAATGCATTTGGTATGTTATCCTTCAACTAAGAAAGAAAGGTTTAAGTCTACATTCACCTTCTTATTATTGTCGTGGACAATCGCATGGACCCTGTAGATTCCCAAAGGATCCTTCTGCTCAATCCAAATCTCGGCACGAGACCACGAGAGTTCCATCGTTGGTGCGGGCTCATCTTTCCAGACTATCAAATTGTCGAAGTGGGCGTAGATAGAGCCATCTGGTTTAATCACAGTTAGGTCACAGGTCAGATTGGCATTACCACTATCATCCTTGCCGTCTGTTCCGAAGATTATTATCGGAAGTGCTGCTTGCCCCCGTTTAAATTTGACGACTGTGACAATGTGAGGAGTATCAGCAGTCGCCCACTTTTGATAGAAGCCCGTGTCAGCAATCATAAAAAATAGAACATCAAGACCATTTTTATGGTATTCATCCTGTTCGATCAAAGAATCCAATGATCCCGCAAACAAATTTCCAAACATGCAGACCAACATTAAAAGAATAAAATACGATTTCTTCATGCTTGAACCTTTTTAATCTTTTTTCTTCTCGCTCCCAAGCTCTGGTTGGGAACGTTGCTGCCGGAAGCTCTGCTTCCGTTGATATTGTTAATGAAGCAGCGCTTCAACTAATAAAATAGATGATAATGCAGAATAGTTGATGCTTTTATAATGATGTTTGCACATTCAATGTCAGTGCGAAAGTGTTGTATCTCTAAAATATTTTGCGTCCGTAGGAGGATCCACTAATATAATTTTAGCTTGAAATGTTTTCATACCATCGATTTCCATAGAATTACAGACAGAATTGAACTCATCGATGAAAAATTTTATTTCATTCGGAGAACAGTATATCCCAGATATTTTCTCATCCACAACAAGATCTGAAGGAAGAGTAAGCACTTTCATTGCCCCGGCATCCTTATTCGATCTGTCATGTGGAAATCCTAAAGCGAACTCAAAACTTAGTCCCTTATAAATGCCAATTCTATAGAGCATTATGTATTGTTCACCATCCTGATCTCCTGTGAGCAAATATGTTTTCCAATTATTGCCATCCATCGCGCTTAGTAGATATTTGGCTCCACCTGAATGAGCGGAAACAATATCATCTGCTTGGTTTATATCTATATACTCTGGAACTTTATAACATCGAATAACTGCGTTAGCGTAAAGGGTGTGTCCTTTTAGTTTGATCTTTTTCACTGAGTTCAAACAACTTGCAACTGAATCAGAATTCTTTTTGTCGAGGAGTTTCCAGGTCGAAGGAGGGACATATTTTACTCTATCAAACGGCGAGTTGCCTAAAAAAGCGAAGCTAATGAAAATTAATAAAAGAGCATTCTTCATAATTTTTTCTCTTTCGTTAGATACCGATCACGCGAAACTTCCGTAACGAATCAATATCGTCACACTAAATTTGGATAAACTGTTTTATAATTTCACTTTGCATTATATTTCTCTGCAATCATTAACTACAATCAAAAACCTTTGTGACAATATTGCTCGTTTCCATACAGAGCTTGGGAACGAGAGAAATCTTATATGAATAAACCTAACCTTGAATTAACTTAGTGTTTTCCATGAAGAAAAGCAATCGTCAATGAAGCGAGAAGGAATTATAAAAATGCCGGGTGCGTGATGCAGTTTGTTAGCCGTTCGTGCACGGCGACTCCACGAGAAATCATATTCGAGCGGAGAGGATGTTTGTTCGCCGCGGCACGGGAAGCGAATTTTCGTTGTCGCGAAAATACTTCGCCTCTGCTTCGCTTGGCGTTAGAAATTCTACCAGCGAAAATCCGAAACCGCGCAACTTCGCTCCGATCGAATCTGGAGTGAAATAACTCAACCATTGCTCGCCGACCTCCGCGGCTCTGCTATCGAATGGTGATTGCGGGCCATCAGCCCTGGCAAACGTAAGTACGACTTCGCTCGTTGCAGGAAACTCTGCAATCGTCTGTAACACCGAGTCAATGGCGGCTTCGTTGAGGTACATTGTCACGCCAAGCCATGAAAAGAAGGCCGGCTCCGTGAAGGAAACTTTATGGCGCATAAGGCCTTCCCGAAGCGTTTCATGTTCGAAATCAACGGAAGCCAACTGGACGTTAGTCGGGATCGCGAGGCCTGCACGTTTGAGAAGGTCTCGTTTCGTTCCTTGTGTCGCTGCGTGATCCACTTCTACGATTCGCATCCGCTGTGCCCAATCCGGTTGCCGCAGGGCGAACGTGTCGAGGCCGGCACCAAGAATAATATATTGAGTTACACCTCGTTGAACGGCAGATGCAAGCCGATCTTCTGCGAAACGAGAGCGGAGAACAACGTGTGCGCGTAATGCTAATCTCTCTGGTGCTTGGTATGCATCACGCGTCTGATGAATTCTCTCGGTAACTTGCTTTCCCAGTAATGTGACGATAACGGAGTCGTCAAGAATTCGTGGGGGTGCATCCAACAGTTGATGGGCAGCACGCATATACGCCGCTCCGAATGCCGTTCGACTTGTTTGTTTATCAGACATCTTCTTTTATAATTTCACATTGAATTATATTTCAACACGGCTTTCATGACAATCTAAATCAAGAACCTAACCTTGGAATATCATAGCGCTTTCTATGAAGAAAAGCAATCGTCTCAGGAAGGAGATGGATCTGTCAATGAGGACTATCCGGAATGAATGTTTCGATGGTATTATGTTGTGAGCTTCGTCAAAGCACTATTTAAGCAGTACCATTTTCTTTACTGAGATATAAGTTCCGGCTTGAATCTTATAAAAATATGCGCCGCTTGATAATTTATTTGCATTGAATGAAACTTGATGTGCTCCGGCATTCTGTTTTTCATTCACTAAGAATGCCACTTCACGTCCAAGAATATCATAAACCTTAAGCGACACATTACTGGCTGCAGGAAGTTGATAACGTATTGTTGTCGTCGGGTTAAACGGATTGGGATAATTTTGTAAAAGTAAAAATTTTTCAGGCAATGTGTTATGATCGCTGATGCTTGCAATCATCTCGGAGAGAGAGCGTTTCCAAACTCCAGCTTGGTAAGTTCCGGCAAAAAGCCATGAACCGGATATTGCAAGAGAACACACATTGGAATCTTGAAGACCAGTTGAGACATTTGACCAACTCATTGCAGAATCCCGCGATAAAAAAACGCCATTGATCGATGGATTTCCAAATGCTTGAAAACTGGCTGCTTCAAATAGCTGCGTTCCACTTGACGCAAAATCATAGACGATCATGCCTGCCCCTTCAATGCTGCCATACGAATAACCCAGCTTCCAGCTATTACCGTAATCGTTCGATACACATACACCGGCATAATAAGCGACATAAGGTGGTGCGTAGCCAAAGGATGCATAGACCATAGCATTGTTCACGAGCAATTTACCTACGGAGAAGGATCCTGGTCGTGAGTAAACGCCCGACCAATATCTGCCGTTATCTTTAGAAATGAAAACTCCTCCTCCTGCGGTACCGGCGATCAGGTTCGTGTCGCTTATCGCAAGCGATGAAACACGGGTGGATGTGAGACCACTATCTGCTTCATGCCAATATCTTCCGCTGTCAGAAGATCGGAAGATGCCATGATCTGTAGCGGCGAAGATGAATGTATCATTGACCGCAATTGCATGAATGCTGCTCTGAGAGAGACCTTCACTTGATTTTGACCAGAGATTGCCATTGTTGGTAGATTTACATACTCCGCTATCTGTTCCCGCAAAAAGAACACTACCCTGAAATGCAACAGTAAATATAGACGTGCACGTTAGGCCAGAATCTCTGAGCGTCCATGTAGATCCATTATCTGCAGTACTGAAAATTGTTCCTTTTGATGTTCCGGCAAAAAGCTCGACTTCATTGGTAGTGAGACAAGTAATAATGTCGGTAGTAAAATTAGTTGTTGATACCCACTGAGCTTTAGACTCGGTTGCTGGAATCATCATCAAAGTTACGCAAAGACTCAAAATAAGGAAAAAGACTCTCATGAGATCAGACTCCTTTCTTCTGAAACAGGAAGTTGTAGCTAACGTCAGTAAAAAATGTTATACAATCCTGATGAATCGGGATAAACTATTTTTTTATAACTTCATATTGCATTGTATTGTTTCTCGGTCATTAAATACAATCTAAACCAAACCAAAAAAATAAACCTAACCTT
>DATKMP010000280.1:0-3283 GCA_035541775.1 Bacteroidota bacterium | reverse complement strand
GCCGTGCGGGTTGGATTTGCCGTGCGCGTGTAATCGTACCCTTTATGAACTCCAACGTCTTCAAATTGAAAAGTCGAAGTTTGATAAATGGGAGTCATAACACTGTTATACGCAGAATCTTTTGAGACTCCGGTGTGAATGGCAATTGTTTGTGGACGCATAGATACTCCTTAAATAAATGAACGGATATAAAAAAACCTCTTCCTGATGAGAGAAGAGGTTACATTGTTTTTGTATCCGTCTCTTCCCATCTTTCTCCGAATGCGGAGCAGGATTTAGCACCTGACATCTTGTGAACCGGTTGCTACAGCGTCATCGGGCCTGATCCCTCGGCTGTTCTTGATAAGAAAAAAGTATAGTAAAGAACTCTCTATCAAGATAAAAAAAAATTAAGAGAAGTCAAGTTGGAAAAATTTTTGGGTTTATCGGGAACCCGTGCATTATTCAGTGCGTCTATGATTATCGAAAAAATCGCTGGATATATTTTCTTGGATTTGAAGTCTTGAACCACAACTTTCTTTTTAATACTATAAATCCGCTGAACAACGGAAGCGTTTCAGTAAATTTTATTTGAATCACATTAAATGCATTTTCTATGGCTATTGCAGTACGAAACCTGACAAAATTTTACGGCACAGAAAAAGCCGTGAACGACATTTCCTTCGACGTGAAGACGGGAGAAATTCTCGGATTCCTCGGTCCGAACGGTGCCGGAAAAACCACAACGATGAAAATTATCACCTGCTACATGCCGCCGACCTCCGGTTCGGTGGAAGTAGAAGGCATGAATATCGAACAGCATTCGCTCGAGGTGCGAAAAAAAATCGGCTACCTGCCGGAAATGAATCCGCTGTATCTCGATATGAATGTGGTGGAATATTTAGAATATGCAGCATCGCTGCATGGATTGCAGGGCATACTGCTCGGCAGCCGTCTGAAAGAAATGATCGAACTCTGCGGGATCGGCGATGTGCGGCACAAAGATATCGGCGAACTTTCCAAAGGATATCGCCAGCGCGTCGGATTGGCGCAAGCGATGGTGCACGATCCAGAAGTGTTGATTCTCGATGAACCGACCAGCGGACTTGATCCGAATCAAATCGTCGAAATCAGAAATCTTATTCGCCAGCTTGGCCGTGCAAAAACGGTTGTGCTTTCCACACATATTCTTTCGGAAGTGCAGGCGACGTGCGATCGCGTCATCATCATCAACGACGGCACGATTGCCGCAGACGGAACGCTGGAACAACTGCAAAATAATTTCCGCGGTTCGGAAAAAATCTCGCTCGAACTAAAAGCGCCGGTTGCCAATGCGATGACGGACATTTATCCGAAACTCCAATCGCTTGCCAGTGTCGAAACCGTTCAATACGATGGAGAAGAAAACGGCGCGCATAAATTTTCACTGCACACATTGAAGGGCAGCGACATCCGCGAAGCAATTTTCCATCAGGCAGTTGCCGAACATTGGGTACTGTTGGAATTGACACGCACAGCAACAAGTCTGGAAGAAGTCTTCCACAAACTGACCACGGGCGAAACGGCCGCCATTCAACCGGGACAATTGAAGCAATCGATAGGTGCAGCATGACGAATATCAGTCTTAAATCTCTTCCAAGTTTACATAACACCGGAACGGTCTTCCGCAAAGAACTTCGTTCGTATTTCAATTCCGCCGTGGCGTATGTAGTGATCGTCGTGTTCCTTGCGATTGTCGGATGGTTCCACTCCAGTAATTTATTTTTAGCAAACGTCGCTTCGCTGCGATTGATGTTCGAACTTGTTCCGATTATTTTTCTCTTTGTCGTTCCCGCCATCACGATGCGTCTGCTGGCGGAAGAAAAGAAAGCCGGCACGATCGAACTTTTAACGACGAAACCGATTGAAGATTGGGAACTTGTGCTTGGGAAATTTCTTGCCGCGTGGGCGCTTATCGGCTGTATGCTGCTGCCGACTTTGCTTTATTATATCACGATTATGTTGCTCGGTTCGGTTGATCACGGGCCGGTCATCGGCGGCTATCTTGGACTGATGCTGATGGCGGGCGTATATGTCGCCATCGGTTTGTTTGCTTCCAGCATTACCGACAATCAAATTGTCGCCTTCATCGTCGGCTTCCTCATTATGCTGGCGCTTTTCATGCTGGATAAAGTTTTGATCTATCTTCCGGATTTTGCCGCAAGCGTAGTAGAATATGTCGGTATCGATTATCACGTCGGCAGCATTGCACGCGGCGTGATCGATTCACGCGATATGATATATTTTCTTTCGATGCTCGGATTTTCGCTGTATCTCACGGTAATTTCTCTAGGCAGGAGAAAATGGTAATCGCGAAATAGATTTTTCACAATGAAACTTGTTGATGGTTATGAATACTAAAAAAACTCAATCGTTGATTCGTGCCGCTATCGTGCTCGGCATTCTCATCGTTCTTAATTTTATTTCGGTGCGACTTTTTACCCGTATCGACCTCACGAAATCCGGCGTGTATACATTATCGGATGCCAGCAAAAATCTTGTCCGTAATCTTGACGACCGGTTGACGATCAAAGCGTACTTTACCGAAAATCTTCCGGCGACATACAGCAACACGCGGCGCCAGGTACTGGATATGTTGAACGATTACAAAGCGTACGCAAAAGGAAATCTGCAATTCGATTTCATCAATCCGGAAGGCGAAAAAGCAGAACGCGATGCACAGGAAACAGGCGTGATGCCGGTGCAGGTTCAGGATATTGAAAAAGACCAGCTTGTGGTGAAGAAAGCATATCTCGGTATCGTTTTATTGTACGAAGATAAAAAAGAAGTTCTGCCGGTGATTCAAAATGTCGGCTCGTTCGAATACGATCTCAGTTCGGCCATCAAGCGCCTTACGCAGCATGCAAAAAAACGAATCGGGTACACCACCGGTCATGGCGAAGCAGGAATGGATGCGATGAAAAAAGTTTCCGGGGAGATGAGCAAGCAGTACGATCTTGTTCCGGTGGATTTAAGTACATCCGCAACCGTTATTCCGCAGGATCTTTCCGCGCTCTTGGTTGTTGCGCCGGAATCGAAATTCAACGACACCGCAAAATGTCAGATCGATCAATATCTTATGCACGGTGGAAAAATTGCATTCTTATTGAACACCGTCAAAGCATCGCTGCAGCAGCGGATGACGCAGCCGGTCGATCTCGGATTGAACGACTTGCTGGAAAATTACGGCGTGCGAGTAAATAGCGATCTGATTCGCGATGCGCAATGCGCGAACATCACCGTGATGCAGCAGGAAGGACAATTC
>DATKMP010000279.1:0-14528 GCA_035541775.1 Bacteroidota bacterium | reverse complement strand
TGCATCGTTGCGTTTATTACTGCGCTCGGCGGCGGAACGATCCGTGATATGTTGCTCAACCGTTATCCGTTGTTCTGGATTTCCGATCCGCGGTATGTCGTCGGTGTTTTGGGTTTTGCGATTCTGCTTGCGGTGCTGGTGGTGTTTGCAAAAATCAAATTAACAGAACGCACGATTATTTTTCCCGATGCACTCGGGTTAGGATTGTATGCAGCAGTCGGAACAGCGTTTGCGATGGAATTGCATGTTCACTGGATTATTTCGCTGATGATGGGCGTCATCACGGCAACCTTCGGCGGCGTGATGCGCGATATTTTATGTAACAAAGTTCCGACCGTATTCATTCAGGGCGAACAGTTATATGCAACGTGCGCGCTCGGCGGTTCGGTTGTATACGTTATCATAAAGCAAGTAACAGGCGACCATGTTTCTGCATCGACTGCAGCAGTGGCTGCAACGACGGTTTTACGTATGCTCGCAGTCAAATATAAAATCGGATTGCCATTTTAAGTTTTGTTTCCATGAACATCCTTTCAGAAACCCGAAAAGATTTTTTTAATCGACGTGCAGAACGATGGAATGAACATCTTTCCAGCGACGATTCCGGCTATTTACAAAAAATTATTTCGATTGTTGAAACGCCGGGTGAGATCGGGAAGAATGTGCTTGATCTCGGATGCGGTACAGGCGTTCTGTTTCCGTTTTTATCCGAATGGAACGTAACGGCATTCGATCATTCGGAATCGATGCTGAAGTGTGCGAAAGAAAAACAATATTCCAATGTTCGCGAATATATTCAAGGCGATGCACATCAGCTACCGTTTTCCGATGAAACATTTGCCCGCGTGTATATGCTTTCCGTTGTTCCGCATCTGGAGGACGTTCCCGATGTTGTAGCAGAAGTGCGGCGTGTGTTGAAGCCGGGCGGGACTGTCAGCATCATTCATTTGCTGAACGCAGAAACCATTACAACGATTCACGCCAAAATCGGCGGCGCGGTTGCGCATGACCGTCTTCTGGAAATTTCCGAATTGAAATCGATTTTGCTCACGCTCAAGTTCGAAGTCGGTTTTGAAGATTCCAACGCACGAATGACGTTAATTGGTCGCAAGCTCTAAAATAAAAAACCTTCGCCCATGGTGTTAAGAATGAACGAAGGTGTTGTGATGGAAATCGATGATTTACTTCGGGAGCTTTGCTATAATTTCTGGAAGAGCGCTTTTCGGGAACATCGCCGTCAGCATTTTCAGTTTCACAAAATCTTCTTCAAAGAAAAAATATCCCGGATGTGAATTGTTGCGCGAACCTGCGCCGGAATCTTTTATCAAGTACCAATCTCTGCCGCCTTTTTCCGCATACCCGACAAGATGAATACCATGATCGTCGCCGGTCGTTCCGTTTTTATAACGGAAGATGCGCGCGTTCTCGTCGATGTACTGCGAGGGAATATCGAACGACGGAATCACGGCAATGCCGGCATGCCCTTCGATACCCGGTTCGGAAACGTCGCCGCCAATCACGGTCGTGTAGCCGTTGCGGATTGCGGTTTTGATGGCATTCATAAACACATCGAGCGGAACGTTGAAATAATTTTTGCTGTGCCACCAATTATCGTCCACATCGTATTCATTCCATGCATAATACGGACGGTCTGACAATGACGTCAGTTCGATGTAGTCGTTCAAATTCAATTTCAGTGTTTTCTCTAAATATTCTTTCGGCGTTACTTCTTTTCCGTTGACGGAAATTTTCTCCGGCGGTGCACCGATGTAGTGATTAAGGATGGCGCGCACGGTGTGCTCGGCGGCATCTTCATCCCATGCATTCGATGCCTTCAGCGATTTTAGATACGTATCTAACTCGGCAAATAATTTTGTGTGATCGTGAAACGGCTGCCCGTTCAACAATCCCGTGTACGCCTCTTCCGGAACGATGCCATGATGTTCCCATGATCGAAGCACCGCTTCGGATTCCGAACCTTCGCCGAATGTTTGATTGCCGCGCGCGCGAACGAAGCCGCGTGCTTTTTCGACATATTCCCAGTACACCGTGTACAGCTCGGAAAGTTTTACTTCCCGTTTCGTGGTTCGGTAAATTTCGGATTCTAAAAATGATGTCGTGGAAAAGCACCAGCACATGCCGGAATTTGCCTGCGAGACCGGTTTGTTGTGCCAGTATTGTTTGAACTCGTCGGTAGATTTTGGCGGATTGTATTTGCTGAAATCGACGCGAAGAACTTTCTTCGGCGGCGTTTCTTTTTTATAAAATTTATCTAAGGATGTTGTAATCGAATCCCAGAATTCGCTTTTCGGTTCTACAAACAACGCCGTATCGCGCCGTTCGATTTGTGCGTGCATCACGGATGGAATGATGCAGATGAAGGCGATGATGGTAATGATTCTTTGGTTCATAATACTCTTTCTCGTATGATTCAAAATAATATTGTTAAAAAGGTAGGCATGATTTTGGAAGATGTCAAAATGAAAATGATCATCAGCTGATATCGCGGGAAGAAATCAGTCCGTTGAGCAGCGCATAGATCGTCAACCCGGCAACGGTTTTTATTTGCAGCTTGCGTGTAATATTTTTTCGATGTGAAATGACCGTGTGCAGCGAAATGGAAAGTTTGTCGGCAATTTGTTTGTTCAGGTCGCCGCACGCAACAAGCCGCAGCACTTCTGTTTCGCGTTCCGTCAATACTTCTTGATTGCGGAAGCCGGTTGCCGCAATCTGTGCTTGCAGCGTGGCCGCCGGCATGCGAGTCGGCGGCGGTTCCAGATGTTCGATGCTTTGCATCGCCGCAGTTTTCTTTCGGGGAGCATGGAATAATTCGCTCTCCATTTCTCCCACCAACGGCATCAAAATGGTATTCTCGATCCGTGTGTGGTCTTGAATATCTTTTTCCAGCCGGAACAATTCAAAAATAATTTCATTGTACACTTCATGCATCTCATCGCCATGAACGTACTTGATTAAGATGTTTTTTAAATCATAAAGTTTTGCATCGATGTCGCTGTGTTCTTCTTCATAGACTTTCATGGAATAGCGGGACAACGCTTTTCGTTCTTCGCGGGTGGCGTGCCGCTCGTGAAATAAATGGTACACCTGTTTTATGTACGGAAACGTCGTCGTTTCTTCTCGATCAAGATGTGCCAATAATTCTTTTTTGTATTCCAGAAAAAAAGTTTTAATGAGCGTCAGATTTTTTTTATCGGCGGAATGATGCTGAATGAATTCCCGAAGCAGCCGTTCGATCAGCGGCACTTCCGTTTCGATATAATATTTGTGCGTCTTTTGCAGATATGCAACGATCATCAGCACGTTGAATGCCTGCAATTTTTTTTCTGGAAAATAATGTTCGCTGCTGAAGGCATTGGCGATGGCAAGGAAAAATTCCACATCAATGCCATGCTCGCGGCACACCGCTTTCACCGTGTTCTCGCCGAATCCCAGCGGAATGCCGAACCGGCTGATGACCGGCATCAGCAAATAATTGCTGTGCACAACGTCTGCCATTTTCATATTGGCTGTGAGGAGTTTCATTTATGCTCCGAACGACCTCTTTGTTGCTTTGCCCGTCACAGCAGCTCGTTCCAGATTAATGCCGCTGCGCCGAGGATGGCGGCCTTGCCTTGCGGCAGTGCGGACGGTAACAAGCGAACTTTATTTTTAAAAATATTCATCATATACTCTTCCATATAATGCTTTGTCGGCGTAAATATAAAATCGCCGGCCAAGGCCAACCCGCCGAATAAAATGATTGCTTCCGGACTTGTGTAGGCAACGGAATCCGCAAGTGCCATGCCGAGATATTTCCCTGTCACTTCAAACGCTTGCAGCGCCAGCGCATCGCCGCGCCGCGCAGCTTCATAGATTTGTTTCGATGTCAGGTCATCGAACGCAATCTTCCGCAGTTCACTCGGCGTCGCTGTGGTACGAACGAGTTCATCCACCGTGCGCCGGATGCCGTTTGCCGAGGTATATGTTTCCAGGCAACCGCGCCTGCCGCAGCCACAAGTCCGGCCGTTATGATCGACAATCGTGTGCCCGATTTCTCCGGCAAAACCGTCGTGGCCATAAATCATTTCACCATTTGCAACAATTCCGCTCCCTACGCCGGTTCCCAGTGTAATCTCGATAAAGTCTTTCATGCCTTTTGCCGCGCCGAACAGCATTTCGCCAAGCGCGGCCGCATTTGCATCGTTGGTCAGCACGATGGGAATGGTGTACCACTGCTTCAATGTGCCGACGACATCCACAAATTCCCAACTCAAATTCGGCGGACGCTCGATGGTGCCTTTATAATAATTTGCATTCGGCGCACCGAGTCCGATGCCAATAAGATTGTGCGTGTGCCGAAACGGAGCGAGCAGCGTTTCTACTTGCGTGTGGAAGCGGTCAAAAAAAACCGCCGCCGGTTTTTGCGCTTCGGTGGGAATCGATGTTTCTGCAATCAACGTTCCGCTACGGCCGACAATTCCCATCGCGGTGTTGGTTCCGCCGATATCGACTCCGAGTACTACATCTTCTGCTACCATACGTATGTGTCCTTATCATTCTGTTTCGTGATCTTGCAATCTTCCATCTCGACAGTCGCTGTTTTAAAATTGTATACTTATAAAATGCAAAACACTGGTCTGAGATGCAATTGAGCCGTCCAGTTATTTTTTTTCTTTGAATTCTTACTTTTTTCACTTACTTTTTTGTCGAGCGCTTGCTGTGCAGCTTGCAGCGAAGCGGATTCAAAAAAGTCACATTCATTTTTTACTGGAGGGTAATATGAATTTTCGACGGATGTTATTCCTTGCCGGCGCTGCAATTCTAGTCGTGCTGGGCACCACCGCATTTTTACAACAGGATAAAAAGCAAGAGAGCGGCGCACCGCAGATGAAGGAACTGCTCGCGCGAGACCATTCCATCAGCTTGCAGGAAGCGAAGGAATTAATTAAAGCGCGCAATGCCGGTACAAAAGCCACCGAGATTAAAGGCGGCATGTTCAACAGAAAAATTTTCGATAAAATTCTTGCACAAAAAGGATGCGTGGCAATTCGCTATTATTATGCGCAGACAAAAGATGGCAAACCAACTATCGTTCTTGTGGGCGTTGATGCAAAAGGCAAAGATATGACGAAAGCTGGGATCGCGGAAAAAAGTTTGCCTTGTCCACCATGGTGTGATGCCAATACGGAATTATCGAAATAAAAGTGCCCTATTTCATTTTTTATATCTCATTGGCAGTACAAGTAATTGTTGGATTTGTAGGATTATATAAGTATAAACAATTATTAAAACCGCTACGGTTTCTTGAATGGTATATATTGTTTTGTGTCGTAATGACTTGCATAGAATTGTATTTCGTAAAACATCATTGTAACGATCTTTGGCTTTTGCACATCAATGATCCAATTGAATTAATCTTGTTGGTTTTAGTTTTGTATGTCTGGAAGACAAGTCGAAGGTATGGAAGATATTTGATCGGTTGTTTTGTTTTGTACTTTGTCATCTGGACGATCGGCTTATTTACATTCGAGCCAATTTATGAAACAACAACATATACGAGCGATATATCCGAAGCGATACAGATAATATTTGGTACCTGGCTGCTGATGGTTGTTTTACAGGATGAAAAACACACGTGGAAGGATGATGCACGGCTTTGGACAGTAAGCGGCATTGTCTTATATGCTGCGGCAACATTTGTGTTGTTCGGTTCATTTAATGTGATGCTTAAAAATTTACCCGCGCAAGTAATGATCAATCTCTGGGTTATTAACTTGGTATTTATCATCATCCAGCACCTCTTTTTCCTCCGCGCGTTTTTCTGCATACCGGAAAGGAAGAAAATTCTCATTGAAAATATTGGGCATTTGTAAGGTTTCAGGGCTGTATTTTCCTATAGGCTTCTATCGCGCAAAAGCGTCGAGTCGCCCCGCTGTCCCTATTTTTTGTTCGGATTCGATTTTGTCATGCAAAATTCTTTTTTTATATTTGAACAACGAGGTGTTTAAAAGAAATATGATTTGGGAACAATGTTCGTACAGTTAAAATAAACGTGGAGTAAGAGAAACGAAATAGCAAACTCACTTGCCGGAGGGTTATGGAAGCACATTTTGATATCTGGTTTGTGGTCATAGCAGGAACATTGGTGATGGTGTTCTTGGCCGGGGCGTTCATCTCAGCAATCGTTATCAGCAAACGGAAGGCACTGTCGGCAAAGCAGCGAGAATTGGAACGTGTCGCCGAAAGCGAAAAAAAATACCGCAACTTGTTTGAAAATTCGCTGGTCGGCATGGCGCGATTCTCCGTCGAAGAGAAAAAAATCATTGATGCAAACAATGCCATGTTGCGTTTATTCCAAACTGATTCGCTGGAGGAAATAACGAAGGCACTCTATACTTCCATGCCTTTGTACCAAGGAAAGATCTTGGAAAAAATAATCACCCAGGGGTATATTGATAGCGAAGAATATTTCATTCGGCGTCTCGATGGATCGAGTTTATGGATTTCGTTTTCCGCAAAATATTTTTCTTCCACAGAAATAATAGAAGGCGTCATAATCGATATTACCCGTCGTAAGTGCGCCGAGCAGCGGGTTCAAGAACAGGCCGATCTTTTGAATAAGACTCAAGATGCCGTCATCGTGTTGAATTTAGCCAAAACAGTTCGGTACTGGAATGCCGGCGCGGAGAAGATGTACGGCTGGAATGCCGAAGAGGCAATCGGGAAACAGGTGACGGAACTCGTGTCGTACAATAGAGCGGAAACATTCGACGAAGCATGGCATGCAACGCTTGCTGCGGGGAATTGGTCCGGCGAAGTATTTCAGCGATCGCGCATCGGAAAAGAATTTGTCTCCTTCGTCCGTTTTTCCATGGTGCATGATCAGCAAGATTATCCAGACGATGTGATGATTGTGTGCACAGATATTACGGAAGTCAAACGTTTGCGGGAACGGTTTCTCCGCACGCAGCGTATCGAAAGTATCGGCGTGCTGACGAGCGGTATCGCGCATGATCTCAGCAACGATTTTGCGCCGGTCATTATGGGCGTTGAGATGGTGAAAGAGCATGTCAAAGATGAAACCTTACAATCGGTGATTGCCGCCATGGATTTCAGCACACATCATGCAAAAAACATGGTGGATCAGGTTCTTTCGTTTGTCAAAGGAGTAGAGGGAAGCCGCGTGGAACTTCGGTCGGCACTGCTATTAAGTGAAGTACAAAAAATAGTGCAGAGCACATTTCCTTCCTTCATTCACTTTTCAGTTCACGTGCAAGAAAACGTTTGGAATATGAACGGCGATGTCGGACAGTTGCATCAGGTGTTTTTGAATCTCTTACAGAATGCAAAAGATGCGATGCCGGACGGCGGTACCATTACTGTATCGGTCACCAATCGTATCGTCGGGCATGAGCTTGCTGAAAGCAATCCCGATGCAGTACCCGGAAAATTTGTGTGCTTTGCATTTCAAGATACCGGCCATGGCATACCCGCGGAAGATGTCGATAGAATTTTTGAACCGTTTTACACAACAAAAGAAATCGGCAAAGGAACGGGATTGGGGTTATCCAATGCCATGGGAATTGTGAAAGGGCACAAAGGATTTGTTACGGTGGAAAGTGAAGTTGGAAAAGGTTCGACGTTCTCCGTGTACATACCGGCGTATCAACGACCTGACGTACCGGAATAGAACACCGCGAAGCATCAATTTACGATAGTACCCGTTGCTGGAAATCGTGGTGTTGAAGAAAATAGCGAATTGCTTCTGCGCTGAATTTCGATTTTCGCTGCACCGCTTCGTACGAATTGAAAGCGTTGTGCGGAGTGAAAAGAACATTCGGATATTGCAGAAGAGCGGTAACTTTTTGTGCAGGTAAAGAATTTGGTGCGCCGCTTCGCAATGCTGTTGCAATCGACGGTTCATCTTCATAGACGTCCAATCCAATACCGCCGAGGTGATGGTCTTGGATCAATTTCTGCAGAACAGCCGTCGGTGTGTGCTCGCCGCGTGCAATGTTGATAAGAATTGCGCCGCGTTTTGTTTGCCGCAAGAATGATTCGGAAAAATATCCTGCATTCTCCGGCGTTAAATTCATGGCGGAAATTATAATATCGGCCCACCGAATTCCTTCTTCACGCGATACATAGTGCACAAATGCATGCCGCTGCACAAGGTCAACGCCGCGGACATTCATTCCCAAACCCATGCCGATCTTCGCAATCTCGCTGCCAATCCGTCCCACGCCAACGACAAGAAGATTTTTTTCGGCGCATTCAAATCCCGTCACTCCATCACGTTCAAAATGGTTGAATTGAACTAATTGCTGCGGAAGTTTTCGCAGCAACGCCATCATCAATAAGATGGCATGCTCGGCAACAGCGCGCGTGGCATATTCCTCAAGATAACCACACGGGAGCGGCTTCTGAATTTTTGTGAGATACGTTTTTAAGTGATCAAAACCGGTGCTTCTGCTTAACACGCCGTCTAATCGATTTGCCCACACAGGGGGAATGATCGATTGAGTACGGATGCTGATGAGTGCTGCGGGCGGCAGTGTATGGTTCGTTTCTTGAATGGTCTTCGGCGTCATCTCGTAAGAAAGATCGGAACCGAGATAGTTCTTTAATGCTTCGGCTTCTTCTTCAAAGGTTTCGTAGAAATACACGTCCATAGTTTTTTCTTTCACACAGAAAACGATGCATGCTGTTCCACATCCCCATGCGGCATTGCCATATCTTGAAAAAAGAAAAGGTCACGCTCTGTGACCTTGAATTATTAACGTGCCCGAAGGGGGACTTGAACCCCCATGGCCTTGCGGCCACTAGCTCCTGAAGCTAGCGCGTCTGCCAATTTCGCCATCCGGGCATCTATGCTTCATTCAAAATAAAAAAAAATTGGAGGAGACACAATCAAATTTTTGATCTGACGATTTGATGATTTCGTGATGAATAAATATTTCCTATGTGATCTTTGCGAAAGCCCTTTCGTTTTCTGCGACTCAACAGTCATCCAATCGAAATTTATTCAATCATCCAATCAACATCGATCTTGCTTTTCCAAAAACTTTCCGATAGGTTGACAATGCAACACAAAAAGAACTCACAGATCAGAAAAAAAATTGAACGATGATAAATTTTCTCAAACGCTTCTGGGATGAACACCCGCTCCTTTCTGTTTTAATCATTGCGTTGATTCCGCGTCTAATCCCCGCATTTTTATCCAAAGGATATGGAATGCACGACGATCATTTCGGCCCCATCGAACAGCCGTTCATTATTATGCACGACATCACATACTGGACAGGGCGCGTCAATAATGATCCGCACGGGCACAGCATTGTATATCCATTGCTGCATTTCGGATTATTTAATATGCTGCAATCGCTCGGCATGCGCGACCCGCAGGATAAAATGCTGGTGGTGCGATTGCTCCACGCATTCTATTCACTGTTCGTCGTTTCGTTCGGATTTAAAATTGCAGAACATTTTTCGACGAAAGACATAGCACGAAAAACAGGACTTGTGCTCGCGCTGTTTTGGGCGTTCCCGTACCTCAGCGTGCGGAATTTGATCGAGATGGTTTGCATTCCTCCGCTGATGGCAGGCACATATTACATTCTGAAATCTTCCGAGCGCCGCTCCTATATCTGGTATTCCGGAATTTGTTTCGGCGTGGCGTTTGCCTTTCGCTACCAAACATTGTTTGTCACTGCGACTGTAGCGATGTTGCTGTTATATCAAAAGCAGTGGAAACAATTTTTGCTTTTTTCTTTCGCATGTTTTTTGACGATGCTGCTTGTGCAGGGAAGTGCAGATATTTTTGCCTGGGGATATCCGTTTGCCGCGTTTCTTTCGTATGTCGGATATAACGCTGCCCATGGGTACGATTACACGACGGGTCCATGGTACAATTATTTGCTCTTAGTTGCCGGTGCACTCATCCCGCCGGCAAGTTTTATGCTGCTGTACGGATTTTTAAAAAACTGGAAAAAAACAATGATGGTGTCTCTACCGGTGATCGTATTCTTTATTTTTCATTCCTATTTTCCCAACAAGCAAGAACGATTTATTTTTTCCGTCATTCCACTGATTCTCACATTAAGCGTTGTTGGGTGGATAGAACTCTCGCAAACTTCTTTATTCTGGCAAAAGCATCGCACATGCACGCGCGGATTATGGATATGGTTTTGGGTGATCAATATTATTTTGCTTGTTCCATTCACGACGTATTATGCAAAGAAATCGCGTGTGGAAGCGCTGTATTATTTGTACGAAAAACCGATCACCAGTATGCTGTTGATCGGCGGCAATCTTGGCGTCATTCAACCGCCGATGTTTTATGCCGATCAGTTTCCAGTGGATCAATATCAAATCAACAACGACGGCGATCTGCAAGAAGTGCAAGCACAATTGAAACAAGCGCGTGTCCAGCCGAATTATGCCTTGATGTTCGGCACAGAAGATTTCGATCTGCGAAAACAAAAAGTTGAAACTGCACTGCATAGAAAATTAATTCTGGAAAAAACCGTCGATCCCAGTTTTTTAGATTATGTTTTATTTCGATTGAATCCCCGAGGAAATAAAAATCAAACATCCTTTGTATTCCGAGTTGAATAAAAAGATGAATCAAAACCGTTTTGTCTCTTTGAAAAAATCTTTCTATCTTGTCATGGAACAGATTTTACGGAATCCGTTCTGATGGAGCAAACATGACAACCAAAGCGCCTGCATCGATACTTGAATCTTCCAGCGAGTCATTGGAAAAATTTGCATACGGCCTTGTCGCCGATATTCCGACACAAGAACCCAACGACCGCAATCGGCTGGGCTATTGTTTGTGGGCATGGCTTACCGAACACCGAGGTTCCTTAGAACAGGTAGTGCATGCATCCGGCGTTCGCAGTGCGATGTCCAACGAAGAAATTGTCGGCATTATTCGCAAACGGTTGGAAGAAAAAAACACGAAGGGCTCGTGAACCGATCTCAAAGGATTCTATGATGGATGTCAAAGTTTTTTTCCTTTCCTTTATTCCGTTGTTTGTCGCTATCGATGTGCTGGGATTGATTCCTCTATATCTGTCGCTGACGCAATCGATGGATAAAAATGCACGTAATAAATTAACGACCGATGCATCGATGACCGCGCTCATCGTTTCGATTATTTTTCTGTTCGGCGGTAAAATGATTTTCAACTATCTCGGAATTACGGAAAATGATTTTCGTGTTGGCGGCGGCGTGGTACTGTTGGTGATTGCCGTCGTGGATTTGATTAATCCCGCGACGGAAGAACGCCGTGCACCATCGCAAACAGTCGGCGTCGTTCCGATCGGCATTCCCTTGATCATCGGCCCTGCGGCGCTGACAACAATTCTTATCGATGTCGATCAATACGGCTATTTTGCTGCCATTCTTGCGTTGCTTTCGAATCTGTTTATCGTATGGTTGGTGTTTCGCAACGCCACGCATTTGCTGGGGTTGATGGGCGAGGCGGGTTCCAAAGCTGTTGCAAAAGTTGCGGCATTGTTCATGGCAGCAATTGCCATTATGATGATTCGCGGCGGCCTTACGTCCATGATTAAAGGTTTTTAAAGTCGGTTTTTAGGAAATCGATAATTCCCTGTTTTGCAACTCCATTCCTTTTTCCGTAATTTTAAAAAAGAGATGCTATCAACAACGTCAGGCAATCGATCGTCGTGTCATTTGTCTATTATATGCTGTGTGGGTATAGTCTTGGTTCCATACCGACAGCATTTCTCCTTGTCCGGTTGTTGTCGGGCAAAGATATTCGTGACCATGGCAGCGGCAATGCCGGCGCGTTTAATGCCTTCGAGGTAACGCAATCCAAACACATCGGTATGGTCGTCGGTGTGCTGGATGGATTGAAAGGATTCGCTGCCGCTTTCATTGCCGGAAAAGTGATGGGTGCAGAATTCTGGCTGCAAGCAACGGCGCTCTTCGGTGTGTTGCTTGGACACAATTATTCTGTGTGGCTCAAGTTTCGCGGCGGCCGCGGACTTGCATCAGCGGCAGGCGGCGTGTTTGCCATCGGCATCGGTTATATGATGGTGTGGTGCATTGCATGGTTTGCTGCATTCAAGCGTACGCGTGATATATTGAAAGCAAACCTTGCAGCCATCTTCATTGCGCCGTTCGTGGTGCTCGTTGTTCCGGCATCATGGATTCAACTGGTGATGATGCGCGATGTGAGTGCAACCGATTACCGGTTATTTTCGTTTATACTAAGTGGAATTCTTTTATTGAGCCACTTAGACATCATAAAAGAATTGACAAAGAAACAAAATGATGTTGAAGAATGAATTTATGAGAGGTAGAATATGAACAATCCCTATATTCGTTTTTTTGTGATCCTCATCATTCCATTGTTGATTGGTGGTGGTGTCGGCTATGCGATCAAATCTACCGGCGTAAAGTCTGCAAATGCAGCAGAGCCAATATTTGAAAAAACTTTTCCGCAAGCTGTAACGGTTCAGGAAAAACCGGCGGCGCAAACAGATGATGTTACAAGTTCAAGAAAAAATGCTATCACGCAAGCTGTTGCCAAAGTCAGTCCGGCGGTGGTTGGTATCAACGTGACGGCTGTGCAGCAAGTACGTTACAACGATCCGTTTGCACAATATTTCAATGATCCGTTCTTTCAGCAGTTCTTCGGCAATCGGACATACAAGCAGGAAGTCAAAGAACTTGGTTCCGGTTTCATCATTTCTCCCGATGGCTACATCGTCACGAACGACCACGTTGCCGGCAATGCGACGGAAATTACCGTGACACTGTCGGGCGGCAAACAGATGAAAGCAAAACTTGTCGGCACCGATGCTGCGACCGATATTTGTCTACTGAAAGTTGATGGAACCAATTTGCCGTTTGTCTCGCTCGGAAATTCCGACAATGTGATGATCGGCGAATGGGCGATTGCCCTTGGCAATCCCTTCGGATTGTTTGAGATCAATGATAAACCGACAGTGACCGTCGGCGTCATCAGTTCAACAGGAATGAAACTCGGTCAAATCGAAAATCGATATTATCGCGATATGATCGAAACCGATGCGGCGATTAACGGCGGCAACAGCGGCGGCCCGTTGGTGAACAGCGACGGCGATGTGATCGGCATGAACACGCTCATTTATACCAACGGCCAAACGAACACGTACATTGGCTATGGATTTGCCATTCCTGTGAACAAGGTAAAAAAAGTTGTTGCCCAGCTAAAAAATAAAGGCAAAGTGGCACGCAGCTTAACGGCCGGTTTCGACTGGCAGGTCGTCGATGGGCGCATTGCAAAATATCTCGGCATGAAACAACCGGAAGGAATTATTGTGAGTGAAGTAGCGGCGAAAGGTCCGGCAGAAAAATCGGGCTTGCGTGTCGGCGATGTGATTATGAAAGTGAATGGAGAAAAAATTAAATCCGGAGAAGATGTGCTTGCGATGATGGTGGATATGACTGCCGGCGATATGCTCAATCTCACGGTGTATCGTGAACGAAAAAATCTTGACATACAATTGGTGCTCGAACGCGCACCCGGAGAAACGAACGAATGATTGACCGCTATACGCGCCCCGCGATGGGGAAAATTTGGGAAGATGAAAATAAATTCCGCATCTGGCTGGAAATTGAAACGCTTGCGTGCGAAGCGCAGGCGGAACTCGGCGTTGTGCCGAAAGAAGCCGTGAACGTGATTCGGGAAAAAGCGAATTTCAAAGTAGAACGCATTCTCGAAATCGAACAGGAAGTCAAACACGATGTGATTGCATTTTTAACGAACGTCGGCGAATATATCGGCCCGGAATCACGCTTCATTCATCTTGGCATGACATCGTCCGATGTGCTCGATACTTCGCTTGCTGTGCAGATGAAACAATCAGCAGAAATTCTTTTGAAAGATTTAGAAGATTTAAAAGCTGTCCTTGGCCGTCGCGCAAAAGAATTTAAACACACCGTGATGATTGGGCGTTCGCATGGAATTCATGCGGAACCGATTACATTCGGATTGAAACTTGCATTGTGGTACAGTGAAATCAATCGCAACATCGAACGACTCACCGCAGCAAAAAAAACAATTTCAGCCGGAAAAATTTCTGGAGCTGTCGGTACCTTTCAGCATCTCGATCCGTTTGTGGAACGGTATGTTTGTGAAAAAATGGGATTGACACCGGCACCGATTTCGACACAAATTTTACAGCGCGATCGCCATGCAGAATTTATGAACACGCTTGCTGTGATCGGCTGTTCCTTAGAAAAGTTTGCAGTGGAAATTCGTCATCTCCAGAGAACAGAAGTGCTGGAAGCGGAAGAATATTTCTCGAAAGGACAAAAGGGTTCTTCGGCGATGCCGCACAAACGCAATCCGATAATCTGCGAACGGATTGCCGGGCTTGCGCGTGTGCTTCGTTCCAACGCTCTTGCTGCGATGGAGAATGTTGCACTCTGGCACGAGCGCGATATTTCGCACTCATCTGTCGAACGCGTTATCGTGCCCGACAGTTGCATTCTTCTTGATTTTATTCTCG
>DATKMP010000278.1:0-5463 GCA_035541775.1 Bacteroidota bacterium | reverse complement strand
CGCATCGTTTTTTTGTCGTATACTATTTTTAACGCCAATTGTTTGCTGTCGGGATAATAAGAAACGTGATGATCTTTAAACACGTATGAAACACCAGCATCAAATCCTGAATCGCGTGCTGCTTTTTCTGTCAAGCCCGTCGAAGCTCCGGTATATTGAAAAACCTTAACGACAGATGAACCAAGCGCACCGCGATAGTGCATTGCACCGCCGAGCATATTGGTTGCGGCAATCCTTCCCTGACGGTTGGCCGGACCGGCGAGCGGAATACGCACTTTGTGTCCGTGAATTTTATTGACCACTTCGATCATATCACCGGCTGCGTAAATATTCGGATCATTCGTACGGAGCATATCGTTCACCAGCAATCCGCCGCTTGCACCGATATCAAGTCCGGCGGCTTTTGCCAATGTCAATTCCGGACGAACACCAATTGAGAATAAGACCATATCGGTTTCGATTGAAGAGCCATCCTGCAACGTTGCAGTGGTGGAATGAATTTCTTTTAAGCTGTTGCCGGTAATGACACGAATCCCATGTCCTTCCAGCGCATGTTTGATCATCGTACTAAATTCTGTATCCATGGTAATCATGACTTGCGATGCAGCTTCCACAACAGTGACACTCAATCCGCGGGCATGTAATGCTTCTGCCATTTCCAATCCGATAAATCCGCCTCCGACAATAACTGCTTTGGATGGTTTTTGTTCTTCGATAAATTTATGAATGCGGTCCATATCCGGTATGGTCCAGAGTTTAAAGACATGATTGCTGGTGTTCCCGGGAATGTTGGGGATCACCGGTGATCCGCCTTGTGCGAGCAGCAGAGAATCGTATGGAATTTCTTCCATGCCGGTTTCCGTTTTCGCGATAACAATTTTCTTGTCGCGCTTTATTTCTATTGCTTCGGTGTTGACACGGACGTTCACGCGGTAGCGGCTGAAAAAACCTTCCGGTGTTTGAAGCAGCAATCTCGAACGTTTTTGTATATCCCTGCTGATAAAATATGGAAGCCCGCAGTTGGCGAAGCTGACATATTTTCCTTTTTCCAAAATCGTGATTTCTGCATGTTCATCTAAACGGCGAACACGGGCAGCGGCTGTTGCCCCGCCGGCGACACCGCCAATAATAAGAATTTTCTTGTGTAATGAATTCATACGTTCTCAGTCTTTTTCATTTCATGTCAAATTGATTATAGATATGATGATCGAAGAAAAAAAAAGATTCATTCGTAGAACACCTGCATCGTTTTCAGAATTCCTGCATCACATCCATAGAACATTGAGAAAGGAAAATTCTATGAAACACAATATGGGATTCGCGGACCGTATACTTCGCGTTATCATCGTCGTCGTTGTTGCCGGTTTATATTTCACCGATCAGATCAGCGGCATTGCGGCGATTCTTCTCGGAATATTGGCGGTCGTTTTCTTGCTGACCAGCATCGTCGGGTTCTGCCCGCTGTATGTTCCGTTTAAACTAACGACCATCAAGAAAAAAGACGATGAAAATAATTGAATCGACATCGCGAAAAATAACAAGAACAATATTGAAGAGCTTTGGACTTATCGGTATAACGGTGTTTCTACTTTTATCTATGAATTCAATTTTACTTCTCGGCATTTCTCTCACTGCGTTTTTTCTAGGAATGACAGACTTTGGAAGGCAATGCCCGCTGCTACTCTCCATAAAACAATATTTTCATAAACAAGAAACTCGATCATAAGCGAAAGATTGTGTATGTTTCATGAAGAAGAACTTTTGCCGTACGTGCGTGAGCCAGATTATGATCAAAAACATCAGGTTAACGTGCTGGCAGTATATTGTTCGAAGATGGAAGAAACAATACGCACTGCACCGTCCGGAAAGCATGCTCAGAAAATCGCAGAAGAGAGGTGCGTTGCTTTTGAAGGTGAATGTGCCAGCGCTATTCTTCGTTCGGCTGCTAAACGACATGTGCAAATGCTGTTGAATAATTACTGGAATATCGATTAAGAAGGGAACAAACGATGCATGAACGACGATTTCAAGGCGCTCTTGAACGGTTGCGCTCACCGCAGCGTGTTGCGATGCTGGAAGTGGAGCGTGTTGCCGATGCATGTTTGAACGACTTACTTGCTAGTACGGTTGTCGATGTCGGGACAGGAAGCGGCATCTTTGCCGAAGCATTCGCAAATCGTTCATTGCAAGTTACTGGTGTCGATCCCAATCCGGAAATGCTTGATGCGGCGAAGCACTTCGTTCCGCAGGGAACATTTGTTGAAGGAACAATTGAAGTGCTGCCGTTTGAAGATCGATCATTCGATCTTGTATTTCTTGGGCACGTGCTTCATGAATCCGACGATCTTCTTCAAGCATTAAAAGAAACACACCGCGTTGCGCGTCATCGTGTTGGTATCTTAGAATGGCCATACCGCAAAGAAGAATCCGGGCCGCCCATAGAACATCGTCTTTCATCCGAGAAAATAATTGCAGCAGCAGAACAAGCGGGTTTTGCAAAAATCGAATCACTTCAGCTTCAGCATATGATTTTATTTCTTCTTTCCGTATACTAATTACAGTTGCAAAGGAAAAGTAATGTGGTTAAAAAATAATTCTCGCGGTATCGGTGTGTCGCTTGCCGTTGCCCTTGTTGCCTATATGCTCGGAAACAGTATTCCGCTTATCGGCGGAGCTGTGTTCGGGATTTTGATTGGAATGCTTATCGGTACAATCTTTCCATTGCCGTCATCCTTCGCATCCGGTATGAATTTTACATCGAAAAAAATTCTGCAATGGGCAGTAATTATTCTCGGCAGCGGATTAAGTTTGCGGCAGGTGTATGCAACGGGAACTGCATCCGTTATCATTATTCTCACCACGATCACCGCTGCGCTTGTTGCTGCCTTGTTGATTGGCCGCCTCCTCAAGGTAGATTTTAATTTGAAAAGTTTGATTGGCGTCGGTACAGCCATCTGCGGTGGTTCTGCCATTGCTGCGATTGCACCTATCATTGAAGCAGAAGACCAGGAAATTGCATATTCGATTTCTACCGTTTTTCTTTTTAATGTTGTAGCGGTGTTTATTTTTCCGGCAATAGGCCACGCGCTCGGTTTATCGCAGTTAGGATTTGGATTGTTTGCCGGAACGGCGATTAACGACACATCGTCCGTTGTTGCCGCCGGATACAGTTATGGCAACGAGGCAGGAGATTATGCGACCATCGTCAAATTAACGCGAACCATTATGATTGTTCCGATTGCTCTCGGATTTGTTGCGCTGATGGTGATGAGAAAAAAGCAGCACGCACAGCATGGGCAGGCAGGAACATTTCAATTTGCGAAAATATTCCCATGGTTCATTCTCGGATTTCTTTTCATGTCTGCCGTCAATACATCTGGAATTTTAAACGCTCATATCATTGCTCTGCTGAAAGAACTTGGAAAGTTTTTAATCGTGATGGCTCTCAGCGCTATCGGTTTAAAAACAGATATGAAGAAAATGGCGAGTGCTGGATACAAACCCATCCTGCTCGGATTGATTATCTGGGTTAGTGTTGCGGCGGCAAGTATCCTCATTCAGCTTTATGCCGGACAATGGTGATGGCGCTATGAACGGAGTATTTTTAATGAATCTTTTTACAATTGTCAGCATCCAATAAATAAATGAGAGGAAGTTGTTATGCCTATTTATGATTATCGATGCACGAAATGTGAAACCGTTTACGATGTGTTTCACAAAGGAAAAGAAATTCAGGAAGATATCGTTTGCCCATCTTGCGGTTCCACAGAACATAAAAAATTAATGTCTGTGCCGTCTGTTCAAATCCACGAAAGCAGCGGCAGTTGTTCCTCTGCTCCGAGCTGCGAGTCTGGTGGATGTTGCGGCGGTGCATGCGGATTAAATTAAGGAAACGGAAAAAAGGAACAAATGAATGGAAACACAACAACTCCTTGTTTACATCGCTGCGGCCGCGATAGTAGCGCTGTATCTTTTAAATAAGTGGAAAAAATCTCGAATGCCGCATTATTCGCCAAAACAGGTAGCAGAGTTATTGCATTCGCCGGATGTTGTTTTATTAGATGTGCGGACACAGCAAGAACGGCAGCAGAAAACCATCAAAGGCTCGCTGCACATTCCGCTGGATCAATTGAGCAGAAAACTCGACACGTTAACGAAATACAAAGAGAAAGAAATTATCTGCTTCTGTCAGTCGGGCAGTCGAAGTTCTGCTGCAACGTCGCTCTTGGTAAAAAACGGATTTCAGGCTGCGAATATGGTCGGCGGTATGTCTGCATGGAGTCTGGCTCAGGTTTCGTAAGAAATATCAAACAAAGAAAATTCTCTGTATCTTGCCTCTATGGATTATAAATCAGGATGTCTGGTCTGCGGTGCAGAATTAGAATACACAGAACACCATCAAACATTACGATGCTTTTATTGTGGAACTGAGCATGACGCGAATGCTGCTTGCCGGAACGGGCATTACATCTGCGATTCATGTCATAGTGCTTCTGCCAATGATTTAATCGAGCAGTATTGCAATCGCACGCAAGAATCCGATCCGATCGGTCTCGCCAATAATTTAATGCATGCACCTTCCATCAAAATGCATGGCCCGGAACATCATTTTCTCGTTCCTGCTGTTCTTATTGCAGCATGGTGTAATGCCCTTAAGGTATCGCCGGTAGAAAAACGCGAAAAGATTGCACAGGCAAAGAGGCGGGCAGGAAACATTCTCGGCGGCTTCTGCGGATTTTACGGCAACTGCGGCGCAGCGGTGGGAACAGGTATTTGTGTCAGTGTGATGACGAATGCAACACCGCTCTCGAATGAAGAGTGGGGTTTGTGCAATCGGATGACGGCAGAAAGCTTATTAAAAATTGCAGCATGCGGCGGGCCGCGCTGCTGCAAACGGGATTCGTATTTGGCAATTCTACAGGCATCGGAATTGATTCAAAGACAATTCCACGTTCCGTTATCGACGACAACACAGATACAATGCCAATTCCACTCCCACAACGCTCAATGCATCGGCGATCGGTGCCCATTTCATTCTGAAGATTAAACTTCCACATTTCGTACTTTCTACTGAATCCTTTTTTCTATTCCATCATCATATGAAAAAGAATAAAATATTTCTGGATGAAAGGAACATGAACATGACAGAACATCTTACTGCTGAAACCTTCAAATAAAAAGTGTTTGATTATTCCGCAAACCGCGAATGGAAATATCAAGGAACCTTACCGGCAATGGTCGATTTCTGGGCACCGTGGTGCGGACCGTGCCGTATGGTCGGGCCGGTGATCGATGAGTTATCGGAAGACTATGCAGGAAAAGTGAATTTTTATAAAGTGAATACCGACGACGAGCAAGAACTTGCCGCTGTGTTCGGCATCCGCAGCATTCCTTCGCTGCTGTTTATACCGGCACAAGGAGAACCCAAAATGGCGATGGGTGCATTACCGAGGCAGGAATTAA
>DATKMP010000277.1:0-5699 GCA_035541775.1 Bacteroidota bacterium | reverse complement strand
GGGTATGCTCACAGGTCCGTTAAGCGAAGCGTTGAGAAGAAGTACCATGGGATATGTTCAATCGGTGGACGTGCTGTATTATGGCGGACAATTTTCTACGGCGGCAGACCTTCGTTTAACAGGACAGGTAGGCGAAGCCGTGTACCGCATCGGCGGAAGAGTGTTGAATGATATCAATAATACCAACGCCAGTGTCGAGCTGCCGATGAGCAGCGTTACCGGCTCGGAGCATCTTCGCAATTTAATCTTTACGCTCGAACACCGTGTGGAAACACTCGATAATGCCGATGAACAACGCCGTGCCACGAATGCGTTGCGGCTGTTATATCGTTTTTCATTTTAATATTTTTATGAATACTCTTACAAAACAAACCCATGCAACGGTAGAATCGTTGTGTCAACACATTCTGGCATTTCTCGAACGGTTTCCGAACGAACTATTTAAGTCGAAAGAAATGTCGCGCCGTCTCGGTGTTCGGAATGAAAACGATTATCGTCTTTTCAAAGAAGCGTTGCGTACATTGCAGGATGAAAAAAAAATAAATCGCGTGCGCGGAAAAAAATACGGGCATTTGCACATTCCGCAAAAACTTGTCGGCGTGTTGGAAGTAACCGCGCGCGGCTTTGGCATCGTAACGATTGACGAAACGAACGAAGAGATTTTTATTCGGGAAGAAAATTTAGAACCTGCCATGCATGGCGATAACGTGGAAGTTGCATTGCTGCCGCAAAGTACGAAGCAGAAAGAACGCGGTGCGCGGCGCGAAGGTGTTATTGAAAAAATAATACGGCATGGAACTCAAACACTTGTCGGAACCCTTGAGCGAATACGAAAGCTGTATTTCGTTGTCCCGTCGGATAAACACATCGCGCGGGAAATATTGATCGAACGGAATCAACTGGAAGGTGCAAAAGAAAACGATAAAGTTGTTGTCGAAGTCACTGCGTGGGGAAAACAACTGCAAGGCAAAGTGGTGGAAGTGCTGGGACACGCAGGCGAAATGTCTGCTGAAGTTCGGTCGGTTGCGCGCGCGTTCAACTTGCCGTCGGAATTTCCTGCCGACGTTCTTGCAGCCGCACAAGCAGGATCGACAATGATTCCACAAACGGAGATTGCCCGTCGATTAGATTTGCGCAACGAAGTGTGTGTGACGATCGACCCGCAGGATGCAAAAGATTTCGACGATGCTGTTTCGTTGGAGATATTGCCTGACGGCAATTATCGTCTCGGCGTGCATATCGCCGATGTTTCGTATTATGTAACCGAGGGATCTGCGCTGGATAAAGAAGCGATCAAGCGCGGCACGAGTGTTTATTTTCCGAATGGCGTCATTCCGATGCTGCCGGAACATCTTTCCAACAACTTATGCAGTTTGCGCCCGCATGAAGACAAGCTGACGTTTTCCGTGGTGATGCATGTAACGCCGCGCGGCGCCGTGAACAGTTACGAAATTCGTGAAAGCGTTATTCGCAGCAAACGAAGATTTACGTACGAGCAAGTTCAACAAATATTAGACAGCAAAACTTCCGGGCAACAAGTTGCAAAAGAAGATGAGTCGTTTGTCGGGATGCTTGTTCACATGCACAAACTTAGTTCCGTGCTGACAAAGAAACGCATGCGCGAAGGCAGCGTCGATTTTGATTCTGTGGAAGCGAAGTTTGTGTTCGATGAACACGGCAAGCCCGTCGATATTATAAAGAAAATACGATTGGATGCGCATCGATTGGTGGAAGAATTTATGCTGTTGGCAAACCGTGTGGTGGCAAAGCATATCGGCTTCAGAAACAAGGAAGAATTACCGAAACCGTTTTTGTACCGCGTGCACGATACGCCGGATCCTGACCGTATTCGCGAGCTTTCATTGTTTGTAGAAAAATTTGGATTCACATTGAATTTGGATAGCGGCGTTTCTTCGAAAGAGCTGCAAAAATTATTGGAGCAAGTGAAAGGCAGTGAAGTGGAGAACGTCATCAACGATGTTGCTTTACGCTCGATGGCGAAGGCGGTGTATTCCGAACACAACATCGGCCATTACGGATTGGCATTTGATTATTATGCACATTTCACGTCGCCCATTCGCCGTTATCCCGATCTCATCGTGCATCGTATGTTAAAGCAGTATCAAAACGGCATCACACTGCAAGAGCGTGAATCAATTCGCAAGCGTCTTCCTTTTATCGCCAAACAATCGTCTGCGATGGAACGATTGGCGATGGAAGCGGAACGTGCCGCCATCAAAGTCGTACAGGTAGAATTTATGAAACGCCATATCGGCGATGAATATGCGGCGGTCATTTCCGGCGTTGCGGCGTACGGGGTTTTTGTCGAAGTGAACGATCTGCTGGTGGAAGGATTAGTACGTGTGCGCGATATGGATGACGATTACTATCTCTTCGATGAAAAACAATATGCGTTGAAAGGAAAACGCACAGGCAACCAATATCGTTTGGGCGATGCCGTTCAAGTCAAAGTTGTTCGTGTCAATCCCGAACAGCGGCAAATTGATTTTCTGCTGATTCATGAAACTCAGCCGAAACCGAAATCGCGAAATAAACGGATTGCAGGTTCCGTTTGATTTTTCATCTGAAATTTTCTACCATACCTATGAACCGAAAGGCGCAGGAAATTGTTTTACCAAAAAAAGTATGAGAGAATGAAGCGTGCAGTGTTCATAGGGATTGTTCTTGCGCTGGGTGCGGCAGCGGCGTTTGCCCAAAATTCTACGTTTGGAAAAAATAAAGTTCAGTACAAACATTACGAATGGCAATTTATCCAGACGGACCACTTCGATATTTATTTTTCACAAGGTGGGTACGATCTTGCACAGTTCACCGCGCACGCGGCAGAATCGGCGTATCTTTCGATCAAACAATTATTTCGGTACGACATCAACAACAGAATTCCCATTGTCGTGTATAATTCTCATAATGAATTTCAACAGACGAATGTCGTTTCCGAATATATGGAAGAAGGCATCGGCGGCGTAACGGAGTCGTTTAAAAATCGCGTCGTTGTTCCGTTCGAAGGCAATTATGCAATGTTCCGTCATGTCATTCATCACGAGTTGGTGCATGCGGTGTTGAACGATATGATGGGTGGAACGGTGCAAGCGCTTCTTTCCAGCCGCGCGCCGATCGAACTGCCGATGTGGATGAATGAAGGAATTGCGGAGTATGCGTCGCAGCAGTGGGAAACGGATTCCGATATGTTTTTGCGGGATGCTACCGATCACAATAATTTGCCGCCCATCAATTATTTAGAAGGATATTTTGCATACCGCGGCGGCCAATCGGTTTGGTATTATATTGCCAATAAGTACGGCGAACAAAAAATCGGCGAAATTTTTAATCGCATCAAAACGATGCGCAGCGTCGATCGCGGATTGAAAGCTGCGCTCGGCATGGATATCAAAGAGTTATCCGAGCGCTGGCAGAAAGAAGAAAAAACGCTGTACTGGCCGGACGTTGCCAAGCGCGAAGAACCGGCAGATTTTGCATTCAAGCGATTGACCAAACACACGAAGGATGGCAATTTCTATAACACCAGTCCGGCAATATCCCCGCAGGGCGACAAGATTGCATTTCTTTCCGACCGTGATGATTATTTCGATATCTTTTTAATGTCGGCGTCGGATGGCGAGATTATAAAAAAATTAGTGAGCGGCCAGCGTGGGAAAAATTTTGAAGAACTGCATTTGCTCACGCCGGGAATTACGTGGTCGCCGGATGGAAAAAAAATTGCCTTGGCGGTGAAAGCAGGCGAGCGCGACGCGATTATGATCGTCGATGTGGAGACAAACGATGTTCAAAAAATTACATTCGATCTTGACGGCATTTTTTCTGTGAACTGGAGCCCGAACGGCGAATGGTTGACGTTTGTCGGAATGCAAGTGCCGCAAACGGATATTTATATCTATAATCTCAAAACACAAGCATTAACCAATCTGACGAACGATGTCTTTACCGATCACGATCCGGTCTTCGCGCCCGACAATCGAACGATTTATTTTTCATCCGACCGGCGCAATTTTATTTCGCCGGCGCTGCTCGATCCGCATTTCAAAATTTGGCAGTACGATTACGGACAACGGAATTTATATTCTATCGATCTTGTTTCGAAAGAAATAAAACGCGTTACAGATTGGCCGAACAGCAACGAATCTTCTCCGGCCATTTCGCCGGACGGAAAAAAAATGTTGTTCATTTCGGATCGCAACGGCATCAATAATATTTATGTGAAAGAACTGGAAACGGGCAGCATCTATCCCATGACGAATTCGTTGAGCGGATTGTATCAATTATCGCTTTCGCACGATGGAGAAAAATTAGTGTTTGCGTCGCTCAATGAAGGCGGGTTCGATTTGTATTTGATGCTGCGCCCGTTCGACCGCAAACTCAGCGTCACAGAGTTGGAACCGACGGAATTCATCAAACAAAAATTCAATCTTCCGCGGACGGAAAAGCCGCACGAAATTCTTTCTTCTTCCGCCCTCTCGTCGGATACGATTACGACAAAAAATTCTATCGTCATTATTGCCGATACTGCCGGCGTTGGTACGCAGGATCGTTCGTCATTCCGTCCGGATCTTTCCAGCTACGTCTTTGCCTCCGGCACGTGGCACGATTCGACGAGTGCGCCGCCGATTACACAAACAGAATTATTGAATAATCAAGATAGCGAAGGCAATTATATTCCGCGCCGCTACAAATTAAATTTTACGCCCGACCTTATTTACGGCACAACGAATTACAACACTTTTTACGGATTAGAAGGCAGCACCGTCTTTGCCTTCAGCGATATGCTGGGCGATCATCAAATTATTCTTGGGACCGATTTAATGATCGATTTAAAAAACAGCGACTACGGGCTTACATATTTATATCTTCCCCATCGCATCGATTACGGCTTCCAAGGATTTCATAGCGCCCGATTTTTATTTGTGAATGATACGCTGTATCGATATCAAACCTGGGCCATCGGCGGCCTCGCATCCTATCCGATCGATCGATACAATCGCATCGATTTTTCCTTGATGTGGATGAATCTTTCGCGCGATAATTTGGACGATGCAACCAGTCCCTCGCAGGCGCGGTCGTTTTTATTGCCGTCTATCAGTTATGTCAACGATAATTCCATCTGGCAGGGCGCGTGGTTTGCCCCCAACAACGGTTCGCGCTTTAATTTTCTTTTTTATGGAACGCCCAATATTGGAAGCGACGGATTAGATATGCAAACCTTCACGGCAGATTATCGCTCCTACAATAAAGTGATGAAGGATTTTATTTTTGCTTATCGGTTCTCCGGCGGTATCAGCATCGGTGCGAACAGACAAAATTTTTTCATCGGCGGCACCGAAGGTTGGCTGAATCGCAGGTTTGTGAATGACGAAATACCGATCAACAATGTCGAGGATTATCAATTTCTCACGCCGGTGTTGCCGTTGCGCGGTTATGATTATAATACGGAAAACGGAACGAAGTTCGGTTTGATTAACGCTGAGTTGAGATTTCCACTGCTTCGGTATTTAATTTTCGGCGCTCTGCCGATCGGGTTCTCCGATATTCTTGGAACAGCATTTATTGATGCAGGTTCGGCATGGTCAAACAATGATCAGTGGAAGGGCTTTGGCAGAGATTCAAGCGGTTCCATTGTCACACAAGATTTTCTCATCGGAACTGGATTGGGAATTCGCATGGCG
>DATKMP010000276.1:0-5397 GCA_035541775.1 Bacteroidota bacterium | reverse complement strand
AGCTTCATAATGATTGTACATTTACAGCTTTGCGTTCACAGCAGCTTTGCCGCCGTAGAGTGCGTTCGTGCCCAATTCTTCTTCAATGCGAAGCAACTGGTTGTACTTGGCAATACGGTCGGTGCGGCTTGCGGAACCGGTCTTGATCATTCCGCAGTTTGTCGCAACAGCGATGTCCGCAATCGTGGTGTCTTCGGTTTCGCCGGAACGATGGCTGAGCACGGCCGTGTAATGTGCTTTCTTTGCCATCTCGACTGCGTCGAGCGTTTCCGTTAACGTGCCGATCTGGTTGACCTTGATGAGAATGGAATTAGCTACGCCCATGGCAATACCTTTAGCAAGATATTCCACGTTCGTGACAAACACATCATCACCGACTAACTGGATTTTGTTGCCAACGGTATCGGTCAATAATTTCCATCCATCCCAATCGCCTTCTGCCATGCCGTCTTCAAGCGATGCAATCGGATATTGCTTCACCCAATTTTCATAAAACTTTACCATGTCGGCAGAAGTTTTTTCGGATTTATCGGATTTGTGGAAGACATATTTCTTTTTGTCGGTGTCATAAAATTCACTTGCTGCAGGATCGAGTGCAATGTACACCTGCTCGCCCGGTTTGTATCCGGCTTTTGTGATGGCTTCAAGAATCACTTCGATTGCTTCGTCGTTCGATTTCAGATTTGGTGCAAATCCGCCCTCATCGCCGACCGCCGTGTTGTATCCTTTTTTCTTTAACACACCTTTCAATGTATGAAATACTTCCGAACCGGTGCGGAGTGCTTCGGCAAATGTCGGCATGCCAACCGGAAAAATCATGAATTCCTGAAAATCGACATTGTTATCCGCATGCGAACCGCCGTTGATGATGTTCATCATCGGTGCGGGCAAGGTTTTGGCATTCGTGCCGCCGATGTAGCGATAGAGCGGAAGGTTCAACGATATTGCCGATGCTTTTGCAATAGCGAGTGAAACACCGAGGATAGCATTGGCTCCGAGTTTGCTTTTGGTCGGTGTGCCGTCCAGTTCGATCATTAACTTGTCGATGCCGACTTGATCGGTGGAATCGAATCCGATCACTTCATCTGCAATAACTTTGTTGACATTCTCGACTGCTTTCAAAACGCCTTTTCCTTGAAAGCGTGCTTTGTCGCCGTCGCGTAATTCGACCGCTTCGTTTTCGCCGGTGGATGCGCCGCTGGGAATCGCTGCGCGTCCGAGCGTGCCGTCTTCTAATTCCACTTCCACTTCGATTGTCGGATTGCCGCGCGAATCTAAAATTTCGCGTGCCCATACATCTGTAATTGTTTGCATGATCTTCTCCAAAATTAAAAGTTACGTTGTTGTCATCACCATATCCCGTATCGTTTTGCATCGATGCGGACGGATTCATTTGTACCTTGACATATTAATTAAGCCAAAAATTGCAGGAAAAGCAACGCGCGAATTTCCCTCTAAACACAAGGAAATATCGCTGCACGAGGTTGCAACTCACTGCAACTTTTACTATGTTTTGTGCAGTAAACTGTTTTTTACAGACGAGGCAATTCATGAAGCATACAGGCATCAGAAAGCTGTACTACTCCATCAGCGAGGTGAGTAAAATTACGGGATTAGAGCAATACGTCTTGCGGTACTGGGAGACAGAATTCGATGAACTGAAACCCGCCAAGAATCGTGCCGGTAACCGCATTTACACGAATAAAGATATCAAATTGATTATGCATCTGAAGCAATTGCTGCGCGATGAAAAGTACACCATCGAAGGTGCCAAGCAAGTGATGAAAGATTTTCAGCCGGAACCGGATAACGGCGAGCAGCTGATGCTGATCGATGTTCCGATAAAAAAGAAAATTCAGGATGATGAAATTCGCGACGAGATGGTCGAAGTAAAAACGTTTTTGCAGGAATTGGTGGTTAAACTCGAGAAGAAATAAATCTCTTGATTCACTGTCCCTTCCTGTAACGTCACCATCGCATTTTTATTTACAAAAGATTTTTGAAAGAGGAATATTATGTCAACGAATTATTTTAAAACGTATCCAAACCAAGAAGGATTTTTTCAGAACTACGGCGGAGCATTTATTCCTCCGGTTCTTGAAGCGGAAATGAAAAAAATTTACAATGCGTACCTTGCTATCAGCAAATCGCATAATTTTATTTCCGAGCTGCGAAGTATCCGCAAACACTATCAAGGTCGGCCGACGCCGGTGTATTATTGCAATCGCCTTTCCGATAAATATGGCGCACGCATTTATCTGAAACGCGAAGACCTGAACCACACCGGTGCTCATAAATTGAACCATTGCATGGGCGAAGCATTGCTGGCGAAATTTATGGGCAAGAAAAAATTGATCGCCGAAACCGGCGCCGGGCAGCACGGCGTTGCACTGGCGACAGCGGCAGCATATTTTGGGCTGGAGTGTGAAATCCACATGGGCGAAGTCGATATTGCCAAAGAACATCCCAACGTGGTGCGCATGCAAATTCTCGGCGCTAAAGTGGTTCCGGTTTCTGCGGGATTGAAGACGTTGAAGGAAGCAGTCGATTCTGCGTTTGCTGCATACTTGCAGGATCCGGTCAATTCCATTTATTGCATCGGCTCGGTGGTCGGGCCGCATCCGTTCCCGATGATGGTGCGCGATTTTCAGCGCGTGGTCGGCATCGAAGCACGCGAACAATTTCTTGAAATGACCGGCGAACTGCCGGATAGCGTCGTTGCGTGCGTCGGCGGCGGCAGCAATGCGATGGGAATTTTTTCGGCATTTTTGGATGATGAAGAATGCGAATTGTACGGCATTGAACCGGCAGGCCGTTCATTGAATCTCGGTGACCATGCCGCGACGATGTCCTTCGGAACACCCGGCATGATTCACGGCTTCAAATGTTATGTGCTGCAAAATGAAAAAGGCGAACCCTCGCCGGTGTATTCTGTCGCCAGCGGATTGGATTATCCCGGAGTTGGCCCGGAACATTGCATGCTCAGAGACATGAAAAAAGTAAAGTATGATCTCATCTCCGACAAAGAATGTATCGATGCGTTTTTTGAAATAAGCCGGTTGGAAGGAATTATTCCCGCATTGGAAAGCGCTCACGCGGTGGCGTATGCGTTGAAGCTTGCGAAGAAGGAACCACAAAAATCGATTCTGGTGAACTTAAGCGGACGCGGCGACAAGGACGTGGACTTCGTTCTGGAGAAATTTGGTTTGCCGGAAGACCGGAAAGAGTAACGGCGAGCAGCAGATACTGATCGATGTTCCGATCAAAAAGAAAATTCAGGATGACGAAATCCGCGACGAGATGAAGGAAGTAAAAACATTCTTGCAGGAAATCGTCATTAAGTTAGAAAAGAAATAAAATTTTCTTTCACGGTTGAGTTGTTGTATAACTGGAGGTGGTATGCAACGCAAATTATTGGTCGGGTTGTTATTTAACTAAGATAATGCATTCATTTGCCAAAACATATAGCGTAGTTGGTAAAATCTGGAATGATGTTGATTCTATTGAAACAATTAGAACAGAAATAACATATTATCAAGTTGGGCAAAATAGTATTAAGGGTGTTTTCTACGGAGATGAAGAGGTTTCAGAAAAATTATTTCGAATACTTCGAAATAATAATTACCACTTTTGTGGAATATGGTCGTCTAGTCAAGCGGCCTATAATATTACATTCCGGTTTGATCATATATTTTTTAATCACTATGGTAGTGTTTCTCATGAAACTGATAAACTTTGTGAGTTTGAGTGCTTTGATTTAGAAATCGAAACCAACTATTCTACGCCTGATCATGAAGAGCAAATAAAAAAGCTCATTATTCATTATACCATACCACAACGAAATGAACTTGTTGTTCCGCATGCACCACAGGAGTATAAAGAATGTCATCCTGATTATAAAGACTGGTTAGAATATGAGACTCCTTTAGGCATAATGAAATTACAAACGAGTATGCATTCTTGTGAAATGGAAATGGATTCCAAGCAAGGTACTTTTTTATTAGCCGAGACGGGTTTATCTTTTGAAATTTTAGTTGACGGAAAAGACGCAGATGATATTATCAAACAATCAAAACAAATTGTCGAAGATTATCTTGATTTAACTTCTTTCATCCTTCGATGTGAAACAAAATATTATAAATTGAGCATTGATTACTACGGTTCAAAAAGTAATCATCCGATAAAAAATTTTTTGAGACTTATAAAAAGACCACTTGTAAAACAAACAAGAAGATATGTCCTTTTAAATTATTCTGAGATTGATAATTATTTAAAAAAATGGATGCCGGTTTTTATTAATCATAGGCATAAAAAATATATTCATGAAGCATTATCGATGTTTTTAACAGGGATTCAATCTGAATATCCCGAAGTCTGTTTGATTGTTTTACATACAGTTATTGAAGTAATAATCTATTGTTTGAAAAAGGAAAAATTACTACCTGCGAAAAATAGCAATAAAAAAAGAATTTCAGCAAATGAATATCTTTTACGAATTATTTCAATGTACAATATTGACATACACGATATCTATCCAAGTGTAAATCCAAAGAAATCCTTTCCTTTTATTACATACAGAAATAACATTATGCATGGTAAAAGAGAAAAAAGTGATTATATGATTACCTCTATTTTACTTTATAATGAATTGTTACGCCAACAAACACTCCTTGAAAGATTAATTATCCATTGGCTCGGATATGATGCACGGAAAATCGAGTATTTAAATTGGCAGGGAATAAAACCTTATAAATGTAACTAAATGGGGAAAGCTGTTATGCCGAATCAACAGTCGTTGTTTGTAATCCAGCAGAAACTTGAAACATTGCGGATGAAGATTGCTGCACAGCAATCGTTGTTTCAAGAGATTCAATCCGAGATAAGCGCTATTTCTGCCTCAGTTTCGGAATTATTATTGCACAATGGGTCTTCATCATTTAATGCTGAGTCTTCATTGCCAATAGTTGGGGTTACATCATCAAACACTGAGTCTTCAAAGCCAAATATTGGGGCTGCGTCATCCGATGTTGGGTCTTCAATGCCCATCGATGGGTCTACATCATCCAATAATGGGTCTTCAAATCCCATCGCTGAGGTTGAATCGTCCAATGCTGGGTCTTCATCATCAGTCGTTGGGACTGCTTCATCCAATGTTGGCACTTCATCATTGATCGTTGAGCTTACGGCGAAGATTCGTGAGGCAGCAAAGAAAACGCCCGGCATTCAGTTTGGCGCACCGGCCATACCGGAACGGTTAGGGAAAGAATTGACACTGCTCATTTCTAAACAACAAATCACGGTGGAACAAATTGAAAGTGCATGTAATGTTTCGCGCAAATCGTTTGTGCGTGACGCCGCCATTTTAAAAAAATTGGGATGGATTTGTTTCAACGGTAG